>CAIYUY010000316.1 GCA_903929485.1 uncultured Desulfuromonadales bacterium
TGATGGTGTAGGGAGAATAGTTAGGAGGGTTAAAAGGGGAGGTGGCTTAAATTGTTTTCAAATATGATTTGAAGCTATCAAGCAATTCGGCGCGGCCGATTATCGCACGATTCAGCCGAAAATTATCGCACGGCGCTTTACCATGAGCAGCAAGGAAGCCAAAGCCCGCATCAAAATTGATTTTCTCCTGGCACAGTCGGGCTGGCGATTCTTTGATTCTCCAAACGGGAAGGCAAACATTTCCCTGGAGCACCGGACGAAGAAGGGGAAATTCGCCAACGACAAGATGGGCAACGACCTGGAACAGGCGCCGGACGGCTTTATTGATTATCTGCTCCTGAACGAACAGAGCCGACCGGTCGCCCTGGTGGAGGCGAAACGGGAGAGCATCGATCCGCTCACGGCCAAGGATCAGGCACGAGCCTATGCTCGCGGTCAAAATATCCGCCACATCTTTCTCTCCAACGGTAATGTTCATTACTACTGGGACCTGGAGCAGGGTAACCCGACGGTTATTTCCCGTTTTTTCTCCCTGAAACAGCTGGGTGAAGCCGGACGCTGGCAGCCCGACCCGGAAAAGATGAGGGAGATAGCGGTAACGACGGAGTACATCGCCCTTTCTCAGGACGCGCTCTGGCCCGGCTACTCCCAGGCGGAGCGAAATGACGCAGTCGTCAACAAAGGTGTCCGCCTGTTGCGCGGCTACCAGGTGGAGGCGGCAAAGGCTCTTCAGAAGGAGTATCTTCTGGGTAAACGGCGCTTTCTGTATGAAATGGCCACCGGCACCGGCAAGACCCTCCTCAGCGCCGCCATCATCAAGCTCTTCATCCGCTCCGGCAACGCCGACCGGGTGCTCTTTCTGGTGGACCGGATCGAGCTGGAAAATCAGGCGTACAAGAATCTCACCGCCTACCTGGCGAAAGACGCCATCACCTCGGTCGTCTACAAGAGAAACCGAGACAACTGGCATGACGCCCAGGTAGTCATCACCACCATCCAGAGTTTTTCCACGGACAACCGTTATCTGAAGCTCTTTTCTCCCAACGACTTTCAACTCGTCATCTCCGACGAAGCCCACCGGACCATCGGCGGCAACAACCGGGTAATTTTCGACTATTTCCTCGGCGCCAAACTGGGGCTCACCGCCACCCCCAAGGATTATCTGAAAGGGGTCGATCAGAACGAAATGCGGAGCAACGACCCCCGGCAACAAACCTCTCCCTGGTCCGCTGTTTCCTGAATAACGCCAAGCGTGACCCACTTTCCGGCGAGATCGGCAAGAGCATCTTTTTCTGCGTCTCCCGCGCCCATTGCACCATCATAACCGAACTGCTCAACAGCGAGGCCATGCGGTTGTTCCCTGAAAAGTACGGCGCCGGCTCCGACTTCGCCGTACAGGTCACCTCGGACATCGCCGGTTCCCAGGATAACGCCATCAGCTTCGCCGAAAACAACCTCAACGGCTGGAGTTCCCACCACCCCGACCTGATCGATTATGAGAGTTCCCGGACCCGCGTCTGCGTCACCGTGGGGATGATGACCACCGGGTACGACTGCCAGGATATCCTCAACATCGTCCTGGCCCGTCCCATCTTCTCCCCTTCTGACTACATCCAGATCAAGGGGCGCGGGACCCGGACAAGGGAGACACCATCCTGGACCCGGCCTGCGGCACCGGCGGCTTCCTCCTTTCAGCCTATAAGCATATCCTCCGGAAACAGACCACCGGCATGGAGCACTGTCGCGTCACCCTCAACAACGAGGAAATCGAGGGGATTCCGGTTAACTGGGGGGACAAACTCACCCAGGAGGATCGGCAACGGTTGGGCGACGGCATCGAAGGGTACGACATCACCCCGCTCATGACGCGGCTGGCCAGGGTCAATCTCTTCCTGCACCAGTTCAAGAGTCCGCGCATCCACGAATACGACACCCTCACCTCCGAAGAGCGCTGGAAGGATAAATACGACTGCATCCTGGCCAATCCCCCGTTCATGACACCGAAAGGTGGGGTGGAGACCCACGCAAAATTCCGCATCCGGGCCAGTAAGGCGGAGGTACTCTTCTCGGACTACATCCTGGAGCATCTCACCCCGGACGGCATGGCCGGGTTCATCGTTCCCGAAGGGATCATCTTTCAAAACAGCGGCGATTATGTGGAACTGCGTAAATGGCTCGTGGAAGGGGCCGGGCTCTGGGCCGTGGTTTCGCTCCCCGCCCAAATCTTTCAGCCCTATTCCGGCGTCAAGACCTCCATTATTTTCGTTGACCGGAAAGTGGCGCGGGGGCGTGACGAGATCATCCTCGTCAAGGTGGAGAACGACGGTTATTCCCTCAACACCAACCGAGCGCCCACCGCCAGGAACGATCTGCCGGAAGCATTGAATGTTCTGACCTTGGGGAAGAAGAACCTGGAAGAGCTGCGGCTTCATCTGGAGCAAAGCAGCGGCAAAGCCGATATGCCCAAGGTCTTGATCAAGGCGCGGAGCGAATTCATCCGGCTGGAAGCGTACAAAGCTCAGACCGCCGGATTCAGCCTGATTCGGAAGCAGTACGAGAAGTGCCGGGCGCTGGAGGAGGCGATAAAATCTCTCACGGCGGGTACGGAGGAGAAAAAGCGCGCCCGCTTCCGGATCGCCTTTGCCAAGGAGACGGCGGAGTTTTTCAAGATTGCGGATAGTGCATACGCCAAGATATCCGACTACTCCACTTCAGAGAAACTCCCGCCCTATGAAACCCATCCCCACCCTAACCCTCCCCTTGAAGGGGAGGGAACTAAAGGCAAACATTCGAGCCCCTCAAGAGAAGCAACGCAAACGAAGAATCGTTCTCCCCTTCAAGAGAGTACCGACACAACGAATATTTCTCCCCTTCAAGGAGACACCGCCACCACTAATCTCCCTCCCCTTCAAGGGGAGGGTCGGGGAGGGGATGGGGTTAATCCACTGCAATCATTCTTCGACACCCGCCTGAAAGAGGCCGTCATCGCCTACGGAGCCGACCGTAGCAAGACGGGTAATCTACCGTTTCCGTTGCGTAAACATCTGGATGAACAGCGGGAATACAATCTGAGTTTTGATTCGTATTCTGAAGGAGATAGTCCGGTATCAAGTGCACAGTACGAAATGGTCAAACTTGGAGAAGCAATCAAGTTGACAAGCGGAAAGTTTCTAACAAAAAGCAATATGAATCCTGGCCTTCAAAAGCCAATGATTCATATTGGACCGGCAAAATCCCCTGGGTGTCGGCCAAAGACCTGAAAACCGACCGAATTTATGATACCACAATGCACGTCTCCGAGGCCGCTATTACCGAAACGGCTACCCAGATAGCTCCCATTGGTTCACTGTTAATCCTTGTTCGGGGAATGGGGCTTGCGAATGGAGTTCCAATCTGCGAAGTAATGAATCCTTGCGCGTTCAACCAAGATTTAAAGGCGATACACCCCATAACGACCCTAATTTCAGCGGCTTTTTTGGCATTCGCACTTAGGCGGCAGACGACACGATTCAACAGTATTATGGAAACCGCAGCACACGGTACGCTAAAGATTAATTCCGACGATCTTCGTCAAATCCCCATTCCCCTCCACCCTCTCGAAACCCAACAAAAAATCGTCGCCGAACTGGAAGAAGATCTTGCCGCCGTCGCCGGAGCAAGACGCCTGAAGACAAAAATGGAGGCCAACATCCGCGCCACCATCGGGCGGGTATGGGGAGAAAAGGGATGAGCAAAGATCCGGGCGTAACGGTTATGAAGTTATCAAGGGTAAACATCCGAAATTATTGAAATCGTCGATCAAGGAACAGGATGGTCACGAAATATACTTCGCGACCATCCAAAAAACCTCGCAATTAGGCATATTTTACTTTCGCGTTTTCCTGAATCTGGCCATGTTGAGGGTAAGGAATGAATCCAACTGGGTAATGACTCCCCTGTCATTACCCAGTTAAAATTTCCATTACGCAGTTAAACGTGATACTCCCGCAAATTCTCTCTCAAGACGTCATTGCTCGCAATGACGGAATTTGCGGGAGCATCAATATTGTCCGCGACAGGTTTAACTCCTTCCATTCCAACGGGAGGATAGGAAGTTTTGCATTCAGGGTGAACGGGTATCCGCGGGAACTTCAAACCGGCGGCATGAGTCCACGCCGCCATCGGGCGGGTATGGGGAGAAAAAGGATGAGCAAAGACTCCGGGCAAGCAGTTACGAGGTTATCAAGGGTAAGAGGTTGAAATCATTCAAGTCTACCCTCAAAGAGATGGATGTTCCCGAAATATACTTCGGGAACATCGCAAAAAGCCCGCAATTAGGCATACTTGACTTCCGCGCCTTCCTGAACCCCATCCCCCTCCTGTCCTCCACCCCTTCGACTACGCTCAGGGCAAGCTTGAAAGGGGAGGAACGTACGTGCCGAAGATCGGCGTTATCAGTAAGTATGATGAAAACCTGCTTGCAGCGAAACCGGCAATGGCGTAGATTATTGGTGTTGCTGCCGACGGTCGGATCGTGGGCGGAATTAATTTAAAAGGGAGTCCCCTCCTTATGCAAAAAACCATGGAGATTGAACGTCTTCCCCGGTCAGCTCGCCGGGAACTATTTGATTTTTACGATTTTCTCATCCATAAATATGTGGCAAAACCCAAACGTACCGACCGGACCACCACAACTGAATCAGCCCGCCACCTGCGACTCCAACGAATTTTTGATGAATCTCAGGGGAAATTACCACAGGATTATCGATTCAATCGAGATGAAGCCCATGAGCGCTAAGTTTTTTCTCGATACGAATCTGCTCATCTACTACACCGCTGATAATCTTGAAAAAAAGAAACGTGTCCATGATCTCCTGCTTGCCTCCGCAACGATTTTTATCAGCACGCAAGTAATCAACGAGTTTGTTGCTGTTACCGTGCGCAAGAGAATTCATGCCCGCGACGAGGCAATACGTTATGCCCTCGAATTTATGGAATTGTTCACCGTCATTCCCTTAGACGTTCCGATAGTCCGGCGTTCATTTGATCTGATGGGGAAGCATGGTTTTTCGAACTGGGACAGTCTCATTCTCGCCGCTGCGCTGGAACATTCCTGTACTTTTCTCTATTCGGAAGACCTTCAGCACGGTCAAGTTATTGATCGGCGTTTGACCATCATCAACCCGTTCATTTTTCCGTGAACGTCGTCTTTGGGCGTGAGGATATTTCTCGTTCCCAAGCTCAACACGGGAACGTAACCGGGAACGAAGCTCCGACATTGTGGGAAGCGCTTCCCATAGCTCGAAACGAGAACTTCGATGGCGAGCTTTGTCGTAACGGTTATGAAGTTATCAATGGTAACCATCCGAAATTTTTGAAATCGTCGATCAAGGAGCAGGATGGTCACGAAATATACTTCGCGACCATCCAAAAATATCGCAATTAGGCATACTTGACTTCCGCGCCTGCCTGAATCCGGCCATGTTGAGGGTAAGGAATGAATCCAACTGGGTAATGACTCCCCTGTCATTACCCAGTTAAACTTTCCATTACGGATCAAGGCGGATTAATCAAAAACAAGCTTTTGGGTGTTACGGAAAAGATTGATCCGCCTTGATCCGTTAGATCCGTGTCATCCGTGTGCTGATTTTAAATGGCTTTGTGATTGCCTTTGAATTTCCTGTTTGGTTCCGGCTTGTCTGGCTTAGGATGTTATCGAGATACTGGATTACTTCGCTTGCTTCTACTTCGCTCAGCACATGTCGCTCGCAATGACCGCATTTGCGAGTGCGTCGACAATGATCAAGAGCGGGCGAAGCAGATGAACCTTGCTTCGCCCCTACGTTCAATCAGCCGACTGCGGACCGACCCGTTGAATCGCCACACGCCTCCCCGGTTTTCGCCGTTGACAATTCTCCCCGGTAATGCTACGAAATCCGACTCCACCTATCTTCCCCGACGTAATCCATACAGCGAGGTATCCCTATGAACACGACCAACTCTTCCGCACTCTTCGCCCGCGCCAAGGAGCTGATCCCCGGCGGGGTCAACAGCCCGGTGCGCGCCTTTCGCTCCGTGGGCGCCGACCCCCTCTTCATCAAAAGCGCCGCCGGTTGCCGGATCACCGACGCCGATAATAACGAGTTCATCGACTACGTCGGCTCCTGGGGCCCCATGATCCTGGGTCACTGCCGGCCGGAAATTGTGAAAGCAGTACAGGAAGCCGCCGCCGGCGGCAGCAGCTTCGGCGCCCCCACCCTGCTTGAAATCACCCTGGCGGAGATGGTCATCGCCGCGGTTCCCTCCATTGAAATGGTCCGGATGGTCTCTTCCGGCACCGAGGCGACCATGAGCGCCATCCGGCTGGCCCGGGGGTACACCGGGAGGGATAATATCCTCAAGTTCTCCGGCTGCTACCACGGTCACGCCGATTCCCTCCTGGTGAAGGCCGGCTCCGGCGCCGCCACCTTCGGGGTCCCCGACTCCCCCGGCGTCCCGGTGGATTTCGCCAAGCATACCCTTACCGCCCGCTTCAACGATCTGGAATCGGTAAAAGCCCTCTTCGCCGAGAACAGCGGAACCATTGCCTGCATCATCGTGGAACCGGTTGCCGGTAACATGGGGACCGTCCCCCCCGCCGAAGGTTTTCTGGAAGGGCTCCGTGATATCTGCACCCAGGAAGGGGCTATTCTCATCTTTGACGAAGTCATGTCCGGCTTCAGGGTATCCTATGGCGGCGCACAAGAGTTGTACGGTGTCACCCCCGACATGACAACATTGGGGAAAATCATCGGCGGCGGTCTCCCGGTGGGCGCCTTCGGCGGCAGGAAAGATATCATGGAAAAACTTTCCCCTTCCGGCGGCGTCTATCAGGCGGGAACCCTCTCCGGCAACCCCCTGGCCATGTCCGCCGGGATCGCCACCCTGAAGCTCCTGCAACAGCCCGGCTTCTATGCCGACCTGGAAGCCAAGAGCGCCTACCTGGCAAGCGGCATCGCCGGGGCGGCCAGGGACGCAGGCTATCCCCTCTTCTCCACCCGGGTGGGAAGCATGTTCTGCGCCTTCTTCACCGGTGGGGAGGTGCGGGACTGGGACAGTGCGGCGCTCTGCGATACTCAGGCATTCGCAAAATACTTCCGGACCATGCTGAACGAGGGGATCTATCTGGCCCCTTCCCAGTTCGAAACCGGCTTCGTCTCCATCGCCCACGAAGAGTCGGATATGGACAAGAGTATCGTTGCCGCCCGTAAAGCGTTCAAGGGGCTGTAGGCGTACAAGAAACAGTCGTCAAAAAAGGGACGGCGCCATGATGGGTCGTCCCTTTTTCATCCGAAAACAACTATCCACGAAGCGCACGAAGGTTCACGAAGGAAATCAGAACCAGTAATGGACGTCAAATAAAGGTTGCAATTGTCCCTTATCCCACAACGTGTTTCTTCGTGACCTTCGTGGATAAACATCTTTTTGGCTCACGGGTTATTTCATGACTATCGCAACCGGAAACATTTTCACCAACCTCCCTGACGCCACATCAGGCGAAGCATTCCAGACCCTCTTAGAGCGGGACGGGGTCAAAATCGAACGGATCATCTCCCACGGCCAGGCGACACCGGAGGGGGAGTGGTACGACCAGAAATGGGATGAATGGGTCCTCCTCCTCTCGGGTCGGGCCGGACTCCTCATTGAAGGGGAAGCCGAACCACGGGAACTGGAAATTGGCGAGTACCTGCTCCTGCCCGCCGGCTGTCGACACCGGGTCGCCTGGACCGCACCGAACTCCCCCACAATCTGGCTGGCGATTCACTGGAAAACCGGTTAAGCACGGAAACCGCTTCCAACACTCCTCCAGATCCCCTCCCCTTAGCGGTCAATGATCGCTGTACCCCAGCACCACCAGGATGCAACTCCCGTCGGCGATGACATTGACGCCATGCTTCCGGCACTCCTCCACGGCAAGAAGATCCTCCGCGCCCGGCTGCATCCAGATGTTCTTGATCCCGTGGGCGATTGCCGCGGTGACCACCTGCCGGGTGATAACGGGAGGAGTGATGACGGAGATACTTTGCACGTCATCGGGAAGCTCCGCCACACTCGCCACGCAGGGGGCCCCTTCGATCTCCGTGGCGCGGGGGTTGACGCCGTACACGGTTCGCCCATTCTGCTGGTAGCAGCGAAGCACCTTGTTGCCGTACTTCTCCCTGTTGGTGGAGGCGCCCACCACGCCGTAGGCCGGTGATGAAAAAAAAGCTCCCAGGTCGGTATCTATGATCATGATGATTCTCCCTTGGCGTGCGGTTGCCACCCCCCGATAGTTTTTCGGGTGGGGTGGCATCTACATACCACCCGGCACAAAATTGTTCAACCTCTTTCATCCTCTCCCCCCTTCTCCCAAGCCGGACAAGCCGGGAGGAAAAAACCTCTCTGCGGCACAACACAAAATACAAACAAAAGCCTGTCATTCCGAGCGATAGCGAAGAAACTGCTTTTTGTTTTTGCAGTCAAATCTACAGCGGATCCTTCGCGTTGCTCAGGATGACAAACAAGAGACAGAGATGACAAACGGTTGGTATGTTTTTTTATTGCAAATCATTTAAAAAGGCCTGCCACGGCTCTTGCCGCGGCGGACGCGGAGGTACGGGGAGAAAAGCAGTAACGAAAATCCTGCACTTGACCTACGTCAAGGACATCACTCAAGAGCAGGCGGAAGATGAACCGATTTTTACAGGCTACCATCACGCCTGAAGCTCTTGAGTCGGAGGTTTTCCCATGCCTGTTTCCGGAGTCGTCATCACCTGCCGGCCGGGGTTGTCTGAAAAGTTGACGCCACTTGTCGCCGCCGAGAGCGGGGTCGAGGTGCACGGCGCCCCCGACGGTAGCACGATCATCGCCGTCATCCAGTCGGATACGGTGCAGGGAGAGGTGGATACGGTTAAACGACTCTCCGACATGGAGGGGGTACAGACTGTCCGCCTTGCCTACCATAATTTCGAGGATCTGGAAGAAGCGGGTGCTGATAGCGACGCAGTACGAGGGGAGAACTGACATGGAATGGAGCAGACGGAAGTTTTTACAAGCCGGCGCGGCGGCTGCCGCCTTCACCGCCGCCGGGGCGGTCGTCCCCCGGGGAATCGTGGCCCAGGCCGAGGCCGCCAATGACGGTATCACCTGGGGGAAAGCCCCCTGCCGCTTCTGCGGCACCGGTTGCGGCGTCCTCGTGGGGGTCAAAAACGGCAAGGTGGTGGCCACCAAGGGAGACCCGGCAGCCCCGGTGAACCGGGGACTCAACTGCATCAAGGGGTATTTCCTGGCCAAGATTCTTCAGGGGAAGGATCGCCTCACCACCCCCCTCATCCGTGAAGGGAATGGATTCCGGAAAGCGTCCTGGGAGGAGGCCATGACCCTCATCGCCTCAAAGTACCAGGAGAGCATTGAAAAACATGGCCCCAACTCGGTGGCCATCTACGGCTCGGGGCAGTGGACCATCTTCGAGGGGTACGCCGCTTCCAAACTCTTCAAGGGGGGGATCGGCACCAACAACGTGGAGCCCAACGCCCGCCTCTGCATGGCCTCGGCGGTGACCGGCTTCATCTCCACCTTCGCCAGCGACGAGCCCATGGGATGTTATGACGACCTGGACCTGGGAGATACCTTCTTTCTCTGGGGAGCCAACATGGCCGAATGCCATCCGGTCCTCTTTTCCCGGCTCATCGACAACCGGCTGAAGAATCCCAGGGTCAGGATCATCGACATCGGAACCCGCCGGACCCGCACCTCCCAGATGGCGGATAAATACATCAGGTTCACCCCCCAGTCAGACTTGGCCCTGCTGAACGGCATCGCCCATATCATCATCCGGGACAAAACCTACGACGAGCAGTTCATCAGTAAGCATGTGGTCTTCAAGAAGGGAAAAGAGAACATCGGCTACGGTCTTGAAGATAGAACCAAGCTCCTGGTGGATGAACCCAAGGCGATAACGTTCGAGGAGTACAAGGAGTTTCTCAAACTCTACACCCCCGAATACGTATCCGAGCTCTCCGGCGTCCCCGTGGAGAGCATCGAGGAGATGGCTGCTCTCTATGGCGACAGTAGCCGCAAGGTCAACTCCCTCTGGACCATGGGGTTCAATCAGCACAGCCGGGGGACCTGGGTTAACAACCTGGCCTATAACGTCCACCTCCTCACCGGCAAGATCTGCCGCCCCGGCGAAAATCCCCTGTCCCTCACCGGTCAGCCCTCCGCCTGCGGCACGGCCCGGGAGGTGGGGACCTTTACCCACCGTCTCCCGGCGGACATGGTGGTAACCAATCCCGAGCACCGGGAAAAGGCGGCCAAGATCTGGAATGTCCCGGTCTCCAAAATTCCGGACAAACCGTCCATGCATACGGTGGAGATGTTTCGCGCCCTGGACCGGGGGGACCTGAAATGCATCTGGATTCAGGTCACCAATCCTTTCCAGTCCATGCCCAAGCTGAACCGCTACCGGGCTGGAGCCCGCAAGGGAGACGGACGGTTCATCGTCGTCTCCGATATCTATCCCACCAAGTCCACGGAACTGGCCGACGTGATCCTCCCCTCCGCCGGCTGGGTGGAGAAGGAGGGGGCCTACGGCAACGCCGAGCGGCGGACCCAACAGTGGTTCAAGCAGGTGGAGCCGCCGGGAGAGGCCAGGGACGATCTCTGGCAGCTCATGGAGTTTGCCCGGCGTCTGGGACATGGCGCCCTCTTCCCCTACAACCCCAAGAGTCCGCACAAGGAGATGTGGGAAGAGTACCGCCAATTCACCCTGGGGGGAAAAGATCTGGCCCCCTACGAAGCGTACACCAAGGCCCGGGGCTTGCGCTGGCCGGTGGTGAACGGCAAGGAGACCCTGTACCGCTACGCCGAGGGGTATGACCCCTATGTGAAAAAAGGTGAAGGGATCAAGTTCTACAAGAACAAGAAGGATGACGGCAAGGCTGTCATCTGGGCCCGCCCCTACGAGCCCCCCGCGGAATCGCCGGACAAGGAGTATCCCTTCTGGCTCTGCACCGGCCGGGTCCTGGAGCATTGGCACACGGGGACCATGACAAACCGGGTGCCGGAACTGAAACGGGCCTACCCGGCGGCGGTCTGCGAGATGAACCCCGATGACGCCAAAAAACTGGGGATCAAACATCTGGACAAGGTGAAAGTAACTTCAAGGCGGGGAACCATTATCCTTCCGGTGGACCTGAACGGCCGGGGGAAATCGGAAAAGGGAAATGTCTTTGTCGCTTTTTTCGATGAGACCAAGATGATCAACGAGCTCTGTATCGACGCCTTCTGTCCCATCTCGGGAGAGCCGGATTACAAGAAGTGCGCGGTGAAAGTGGAGAAGGCGTGAACTGCATATCCACGAAGGACACGAAGAAACAGAAGAAAGGAGTCAGACAATGAAACGCTTTTTCAAGGCGGCCCTGATGGCCGTAACGGCGGCACTCCTGGCGCTCACTTCTACCGCATGGGGATCCGAGCATGACGGCGTCACCGAAAAAGAGGTCTCCTCCGCCGAAGGGACACCGCCGGAAGCCCCCCACAGCCTCACCAAGGGGGGAGAACTACGCAACTGCCTGACCTGCCATGAAAAGGGTATAAACGGCGCACCCCAAACCCCTCATCCCGAGAGATTGACCTGCACTCAATGCCACGGCCAGGGAAATATCACGTTCGACCTGGACAAGCCGGCCGGTACACCGAGGAAAAAATGAGTCATTCCCGTAAGGAGTTTCTTACGCAGGGGCTATTCTCCCTGGGCAAGATGCTCCTGACCTCCCGGGAACCCAAAGGTCAGGCTGACTCCCCACATGTTATCCGCCCACCCGGCTTCATCCCCGAAAAGGCAGGGGGATGCGGAGAGTGCACTCTCTGCGAGAAAGCCTGCCCGGAAAAGGTTATCGCCCGTCCGCCGGACATCACCGGACCGGTCATGGATTTCAGCGCCAGGGGATGCAGTGTTTGTACCCTCTGCATCGCCGCCTGCCCCACGGGGGTCCTGGCCTATCCCGTCGATGAAAAACCACTACGTCTGGGGTTAGCCTGGATGAAAACCGGCTGCCTTGCCGCCGGCGGCTGTTTTACCTGCAGTGAGCAGTGCCCCCAGGGAGCCATCCGGGTGAGTTGGGGCTCCGAAGTCATGGTCGACAGGGAGAGCTGCATCGGTTGCGGGAGGTGCGAAAGTTGCTGCCCGGTGATCCCCGGGGCAATCCGGGTTGAACCGATGGCGGCTCAATAATACCGGCCGGCCACAGGAGAAGGGATTCAGACCGGCTTATCCAGATACTGCTCCGCCAGATAGGAGCTTCGGACATAGGGACCGCTCTCCACGTGCGCAAAACCGAGAGCAAGCGCCTCTTCCCGGTAATAGTCGAACCTTTCCGGAGAGATGAATTCCCGTACCTGCTCATGACTCCTGCTGGGCGCCAGGTACTGCCCGATACTCAAATAGGAACAGCCGACTTCCCGCAACTGAACGAAGAGCCGCAGCAGCTCTTCCTCCGTCTCCCCCAATCCCACCATGATCCCCGACTTGCTCTTCACCCCCGGCGCCAGCTCCCGCGCCAGGGCGAGCAGAGCTAGCGACCGGTGGTAATCAGCCCCCTGCCTGATGGCATAGAGCCGCGGCACGGTCTCCACGTTGTGTCCGAGAATATCCGGTGGGGCGCCAAGGAGCGTGATAAGGGCTTCCCGGCTCCCGCCCAAATCGGGAATAAGGAGTTCCACCGTCGTGGCCGGAGATCTTCCGCGGACCGCCGCCACCGTGGCGGCGAACTGCGCCGCGCCACCGTCGGGGAGATCATCCCGGGTCGGGCTGGTAATCACCAGGTGACGGAGCCCCAACCGGCTTACCGCCTCCGCCACCCGCGCCGGTTCGTCGTTATCGGGGGGGAGCGGCTGCGTCTTGACCACCGAGCAGAACGAGCAAAGACGGGTACAAGCCGAGCCCAGAATCAGAAAGGTCGCCTGCTTCCGGCTGAAGCAGTCGGTAATGTTGGGGCAGCAGGCTTCCCGGCAAACGGTGTTGAGCCTCAAGTCCCCCACCAGCCGGTCCATCTCGCCATGAGCCCCCGGCCGGACTTTTTTTTGCAGCCATGCCGGCCTGCGGGTTATTTTCATTGGTCTCCTCCCTTCCCTTCTTGCTTGTAGCGGCATTAACCGAAAAAATCAACAGAATAACCGGTCATACGATGAATCGCCCTGCGTTACCTGGGCACGGCGCGCCGTGCCCCTACATAAACGTATCGCCATGGAGATTTTTCGTCGGATGTGGTATTCACCGGTGTAGTCAAACGACATGCCACGGAGATTTCCCATGATTACCACCTGTCTGATATATCTCGCACTCGGTTCGTGCGCCGGCCTGCTGGCCGGACTGCTGGGTGTGGGGGGGGGACTGATTATCGTCCCCATGCTCCTCTTCAGCTTCACCTGGCAAGCACTCCCCGCTCCCCACATCCTGCAGCTGGCCCTGGGGACGTCACTTGCCACCATCGTCGTCACCTCATTTTCCAGTGTGCGGGCCCATGAGGCGCACCAGGCAGTGGAGTGGCGAGTGGTCCGGCTGATCACGCCGGGGATTATCGTCGGCACCCTTTTCGGCTCCTGGGTCGCGACCCAACTCTCCAGCTCTTTCCTCAAGCTCTTCTTCATCATCTTCACCTACTACGTGGCGACGCAGATGCTCCTGGACATCAAGCCGAAACCACACCGTCAATTGCCGGGATTACCGGGCTCTTCCCTGGTGGGAGGAGGGATCGGCCTGATCTCCAGCCTCGTGGGTATCGGCGGCGGCAGCATGTCGGTTCCTTTTCTCGTCTGGTGCAACATGAGAATGCATACCGCCATCGGCACCTCCGCCGCCATCGGATTCCCCATCGCTCTGTCGGGGGCCTTGGGCTACGTGGCTAACGGCCTCCGTACCGGTGGGCTTCCTCCCTATAGCGTCGGTTTCGTTTACCTGCCGGCCCTCATGGGGATTACCGCCGCAAGTTTTTTCACGGCCCCCTTGGGCGCCCGACTGGCCCATCGGTTGCCGGTCTCACGGCTCAAAAAGATCTTCGCCCTGCTGCTCTTGGTCATCGGCACGAAGATGCTCTGGGGGGTGCTGACGGGATGAATAAATTATTTTTAGCATTCGTAAAAACTCTCTTGATTTCTCCGCGGGGGAAGAATAGTATCAAATTCAGGTTACGAGTTCTCTCTACTGTATTCGTGAAGTTTACACAGCCCAGGCGGAATACTGAAAAAACGGAGACCTTTTCAAGTCGTGGTGTGCTGCCCCAACACGCGGGATTTGCCTGAAGCGACATCAAAGGTTTCCACCTGTTAAGGAACTCGCTCGGAGGCCCTTAGAACTGAACGGTACAGTGGAGAGAGTTTTTACAAGAAAGGGAGAACGGTTCAGCCGTTCTCCCTTTCCTTATGCTTTCGTTGTTTTAGGCGGAATGGCTACTGGGTCACCGTCTTGAACGTCACCGAATACGCCGTGCCGCTGGTGGGGGTGAGAGTAACGGCCGTCATGGCGGTCGTGGCTGAAGTCGACGCAGTGGTATGTTTCAGCTGAAGGGTCTGACCGGGATTGATCGTCACGCCGGGGGACGCCTGAGCTCCGTTGACCCATATGGTGCTGCCGGAAGCAGTCGTCTTGGTTGCATCCAAGGTGATGGTTGCCGGAAAAACGAAACTTCCCGGCAACGTGGCCGGAACCGTCACAACGGTCGAGGGATAATTGGTGCCGAGCGGGACACTCTTTATTGTCAGGAAGATGAGTGACCCCGTGGTGCTGTTGTAATAGGCGCTGGCCCCCCCCACATTAAGCAGAGTAGAGATCGTCTGATTTGTGCCATAATTTGAGGAGGTGTTCTGAACAGTCACCACATCATTTGTTTTTACAGTGCCGGCAATATTGGTCGGTGCACCGCCATTTACGGCATACATGCTGCTGATGTCACCGCTCACGCTGATTGAAGTCGTGGTGGTGGAAGAGGTTATGGTGCCGAAAGTCACCGAGTAAGGATTAAAGGTGGTAACGGTATCCGCCTGGAGATCGGTAATGACTTGGCCGGGAGGAGGCGGGACGGGAGTTGTGCCGCCACCGCCGCTGCTGGAGGGAAACCACTCAAAATTGCCGCAACCCGCAAGAGCCGCCACTGCGAAACAGATCATGACCAACGCCGTTTTTTTCATTTCTTAATTCCTTTTTTTCTCTTGGTTGTCTGCCTACTCGTGGAACTTTAGCATATATCACTCCGGCCAGTCCACGAAAGTTAGTGGCGGATCGTCGGATCCCGGGAAAGAATCCGATACTCCTGAAGCGGAATCGCCGTCCGCCAGTGCCCCGTCATCTTCCCCGCCACGCTCCCCCCCCAGAACAACAGCAGCACCAACAGTGCAAACAGCAGCCCGGGAACGGCCAACTTCCCCCCCGTGAGCTTCATACTCAACGCGCCGTGAACAGGACAATGGGCGACACAGCGCCAGCAACCTATACACTCCGGCGAATGAACCCGCTTTAGTTCCATGACAGGAAGATGGGACGGGCAGAGTTGGGAGCAGGCACCGCAGGAAACGCAAAGGTTCCCGTCACGGGTCACCTTTACCGGTGAGCAGATTGAGACAACTCCCAGAAGGGCGCCGTAGGGACAAAGAAAACGACAGAAGGCGTTTTTCACCGGAAACGAAAGAGTTACCAGAAAAGCCATGATCATCAGGGAGAGAAGTGAAGGGTGAAGAAAAAAATCCAGCATCCTGATGTCGGCGATTCTGTTGTAATCGGACGAGATAAAGGCGATCACCGCCCCCGGCGCCATGAGGATGCCGATGGACCCGATAAAAAGAAGGAGGAGCAGATACTTGATCCCCCGCAGGGTGGCGTCCAGCCGGGGAGGGGGGCGGAAGTTGCGCCGAAACAGGCTGAAGCCACCCTTCCAGCAGAGCTCGGCAAGAGTCCCCACGGGACAGAGCCAGGAACAGAAGGAGCGCTTCAGCAGAAAGGAGAGCCCGATGACCGTCAGGAAGATGACCAATCCGGCCGGATGAATCGGATTGATCTCCCCGGAAAGGAACCACCCCCGAAGGCTGACCAGCGCGGAGATGGGAAGAAATCCTTCCACCCCGTCCGGACGAGGGACAAAAACCGCCGACTCACCTCGGCAGTAAAGGACAAAATGGTAAAACTGTACCCCCATCCGGACAATGAGGAGGAGAAAGAGCCACTGTACGGCGACCCGCAACGGCTGCATGAAACGATTGCACATAGATGCTCCTAAAGGCGTGAATGGTGAAACGTGAATGGTGAAAAGAGCCTTTGATCATTTCACCTTTCACTTTTCACAGGTTTTAGATCTTTTCACGTTTCACCATTCACCTTTCACCAGTCTTTGAGACGTATTCCGTCACACACCTCTGCTATGGTCTCCCCATACTTACACAAGGAGGCTTCCCATGGAACCATTTTTCATCTTCTGTGCTGCGTTGGTGCTTTACTGCGGATACCTGACGTACACCGACCTGCTGAGAGATAAGGAAAAAGAGACGGCAGTCGCCACGACGGCGCGTAGAGCCGCGGAGTGCAGCGCCAGGACGATTCCGGCCAGACGTTGCGGGTCGTGGGATCGGGTTCGCCTCTACGCCGCCACCGGGAAGTTTATCACCCTCTCGCGAGAGATGGCCTGATTCCCGGCAAAAATCACGTCGGCGGATACCTTGCTTTTTTCGTCAAGAGAAAGAATAAACGACAAGCTTGAAGCCCGAAGGGAAATATGGTACTTCCTTACAGCAACCTTATCATCGTCAAACCAACCCAAGAGGAGAATATGAATGCACAATCGTAAGAAGGTGATTGACCTGGCGCTCAAGGAGAATATATATGCAGGATCGTGAGAAGGCGATTGACCTGGCGCTCAGCCAGATTGAAAAACAGTTTGGCAAAGGGGCCATCATGCGCCTGGGCAATGATGAACCGCTTCCCGATGTCGCCGCCATCTCCACCGGGGCGCTCTCCCTGGATCTGGCCCTGGGGGTGGGTGGGGTTCCCCGGGGCAGGATCACCGAGATCTACGGCCCGGAATCATCCGGCAAAACGACCCTGGCGCTGCACATTATCGCCGAAGCCCAGAAGAAAGGGGGGATTGCCGCCTTCATCGATGCCGAGCACGCCCTGGATATCGGCTACGCCCGCAAACTGGGGGTAAAGACCGACGACCTCCTGGTTTCCCAACCCGACACCGGAGAACAGGCCCTGGAGATCACCGAGATGCTGGTCAGGAGCGGCGCCATCGACGTGCTCGTGGTGGACTCGGTGGCGGCCCTGGTCCCCAAGGCGGAAATTGAAGGGGACATGGGTGACTCCCACATGGGTCTTCAGGCGCGCCTCATGTCCCAGGCATTGCGCAAGCTGACGGCTATCATCAGCAAGTCACATACTTCCGTCATCTTCATCAACCAGATCAGGATGAAGATCGGGGTCATGTTCGGCAACCCGGAGACCACCACGGGGGGGAATGCCCTGAAATTTTACGCCTCCGTCCGGATGGATATCCGAAAAATCGCCGCGCTCAAACAGGGTAACGACATCATCGGTTCCCGTACCCGGGTCAAAGTCGTAAAAAACAAGGTCGCCCCCCCCTTCAGAGAGGTGGAGTTCGACATCCTCTATGGCGAGGGGATCTCCCGCACCGGAGACGTCCTGGATCTGGCCGTGGACAAGAACATCGTGGACAAAAGCGGCGCTTGGTTCTCCTACTGCGGCGACCGGATCGGCCAAGGGAGAGAAAATTCCCGAACCTTCCTCAATGAGCATCCCGTCATGCTGGCCGAGATAGAAGCGAAACTCCTGGAGCAGTGCGGTCTCGGCCCGAAACAGGAATCGTAAAGCAGGAGAGCAGTCATGCAACTTGACGAGATACTCACCACTGCCGTCCATGCCCACGGTTCGGATATTCACCTCAAATCAGGCTTGCCGCCGGTGGTCCGGATCGACGGCAGGCTCCTCCCCATTCCCAATGCCCCGCGCCTGACTTCCGAGGAGATGCAAGGTATCGCTTCGGGGATCATGAGCGAAAAGCAGCGGAAGAGTTTTGAGGACAAGTTGGAACTGGACCTTTCCTACGGCGTGCCGGAGCTGGGGCGCTTCCGGGTCAGCGTCTACCTGCAGCGGGGGACCATCGGCATGGTCTTCCGCGCTATCCCCTTCCAGATTCCTTCCCTGGAAACGCTCAATCTCCCCCCGGCGTTGAAAAAACTCGCCATGGAAGAGCGCGGCCTGATCCTGGTTACCGGAACCACGGGGAGCGGCAAGTCCACCACCCTTGCGTCCATGATCAACTACATCAACGAACACCGCACCTGCAACATCATCACCGTTGAAGACCCGGTGGAGTACCTCCATAGGGACAAAAAGAGCATCATCAGCCAGCGGGAGATCGGCTTCGACACCCACTCCTTCGCCAATGCCCTCCGTGGCGCGCTCCGGCAAGACCCGGATGTCATTCTCGTGGGAGAGATGCGAGACATGGAAACAGTGGAGACAGCCCTCACCGCGGCGGAGACAGGACATCTCGTCCTCTCCACCCTCCACACCCTGGATGCGCCGGAAACCGTCAACCGGATCATTGGGGTCTTCCCCCCGCACCAGCAACGCCAGATCCGGCTCCAGCTTTCAGCGGTCATCAAGGGGGTAATCTCCCAGCGGCTCATGCCCCAGGCAAGCGGCGCCGGCCGGGTCCCCGCGGTTGAGGTCATGATCGCCACGGCCCGTATTCGTGAATGCATCGACGACGAGGAAAAGACCAAGCTGATCCATGACGCCATAGCCCAGGGATTCATCTCCTACGGGATGCAGACCTTCGATCAATCGCTCATGTCGCTGTATACCAAACAGCTCGTCACCTACGAAGAGGCGCTCCGCCAGTCCACCAATCCCGACGATTTCGCCCTGAAGATCTCCGGCATCTCCTCCACCTCCGACTCCCGGTGGGATAAGTTCGTCACCGATGAGGAATCGGAGCCCCCCGTAGACAGATTCTGATGGCCAACGGGAAACGCGGCATGACGGTGGCCCTGGATCTCCTCTCTCGCCGGGACCGGAGCGAGTCTGAACTCCGGCGAAGGCTCCTGACCAAGGAGATCTCCCAGGAGGAGATCGATACCGTCGTGATCCGCTTAAGGGAACTGAACTATCTGGACGACCGGTCGCTGGCGCAGCGACTAGCTGCGTCGGCAGTGGCTTCCGGCAGGGGGTACGGTATCCGGCTGGCCCTGGATCTGGGGCGCAAGGGTATCCCCCGCCGGATTGCCGACGAGGTCCTGGCTGAGATCACTGACCGCCATGACGAGCTGGAGCTGGTCCGGGAACTTCTGGCCAAAAAATTCCCGCGTTACGATCCGGCCCTCGCCGACAACCGGGAAAAGATGCGGATCATGAATTTCCTTCTCCGGCGAGGCTTTTCCCGCTCCGCGGTGTTTGATGCCATGAAAAACCTGTCCACTGATTTCACTGATTGACGTTGAATAAAAATCCTAAGCAGTTATCCACTGATTTCACTGATTCACACTGAATAAAATACAAAACAGTTATCCACCGATTTCACGGATTACTCCTGAATTAAAACAAGTTTTTGGTTTTTCAGTGTACTCAGTGAAATCAGTGGATACGCCTTTGAAGAGGTTCCCATGACCGGAAAAGAGATTCGCGCCCGTTTCTTGAGCTATTTCGCCCATCGGGGCCACACCGTGGTTCCCAGTTCCTCCCTGATCCCCCACAACGATCCGACGCTTCTCTTTACCAACGCCGGGATGAACCAGTTCAAGGACTGCTTCCTGGGACTGGAGGACCGGGGCTTCTACCGAGCCGCCTCCTCCCAAAAATGCGTCCGGGCGGGGGGGAAGCACAACGACCTGGAAAACGTGGGACGCACCGCCCGCCACCACACCTTTTTCGAGATGCTGGGAAACTTCTCCTTCGGCGACTATTTCAAGAAAGAGGCTATCGCCTTTGCCTGGGAATTCCTGACCAAGGAGCTGGGACTGGACAAAAGCCGCCTCTACGTCACCGTCTACACCGACGACGATGAAGCCGCCGACCTCTGGCGCCACCAGGAGGGGGTCCCCCTGGAGCGGATCTACCGCTTCGGCGAAAAGGACAACTTCTGGTCCATGGGGGACACCGGCCCCTGCGGCCCCTGCTCCGAAATCTTCTGGGACAACGGACCGGAGGTGGGGTGCGGCTCCGCGGAGTGCGCGGTGGGGTGCGACTGCGACCGGTACATGGAGATCTGGAACAACGTTTTCATGCAGTTCGATCGCTCCGCCGACGGGACGCTGACCCCGCTCCCCAAACCGGCGGTGGACACGGGGATGGGGCTGGAACGGATCTCCACGGTCATGCAGGGAAAACAGACCAATTACGACACGGACCTTTTCCAGGGGATCATCCGGCATATTGAGAAACTCTCCGGCAAGAGGTACGGCGCCGACAACAGGGATGACGTTTCCATGAGGGTAATCGCCGACCACACCCGGGCCGCCACCTTCCTCATCTGCGACGGGGCGCTCCCCAGCAACGAGGGACGGGGCTACGTGCTCCGCCGGATCATGCGGCGCGCCGCCCGCCACGCCAAGATGCTCGGTTTTGCCCAGCCGATGATCCACAGGACAGTGGACGCGGTGAACGAGATGATGGCCGATGCCTACCCGGAACTCATTGAGCGGGAATCCTACATCAAAAAGGTGGTCCTGGCCGAGGAAGAGCGTTTCATGGAGACCCTGGACAATGGCCTTCGGATACTCAACGATGAGATGGCGAGCCTCAGGAAGCACGGGATCACAACCATCCCCGGCGAGACCCTCTTCAAACTTTACGATACCTACGGCTTCCCCACGGATCTCACCGCTGATATCGTGGCCGGCGAAGGGTTCACCATCCATGAGGCCGGGTTCGAACTCTGCATGGAGCGCCAAAGGGATCAGGCCCGTGAACACTGGAAGGGCTCCGGCGAGGAGGGGATCGCCGCCATCCACAAGATGCTCCAGACTCGCGGGGTTCGGAGCCGTTTCATCGGCTATGCCGAACAGAGCGCTTATGCCCCCATCGCCATCATTCTCAAGGGAGGGGTAGAGGTGACTACCGCGACAGCAGGGGATACGGTGGAGCTCATCACCGAGAGCACCCCCTTCTACGGCGACTCCGGCGGCCAGGCAGGCGACACGGGAACCATCTCCACCGGGGGGGGGCATCTTGAGGTGACGGCAACGCTTCGCCCCTTCCCAGACCTCACCGTTCACCGGGCCACCGTCGTCCAGGGGACGGTGGCCATCGGCGAGGCGGCTGAGCTGAAAGTCGCCATGGGGGAACGAACCGCCACGTCCAGAAACCACACCGCCACCCACCTCCTCCAGGCGGCCCTCAGGGAGGTTCTGGGGGACCATGTGAAACAGGCGGGATCGCTGGTGGCGCCGGAGCGGCTCCGCTTCGACTTCACCCACTTCTCCCCCATGACCGGCGAAGAGCTCCGTCAAGTGGAAGATCTCGTCAACTCCTTCGTCATGCAAAACGACGAGATCCACTCCCGGGAGATGGCGATCCAGGAAGCAATGGGGAGCGGCGCCACGGCCCTCTTCGGCGAGAAGTACGGCGACCTGGTCCGGGTAGTCCGGATCGGCGGGATCAGCTCGGAACTCTGCGGCGGAACCCACGTGCGAGCCGCCGGCGACATCGGCTTTTTCAAGATCATCACCGAAACCGGTATCGCCGCCGGAGTGCGGCGGATTGAGGCCCAGACCGGCTTCGGGGCCCTGGCCTTTGTTCGGCGGCTTGAAGACGATCAGAGAAAAATATCCCTCCTGGTGAAGGCGGAAGGGGGTGACCCGGTGGAGAAGATGGAGAGAGTACTGTTACGCCAGAAGGAGCTCCAGCGGGAGATCGAGACCCTCCAGGCGCGGCTCAACGCCGCCACGTCCGAGGATCTCCTGACAGAAGCACGGGAGGTTAACGGCATCAAGGTGCTGGCCGTCAAGGTAGATGCCGCCGATCCAAAGGCGCTCCGGGAGCTTGCCGACACCCTCAAGGAACGACTCGGTTCCGGTATCCTGGTCCTGGGAAGCGAGATCGACGGGAAAGCCGCCCTCCTCGTGGCGGTGAGCAAGGAGCTGGCGGGGCGCTACAAAGCCGGCGAGATCATCAAGAAGCTGGCCCCGGTTGTGGGGGGAAGCGGCGGCGGCAAACCCGAGCTGGCCCAGGCAGGCGGCAGCGACCCCGCCAAGCTTCAGGAAGCGCTGGAACTGGTCTACGGACTGGTGTGAGGCAGGGTAGCATGATCGACCACCTATCAGAAAAAAACAACATACCGCAGGATAAAGCAGTATGTTGTTTTTTTAGTTTTCCCCTTGCCCTGCCTCGCGGATAGTTACCAGCAAATTCAGCATGTTACAAACGAACGATAACTCCAAAAAAATGGCGTAACTTTTGCATGCTTCCAGGGAGAGAAGATACAGCTCACACAGGAGGCTTAAAGCCGTGGCCAGAACAATACTAACCGTAGATGATTCGAAATCCGTACGTCAGATGGTCGGTTTTACCCTGCGGGAACAAGGATTCAACGTCCTGGAAGCCGCTGACGGCAAAGAGGCGCTGGAGATGTTGGGGTGCCAAAAGGTTGATATGGTCATCACCGACCTGAACATGCCGATCGTCGACGGCATCGCCATGATCAAGGGGGCCCGCTCCCTCCCTGACTGCCGTTTCATCCCCATCGTCATGCTGACCACCGAGTCCCAGGACACCAAAAAACAGGAAGGCAAAGCCGCCGGCGCCACGGGGTGGATCGTAAAACCATTCCAGCCGGCACAGCTCACCTCCGTGGTAAAACGACTACTCGGCTAACCGGGAACCTCACGGTGTCTACCTCCGGAATTGCACGAGGGGTGACGCCACGCCATGGAGCCTGGTTCGGCGGTGTAGTGACCCTCCTACTCTTTTCGGAGGTTATTACGCCGCCTGCCGGAGGCCGCGCCGGCTGCCACCTCATCCTTGGCTCCGGACACCACCCTCAACGAGCTTCCCCCCTCCCTGAACCAACAACTACCCCACCATTTCATGGTTTCCACAAAACAGACGACACGTTATGATCTTTTCCTTTGCTTCCTTGACCTCTTTGGGGTAAAAAAAACTTCGCTTCACCACTCACCTGCCACAACTCCGTACAAGACAACAAATAAAAGGGCGCCTCATGGTCTCATGCAAACTGATGACGGCATTGTTCAGGATGATGCCCGACCCTGTCTGGCTGAAAGATCCCCATGGCGTCTATCTTGCGGTGAACGCCTGTTTTGAAGAGTTGTTCGGCATTGGGGAAGCTGATTTCCTGGGAAAGACGGATTACGATTTCGTCCCTGCCGCCGAGGCGGACAACTACCGATCCCAAGAGCTGAAGGCTATTTCCACCGGCTCACCCTGCCGCAATAAAGAGTGGTTTACCTTTGCCGCGAGGAAGGAGAGGAGACTCTTCGAAACCGTCAAGACCCCCCTCTACGATGAAGAGGGGATCCTGGTTGGGGTCATCGGCATCGCTCGCGACATCACTCAACAGCACCGGGCCGAGGAGGAGCTCAAGGAAGAGCGAAATCTGCTGACCATGCACGTGGAGGAGCGGACAGTCGAACTGACTCTGGCCAATAAGCTCCTGGTTCGGGAACTTATGGACCGAGAACGGACCATGAACATTCTGAAGGATAATGAAGAACGGCTGCAGCGGAGTGAAACCCTCATACGGTCGGTAACCGACGGGACCACCGACGCCATCTTCGTTCTGGACCGAACCGGAAAGCTTGTATTTGCCAACCCTTCCGCCCATGAACTCTTCGGGAAAAAACCTGGTGAGTTGCTGGGAAAAACCGCGGCTTATTGCTTCCTCGATTCGAAAGTCAGTGAAGCAATGAGAATCAGCGACCTGCGAATCATGGAGTCCGGTTGCGCCGAGATGATTGAGGAGACAGTACCCACACCGGCGGGAGTCCGCTCCTTTCTGACGACCAAGAGCCCCCGCTATGATCTGGAAGGAAAAGTCATCGGCCTCATCGGCATCGCCCGTGATATTACCTGTAGGAAACAGAGCGAAGAGCTGTTGGCGGAACAGAAACATCATGATCGCCTCCATATGGAGCTGGTGCTGGCCGGAGCCCGGGAACGTCGCCGGGTTTCCGCGGTACTCCATGACCAGATCGGGCAGAATCTCCTCCTGCAAAAACTCAAACTCCGGATGCTGGAAGACACGATGAACACTCCGCCGGAGTTGCAAAAGCTCGCCGAGATCCGCGAGCTCCTGGATGAGTCAATTGCCGGCGTCCGCTCACTCACGGTGCAACTCTGTCCCCCCATCCTCGCCACACTGGGGTTGACCGCCGCCGTGCAATGGCTGGGCAAAAAATTCAGATCGGACTATAACCTCCTTGTGAAGGTCACCGACGACGGCAGAGCGAAGCCCCTTGATCAGGAACGGCGCGAGGTGGTCTATCAGGCCATTCGCGAACTTCTCATGAACGTAGTCAAGCATGCCGGCACGGATCAGGCCGAGTTGACTTTAGAGCGACACGGAGAGCGGCTCATCGTCGTCGTGGCGGATCACGGCCGCGGCCGCGCGCCGGCGACGGGAACGGGGACTCCCTCCGGCGACGGCTACGGACTCCATTTCATTCGGCGCAATATGGAACATTTCGGCGGAGAGATGACAGTAGCCTCGGAACCGGGTCAAGGGACCAGGATAACACTCAATTTTCCTCTTTTGGCCCCATGACGACCTCCCCGACCCTTTCAAGCTGTTCGATGTTCTACGTTCCAAGTTCTACGTTAGAACCCTGAACCTTGAACCTAGAACCTTGAACCCTGAACCTTTAAGGAGAACGCCATGAGTATCAGAGTCCTTTTAGCGGATGACCACAAAATCCTTCGTGACGGTCTGAAAGCTCTCCTGGAGAGGACGGCGGAGATCACGGTGGTGGCCGAGGCGGGGGATGGGGAGGAAGCCGTGGCTAAGGCGGCGGAAACCGCCCCCGACGTCATCGTCATGGATCTGAACATGCCCCGCATGAACGGCATCGAGGCCACCCGGCTTATCACCACGGCTGACCGGAAAGTAAAAGTCGTCGCCCTCTCCATGCTCCTGGATCGGGAATCCGTCGTGGAAACCCTCAAGGCAGGGGCCTCGGGATATATTCTCAAGGAGTCCGCCGCCGATGAACTCCTTGACGCCATTCGTGAGGTCATGAATGGAGAGAATTATCTCAGCTCCCGCATTACCACCATGGTCCTCAAGGAGTATCTCCGGAACTCCTCGACTCCGGCGGCGCCGGGGAATCTGTCTCCGCGGGAACAGGAGCTCCTGCAGTTGATCACCACCGGCAAGAACAGCAAGGAAATCGCCTTCGGGCTGGGGGTCAGCATCAAAACCATCGAAGCCCGGCGGCGTGAACTCATGAAAAAACTGAACTTGTGCAGCATCGCCGAGTTGACGAAGTTCGCCATACGGGAAGGATTGACTTCCGCCTGAGAGTGATCCGTATCACCGGGCGCTCCTTTGGCAAATAGACCCTCCATCGGCGTATTCACCCCGAGTCATTCCCTGTATTCATTATTATTCAAAATAAGCCGATATGAACTAAACAACCAAGGAGGTTCACCATGCGGAATATGAAAATCGGAGTAAAACTAATCGGCGGATTCCTGATCATGGCGCTCTTCGCCGCCATCGTCGGCGGAGTCGGGATGGTGAACATCAGGAGTATCGACAACGCCGACACCAGACTCTACGAAAAGATCACCGTCCCGCTGGGTGACATCGGCGACCTGGCCACAGCCTTCCAGCGGATGCGCTGCAATGAGGCCGAGATGCTCTTCACCGAGGGTCAGGCGGAACTGAATGAGCTGAAGAAAAAGGCGGATGAGCGCGACAAGGAAATAGATCACTTATTCATAAAGATCGAAAAGACCCTCCTGACCGATGTGGGCCGAAAACAGTTCAAGGATATGCAGACAAGCTACGCCAAATATGACGCAGCGGAGAAGAAGTTCGAAGCTCTGGCCATGTACGGGAAACGGGACAAAGCCGAGGCCCTCTGGAAGGGGGAAATGGAAGCCGCCCGCAACGATGTCCAAAAAGACATGGAGATCATCGGCGATGCCAAGGTCAGGCTGGCCAAGGAGACTTCCGACGCAAACACCCTCCTTGCCAACCACGCCACCATGCTCATGTTCGGCTTCACCCTGTTCGCCGTACTCATGGGTATCGGCATCGGCTGGATCATCACCAGGGGGATCAAACGGCAACTGGGGGGTGAACCGACCTTCGTGGCGGAACTGGCGGGCAAGGTGGCGGTGGGGGATCTCTCCACCATCATCGACATCGCAGGCAAGGACCCCACCAGCATCATGGTGGCCATGCAGAAGATGTGCGAGGCGATCCGGGCGCTGGTGGCCGACGCCGGGATCCTCTCCCAGGCGGCGGTGGCGGGGAGACTCGCCACCCGGGCCGACGTCACGAAACATCATGGAGAGTTCAAGACGATCGTGTCCGGGGTCAACGAGACTCTTGACTCCGTCATCGGCCCCCTGAACGTGGCCGCCGAGTACGTGGACCGGATCTCCAAGGGGGATATCCCTCCCCGAATTACCGACAGCTACAACGGCGACTTCAACGAGATCAAGAACAACCTCAACAGCTGCATCGACGCCGTCAACGCCCTGGCTACGGACACCGACACCCTGGTCCAGGCGGCGATAGCCGGCAAACTGGCCACCCGCGCCGACGCCACAAGGCATCAGGGGGATTTCAGAAAGATCGTCACCGGGGTCAACGAGACCCTGGATTCGGTCATCGGCCCATTGAACGTGGCCGCCGAGTACGTGGACCGGATCTCCAAGGGGGACATCCCCCCCCGGATCACCGACTCCTACAACGGCGACTTCAACGAGATCAAGAACAACCTGAACAGCTGCATCGACGCCGTCAACGCTCTGACCACGGACACCGACAACCTGGTCCGGGCGGCGATAGCCGGCAAACTGGCCACCCGCGCCGACGCCACAAGGCATCAGGGGGAATTCAGAAAGATCGTGGCCGGGGTGAACGAGACCCTGGATGCGGTCATCGGTCCCCTGAACGTGGCCGCCGAGTACGTGGACCGGATCTCCAAGGGGGACATCCCCCCCCGGATCACCGACTCCTATAACGGCGACTTCAACGAGATCAAGAACAACCTGAACACCTGCATCGATGCAGTCAACTCCCTGGTAGCCGATACCGACAACCTGATCCGATCCGCCGTGGCCGGCAAGCTGGCCACTCGAGCCGACGCCGGCAGACATCAGGGAGAATTCAAAAAGATCGTGGCCGGGGTCAACGAGACCCTGGACGCTGTCATCGGTCCCCTGAACGTGGCTGCCGAGTACGTGGACCGGATCTCCAAGGGAGACATCCCCCCCCGGATCACCGACAGCTACAACGGCGACTTCAACGAGATCAAAAACAATCTCAACACCTGTGTCGACGCCATCAACCTCCTGGTGGTCGACACCGACACCCTGGTCCAGGCGGCGGTAGCCGGCAAACTGGCCACCCGCGCCGACGCGACAAAACATCAGGGGGGGTTCAAAAAAATCGTGGCCGGGGTCAACGCGACCCTGGATGCGGTTATCGGCCCCCTGAACGTGGCCGCCGAGTACGTGGACCGGATCTCCAAGGGAGACATCCCCCCCAGGATTACCGACAGCTACAACGGTGACTTCAACGAGATCAAGAGCAACTTAAACGCCGTGGTCAAGATGATGAATGAACTCCTGTCCGAGACCGACAAAATCATCAAGGCCGCCGCCGATGGTCAACTGGATCAGCGGGCCGACGCTACCCTCTTTGCCGGTGGCTGGAATAAATTGGTCTCCGGAGTCAACGATACCATCACCAACATCGTCAACCCCCTCATGGTCACCGCCGATTACGTGGATCAGGTGGCCCGGGGGATCATCCCCCCTCCCATAACCACCGAGTACAAGGGTCAGTACAACGTCATCAAGAACAACCTTAACGCCGTGGTCAAGATGATGAACGAACTCCTGGCCGAGACCGACAAGATCATCAAGGGGGCGGCCGACGGCCGGCTGGACCAACGGGCCGACGCCACTCTCTTTGCGGGGGGATGGAACAAACTGGTCTCCGGAGTCAACGACACCATCACCAACATCGTCAACCCTCTCATGGTCACCGCCGATTACGTGGATCAGGTCGCCAAGGGGATCATCCCCCCCGCCATAACCACCGAGTACAAGGGGCAATACAACGTCATCAAGCTCAACCTGAACGCCGTGGTCAAGATGATGAATGAACTCCTGTCCGAGACCGACAAGATCATCAAGGGGGCAGCCGACGGCAAACTGGACCAACGGGCCGACGCCACTCTCTTTGCGGGGGGATGGAACAAACTGGTCTCCGGAGTCAACAACACCATCACCAACATCGTCAACCCTCTCATGGTCACCGCCGATTACGTGGATCAGGTGGCCAGGGGGATCATCCCCCCCACCATCACCACCGAGTACA
>CAIYUY010000317.1 GCA_903929485.1 uncultured Desulfuromonadales bacterium
ACATCATCGGGCTGACAACGGTTGATATCGGCCAGCTGACCACGGCGCAGGTTCGGGCGCTGGCGGTGGGGGATATGGTGGCGCTGAGTTCGGCTCAGCTGAACGGGTTGACCTCGTTGGGCATGCAGGCTCTGAGCACGCTGCAGGTGCAGAGTCTGGGAAGCGCGGCGGTAATCGGTCTGGATACGACGCACATCAATGTGCTCACTACAACCCAGATTCAGTCATTAACCACTGCACAGATTTACAATCTGACAACCGAGCAAGTTTTGGCTATTAACACGCTTGATGTTAAAGCCATGACCACTACTCAGTTCACTTCCATGACGACTGCAAACATTGCCGCTTTGACCACCGGTCAAATCAGAATGATGACCACGACTACTGTTGCTTCCTTGAGCTCGTCCCAGATCAATGCTCTTAACAGTACCGATGTGGCAAGCTTCTACACGGTGCAGATTGCGGCCTTGAACACCTCGGCCATTGCGGGATTAAGTACTCAACTCCTTGCCGCCATGGATACCTCTGAGCTCATGGCGCTGACAACCTCGCAGATCGTCGCCTTGCAGTCTGAAAACATTAAGGCGCTGCATGCCTTTAGTACGGCACACGCGGGCGTATTTACCGCGCAACAAGTCGCGGTCATGACCGACGGTCAGATTACCTCGTACCTCTTTTCACCGATCGTCCTTAACCTTACGGGAAGTTCCATCAATACGGTGGGGGCCAATGCCGGTGTGACCTTCGACATGGCGGCAACCGGTTCACAACAGCATACGGGGTGGATCGGCGCCGGGAGTGGTTTCCTGGTTCGAGATCTCAATCACGACGGCGTCATCAACAATGGATCGGAACTGTTCGGAACGTCAACCCTGCTGGCATCCGGTGCCAAGGCAGCAAACGGTTTTGAGGCGCTTGCCCAACTGGATACGAATCATGACGGCATCCTGGACGCCAAGGATGCGGCATTCAATGAACTGGGAGTCTGGGTCGATAGCAATTCAGACGGCATTACCCAACCGGGAGAAGTCTACTCTCTCAGTTCCTTGAATATCACCCAGTTCAACCTGAATGCCGCCCATACGGCCGTGAATAATAACGGGAACTGGATACTGCAGGATTCAACGTATGTAACTTCCGATGGGATAACTCATCAGATGGCTGACGTCTGGTTCCAGAAGGGTTCCGCCGTCAGCACGCCGCCAGCCGGTAGCTCCTTGACTCCTGATCCGAGTCAGACTCTTGCCACTGTTCCGGTTGCATCATCGATCATCCAACCGGCTACTCCTCTGAACGGGGTACAGCCGGACTCCCTGACCAATAATGGGGTCACCCCGTTCAGCACGGCCCAGGCGACAGCCCTGGCCCCCGGGCAGATGCAGACCCTGACGGCAACAGATATCTATACTCTGTCGCCCGACCCGCTCTCTTCGTTGTTGCCTGCGAATCTTCCCGCGGGGCAGGTAGCGTATGGAGGAAGCTTGGCATCGTTGAACGGTAACCTGACCTCACAGCAGGAACTCCCTGCAACGGCGTTGTTGCCCAGTCAGTTCCAGGGAGCTCTGCCGCAGGGGCAACTGACTCAGAATCCCACGGCACTGAGGCCGTTTTCCCAGATCAAGCCTGAGCTGACGAAGAGATAACGGATAGTTTGCAACAAGTCGTATAATCTGATAACGTGGTGTCGGGCTAGCAACCCGGCGCCACGTTTCTTTATTTTTTACGCTTAAATTATCAGCATCCGGAGGCGGTGTGATTCCTGATTCCGACAGTGTCGGTACTCTTTCCCTCATAGATTTGATTACCATGGCGGACCGACTGGATGTAACCGGTCGGAAGAGCGAGGCTCTTGAATTGTACGAAGCCTGGATTCGACAGAGCGATTCCCCCTTGCGGTATGTCGCTAGTTTTAATCTTGGCGCCATGTATTCCGCGCAGGCGGATATCCAACGGGCCAAGGAGGCGTACGAGAGGTCACTGGAGCAGTACCCTGATTTCATGCAGGCGCGCTTGAATCTCGGCTCCATTCTGGAGCAACAGGGACGCGAGGATGAAGCCCTGGAACAGTGGCGTCTGGCGTTACTCTCCCGGGAGGTTGACAAGCCGGGTAATTTGTCGCTCCGCCTGCATGCGTTGAATAATCTGGGACGTTTACTGGAAAAACAGCGTCAGTTCTCGCCGGCGCTGGAAGTACTGGAGCAGAGCCTGGCCCTGGATTTCAAGCAAACCGACGTCATGATCCACCTGGTCCATCTGACACAGAAAATCTGCAAGTGGCCCATCTATGCCCCTCCCGAGGGGATGACCAAGGAGGAGCTGGTAAAAGGAACCTCCCCCTTGGCCATGCTTGCCGCCTCGGATGATCCCGAGGCGCAACTGGCCTGTTCCCGGCGTTTTGTTCAGTACAAGTACCCGTGCGAAGCCGTGGAACCTCTCGCGCCGCCGGGGGGGTACCGGCACGACAAAATCAGGATAGGATATCTCTCCTCCAATCTTTCCACGCACGCGGTGTCGCTCCTGACGGTGGAACTGTTTGAGTTGCATGACCGAAGCAGATTCGAGGTGTACGGTTTTTGCTGGAGTCACGAAGACGGCACGGCCTTCAGGCAACGGGTCATCAACGGTTTTGATCATTTCATACGAATCGGTGCTCTCGGTGATAAGGAAGCCGCCGAATGCATCCGATCCCATGAAATCGACATTCTTGTGGATCTGCACGGCTTGACTTCCGGAGCGCGCCCGTTGATTCTGTCGTATCGTCCGGCTCCGGTTCAGGCGACCTATCTTGGTTTTCCCGGCCCCACCGGCATACCGTGGATTGATTATGTTGTTGCCGACAGGTATATGATTCCGGAAGAGGAAAGCCGTTACTATGGTGAGAAGCCGCTCTATCTTCCCAACTGTTTCCAGGCCAGTGACAGTAAGCGCCAAGTCGCACCCATGCCCAAGCGCGCCGACTACTTTCTTCCCGATGACGCTTTTGTCTACTGTACTTTCAACAATAACTATAAATATACTCCCGAGATGTTTGCCGCATGGATGCGCATCCTCGGACGGGTGCCCAAGAGTGTCCTCTGGTTGTTGTCCGATAACCAGTGGGTCAAGGAAAACCTTTGTCGCAGCGCAAAGGAGATGGGCATAGGGGAAGAGCGGCTTATTTTTGCTCCACGGGCTGTTCCCGAGGAATATCTTGCCCGTTATCAACTTGCCGACCTTTTTCTGGATACCTATCCCTTTAACGGCGGAACGACGGCCAACGATGCCTTGTTCATGGGGTTGCCGTTACTCACCCTTTCAGGCAGGACCTTTGCCTCGCGCTATGCCGGGAGCTTGTTGACACACCTGGGGATTCCGGAACTGATAACGACCCGTCTCAGTGACTACGAAAAAAAAGCGGTGAAGTTGGCGGGGAAGGGGAGTGATCTTGGCCGAATCAGGAAGTTATTGCGTCAGCGGATAAAGACAAGTCCGGTCTTTGACATGCCGCGGTTGACCAAGGATCTGGAGACGGCGTATATGGAAGCAGTTCGGGAGCAACACCGCCCTTCCGGGCATCTCCCTGCGTCACAACCGGACCGTGATGAAAGCGTCATGCCGGTCAGTTACGGAAATACGGCCACTGCCCCCTACTTCAGTATAGTCATACCCACTCACAATCGTCCCCAGTTGCTGGAAAGGGCATTAACGTCGGTTCGTAATCAGTCGTTCGGGAATGTGGAGATCGTCGTGGTTTCGGATACGTCGGCCCCGGCGACCTACGAGGCGGCGGGGAGGCATCTGACCGACAGGGATATCTTCATCAAGCGGAGCGGTGCTCCCGGTCCGGCAGTCAGTCGCAATCTGGGGATTGATCATGCCTCCGGGGAGTATCTGATCTTTCTCGACGACGATGACACCCTGGATGACGGTTATCTGGAAAAGCTGCATGAGGAGTGCGAAAAGCAGAGAGGTATCGTGTTGTTCTGCAACTTCCATGTGGTCATGGAGGAGCGGCAATCCCGTCGGATCACCACCTTGTCGGAAAAGCTCATCACTATCAGTTCGTTTTTAAAGTCTGATCTGTACCTGAAGAAACTCATCGCAAATAATGCGCTGGTTTATCCGCGCCTGCTTCTCCAGCAAAAACGTTTTGATGCTCACCTGAAGTTGCACGAGGATTGGGACTTTTTGTTGAATGTGCTGGAGGATGCCGAACTTCGATTTATTGATATGGCAGGGCCGCGAGTGCACAATGATGATCCCAAGCTGTTGAAACGTCTCGGATCGTTGAATTACGGGGCCATGGCCATGGACATGATTCATGTTTACCGGAGGTGGCCGGGGAAGAGCGGGGAAATCAAGCTGAAACGGCAGCAGTTTTTACAACAGAATGGGATAAACGTGCCGATCGAATGCCTCTGATGCGGGATACCATGCGAAAAAAATTACCCATAGGGATACAGACATTCAGGGAAATTCGAGAAGATGGCTATTATTATGTTGATAAAACCGGCTTTGCCGGCGATCTGATTGAGCATGGCAAATATTATTTTCTCTCCCGCCCACGCAGGTTTGGCAAAAGTCTCTTTTTAGATACGTTAAAAGAGCTGTTTGAAGGGAATGAGCCGCTCTTTCGCGGGCTTTTTGTTCATGATACGTGGGATTGGTCAATAACGTATCCGGTGATCAGGCTTAATTTTTCTGATGGAGTGCTTAAAAGCCGACATGAGCTAAACGGTATAATTGCCGAAAAGCTCCGCCGGTATCAGGAATGGTTTGATGTCAAGGTGGAATCTATCAGCAACGCCGGATATTTTGCCGAGCTTATCAGAATGGTCTGTATGAAGTTCGGGCAAAGGGTTGTTGTTCTTGTGGATGAATATGACAAGCCGATTCTTGATAACATCGAATCCGCGGATATTGCAGCAGAAATGCGTGAAGGGTTGCGTGATGTATATTCAGTTCTCAAGGGAGCCGACGCATATATTAAATTTGCCTTTCTTGCCGGTGTCAGCAAATTCTCTAAAGTAAGTATTTTCTCAGGGCTCAACAATCTGCAGGATATCACCATTGACAAACGCTACAGTGCAATCTGCGGCTATACCGATAAAGATGTTGATACTGTTTTTGCGGCAGAACTTGAAGGGCTTGACCGTGAGCAAATAAGGAGGTGGTATAACGGCTACAACTGGACAGGCGAATCTGTTTATAATCCGTTTGATCTTCTGCTTCTGTTCAGTAATCGTGAATTTCGTCCCTGGTGGTTTGAGACCGGGACGCCGACTTTTTTGATTAAATATCTCCATGAAAATGGTTTTTTTACACCTGATCTGGCAGGACTCCGAAGCAGCATGACATTGCTTTCTGCTTTTGATGTTGATAATATCGCACCTGAAGCATTGCTGTTTCAGACCGGATATCTGACGATCAAACGTGTTGACGAGCCGATACTGGGGCAGTGGGTGTATACGCTCGGCTATCCAAACAAAGAGGTGGAGGTAAGTCTCAATAGCGCTTTTCTTGGCGGCTATTCGGCTGAGGAGCGCTCTTCATTCGAAGCTCGGCTGCGTCTGCTGGATATTCTTAAAGCCAACGATTTACCCGCCATGAAAAAGCTGTTCCACTCTTTCTTTTCGTCCATCCCTTATGACTGGTATCGAAAAAATGAACTAGCCGGCTATGAAGGTTACTACGCCAGTATTTTTTATAGCTATTTTGCGGCGCTCGGTCTCGAAATCATGGTTGAAGATCCAACCTCTCATGGTCGGATTGATATGACTGTCAGGTTTAATGGTCACATCTATCTGTTTGAATTCAAAGTAGTTGAGATGATTCCCGAGGGGCGGGCGCTTGAGCAGATAAAAACAAAAAAATATGCCGACAAATACCGTCAGTATAATGAACCGATTCATCTGATAGGTGTTGAGTTCAGCAGGGTAAGTAGAAATATCGTGGGGTTTGAACTAGAAAATGTAGTACAATAGCTTAGGTTGATTGACAAAGGAATGGGTGTTGAAGAAGCGGCGGAGGTTGCCGGGATGAGTGTGGAAGTGTTGAAGAGCAGGGTCTGAAAAGTGACAATTCAAGACCCTCGGGAGTTGCCGTGATCCACTTCATCTTGCAATCATGCAATCCTGACCCCAGTCCCCCCCTGCGTTTTATCGCCGAATAGAACAATGCCGTTCCCGTTAATATAATTCAGATCACCCGGACTTGCCCAGAGAACATCCTTTAGTTTTGCTTGATCCGCGTCAATCCGTATAAATCAGATTTGATCCGTGTTCCATTGCCTTTGATTTGGTTTTTCCTGCTTGGTTCCGGCTTGTCCGGCTTAGGTTGATTGACAAAGGAATGAGTGTTGAAGAAGCGGCGGAGGTTGCCGGGATGAGTGTGGAAGTGTTGAAGAGCAGGGTCTGAAAAGTGACAATTGAAGACCCTCCGGGTTTGCCATGATCCACTTCATCTTGCAATCATGCAATCCTGACCCCAGTCCTCCCCATGTTTTTCCGTATCCGAAGCTATTTCGAAAGTTTCCAAGGAGTCAAAGGGATGACACGACCTCTTGAAAATAACGATATCGAGGGGAAGTACTTGGACCAGATGCGTAATTTGGTGCTTCGGGTCGCATCAGACATTGATTGTACTATTTTCTTGTTTGGCTCTCGGGCAAGAGGCGCACATCGCAGGAGTTCCGATATCGACATAGGTTTTAGTGGCTTAACTGATGTCACCTTCACTAAGGTGAGAGACATATTGTTGGAAGAACTTGAAGAGAGCATGATTCCGCACCATGTTGATCTGGTAAATATGGATACTGCCCCACGTTATTTTAAAGATGTTGCAATGTCAGAGGTTATTGTATGGAAACAAAACTCTCACGTAAACTAAATGACCTCAATGCAGTTTTGTTGAATTTCCATGATTCGCTGACGCTTGAACCGGAGCTTTTCCCAGACCTTGTTGCGGATAATATCAAGTCAGGGCAGATTCAGAAATTCGAATTTACAATTGAACTGCTTTGGAAAACAGTCCAGGTATTTCTCTTCGAGGTAGACGGTATTGATGTTGTTACCCCGAAATCGGTGGTAAAAGAGTTTGTAGAAGCAGGCTATTGTGATTATGGTACTTATGAACTGTTCATCCGGGCGATCAACGACAGAAATCAACTCAGCCATATCTATCGGCAGGAGATGGCTGAATCCATATGGCAGCGTCTGCCTGATTACGCTTGCTTGGCTGAAAATGTATTTGTCACGATGAAATCACGGATAGGAGAAGCGTTATAGTTTTTTTATCGCGTATTCAACAGTAGTTGGGTGATTCGCAGCAAAGAGTGCACCGTATAACATGTTCGGTATCGATTTTCCGTTCATGGTTCGACAGGCTCACCACGAACGGAAAATAAGGCGGTTATTAAACCTGAATCCGTTCGCCCTGAGCTTGTCGAAGGGTGAACGGGTTTCTGTCGGGTATGTTCT
>CAIYUY010000318.1 GCA_903929485.1 uncultured Desulfuromonadales bacterium
TCATGGAGGGTTGCCGGCGCCGGATGGTGGAACCTCCGGATGCCTCCCCTCCAGTGGGAGCAGGGGGTCTGTCGGCGAATGGTCTGTCCGGTAACTTCAGAACCTTTACGGACAGTTCCGCTGCAATCTGTCAGGTTGATGAGCTTGGGTCTGAGCTGCTGAACGGACTTGCCCTGCTCAGGGATGGAGAGCCGGGAAGGGCGAAAGGGATGTTTCAGAGCGCCTCCCACCGCTCCCCTCGGTTCTATCTGCCGTGGCTTTACCAGGCCAACGTGGAGGAAGATCATGGCCGCGCCATCGGGCTTCTGGATCAGGTTCTGGAGCTGAACCCGCTCTCCGTGGCGGCGCTTCTCCTTCGGGCCGATCACCTGGAGGCCAGGGGGAACCTGGAGGGGGCGCGGGCAGATCTGGAGCAAGCCGACCGGATCGCCCCTCGGTTGGGGCTGCCGTCGGCGCGCCTGGCGGAATTGGCCGGAAGGGGAGGGGATACGAGGCTTGCTCTGGAGTTGGAGCTGCGGGCCCTGGAGCTGAATCCCTATTATGCGCTGCCCCACCTCCGCCGGGTTCTCAACGGGCTTGATCAAGGGGCGCCGCCGGATACCGCGGCAGTTGAGCGCTGCCTGCTCCACGACCAGCGCTACTGGGGGACGAGATTCGTCTTGGGGAGAGCCGCCCTTGCCGCCGGCTCGCCCGATTCCGCCCGGGAGCATCTGCTGGTTGCCTTGAAATACGCTCCCGATCCTGCTCCGGTCATGGCCCAGCTTGCCCGGGCTGCGCTCTTGTCGGGGGATTACGCCGGGGCGCGGAGCTGGCTGGAGAGGGCCAAGGAAAAGGGGACGCCTGTTTTGTAAGCGCGGGGCCTCGGGTGATTCGCAGCAAAGAGTGTACCGTATAACGTGTTCGGTATCGATTTTCCGTTCATGGTTCGACAGGCTCACCACGAACGGAAAATAAGGCGGTTATTAAACCTGAATCCGTTCGCCCTGAGCTTGTCGAAGGGTGAACGGGTTTCTGTCGGGTATGTTCTTTGTCGTGAATCACCTTACCGTCGGTGCAAAGTCTGACAAATAACCTTTGAACCGCAAAGTACGCGAAGTACGCGAAGAAAAACAGAGAGAAACGACGAAACCTGGATTTTTTTTCTCGTTCCCAAGCTCCTGCTTGGGAACGCTGATGTCTACAAAGCTCCAGCTTTGGGGACTCAGAATTTATTGATATGCCGTCATTGCGAGCGAAGCGAAGCAATCCGGTATCTCGCTAAAAGTATGTTCCCAAGCCGGAGCTTGGGAACAAGAGAAAACACTTTAGAAACTAAAGAAAACTCCCCTGTCTGCCGATACTTATCCATAGGGGGAGACGTTCGAAGTATCTTTTTTTCGTCAGGGGAGCTGCTTGCAACCATTCGTCAACAGTTTGACCGGCTCTTCATGTCAGTAAACCGTCAGGAGTTCTTGGTTGGCTTGTAACTGACCAAAAACAGGGAGTCAACCAGGTTGGTTCCATTCTTGCATGCGAACGACTAGGAGAAGGGAGGTGTTACCATGGCTGGTGTAGTATCCATAAGCGGACTTGCCACGGGAATGGATACGAAAAGTATCGTTTCCCAGTTGATGGCCATAGAGCGTCTGCCGGAGACATCCCTCATCGGCACGAAGACGACGATGCAGA
>CAIYUY010000319.1 GCA_903929485.1 uncultured Desulfuromonadales bacterium
CGGAACACCGGAGCGTCTCCACATAGGCCTGCTGTTCCGAGGAGAGTTCGGTCATGGCCAGAAGCTGCGCCATCCCCAGGACTCCATTCATGGGAGTCCGGATTTCGTGGCTCATGTTCGCCAGGAACCGGCTCTTGGCCACGTTGGCCGCATGGGCGACGTTGCGCGACTGGAGGAGTTCCTCCTTGATCTCTACCTGTTCGGTAATGTCCCGGGCGCTGAAAATGAGGCAGGCCACTCCATCCAGCTCCATCTGTTCCAGCGACAAGAGTACCGGGAACAGTTCGCCGCTCTTGCGCCTGAAGCTGGTCTCGTAATTTTCCAGCCGTGGCCGATTCTCCAGTTCCTTCAGCATCCGGCCCCGCAGTTCCGGGCTCCCCCAGGTCCCCAGCTCCAGGGAGGTGCGCCCCAGCGCCTCCTCCCGGCGGTAGCCCATGACCCGCTCAAAGGCTTCATTGACCTCCAGGAAGCAGCCGGTGGCTCGCTGAGAGATGGCAATGACATCGGGTGAAGTCCGAAAAATGGTGGCTAATCGTGTCTGCGAGGAGCGTAATTTGGCTTCATCCTCCCGATGCGCTTTTTCCAGCGTCACCTGGGTCGTGATATCCTCGAAGATCCAGACGCTTTCCAGGGATACATCCTCGCTATTAATGATCCGCCCCGTCAGGTGAACCCAGACCGCGTGGCCGTCGTGATGGCGCAGTAGGGTCCGACACTTATATTCACCACCTTGCAGCATGAGGGGATATGCTTCCGATCCCAGCCGGTCATGCACCAGCGGGTCCACAAAAAATTCCTTCGTGGCCTTCCCCGACAACTCTTCCTGGGAATAGCCGAAGATCCTGGTCATGCCGGCGCTGGTCCACCCCAGTCGCCGCAGGCGAATCATGGCGATCCCCACGCTGGAGGTATCCAGGATCACCCGCTGTTCGGTGCTGATTTGCGCCAGTTGTTGTTCCAGGAGCCTCCGCTGGGTGATTTCCTCGATGACGACGACAAAGTAATCGGCCGAGGGATCGTCACCATGGGAAAGAGCAACGGTGACAAGTCCCCAGATGATCGCGCCGTATTTTCGGATGTAGCGTTTTTCCAAGGAAAAAGTAGCTATTTCCCCGGTGAGCAACTCCATTGTGGTTTTAACGGTGGCGGCCAGGTCATCGGGATGGGTGAGCTCCTGGAACGTCATGGTCAGGAGTTCTGCCCGCGGGTAGTCCAAGAGTGTGCAGAGATGGTCATTTACTTCCATGAATTCGCCGGTGGGTTTTACCCTGGCGATCCCCACGGCGGCCAGAGAGAACACGGCGCGCAGCTGTTCCTCGCTTTCCCGTACTCTTCGGGCGGCGCTCTTTTGTTGGGTGATGTCGGTATGGATGACGACGCACCCTCGTCGGGTACCTCGTAATCTCGACACCTGCATGAAAAACCATTTTTGATTCTCCGGCGTGTCGCAGGCATATTCCTTGTCGAACCTTTCCTGTCCTCCCGCAAGGACCGAACGGATGCCTTGGAGAGCAGCTGCGGCGCCTTTATCATCATCTCCGTTGCAATCCAGGTACTGCTTGCCGATATCGCAGGTCATGTCTCCGGATGCGCCGTTCTCAACTGCAAACGTGCGCCATGATTCGTTAACCGCGACGATAATCCCCTGATGGTCCAGTACGGCTATATTCGAGGAGAGTGAATCCATGACATCGGTAATGAACTGCTCACTACCCTTGAGGTCGGCAGTCAGTTCTCTTGCGATCTTCTCCGCACGGATCCGGGTGTTTTGCAGGGCAGAGGAGAGTGCCATGATGAGGATGGTGAGAGCCGCTCCTCCGACCATGGTGAGCCATGCGCTCAGGTAGGGCGCCGAGAAGTAGCTGCACCCTGTTTGGGTAAAGCAGAGGGTCCAGAGTTGACCCTTGAGCTGAATCTGTCTGGTTGACCGTTCTTCGTTCCGAAATATCCCCTTCGCGGGAGGGGAAGTCCCATGGAGGAGCCTCCCAGGGGAGGGGCGCATGCCGTCGAAGAGCTGCAGGTTAAGCTGTTCCTCTACCTTCGAAGCGGGGGGGAGAAGGATACCCTGCATGAGATCGTTCATCCGATAGGGGCTGTAAACCCAGCCACGGAGCGCGGCGCGGCGCCCGGCCACCGTGTCAACCGGCATTCCCTTTCGGTATACCGGAAGATACATCAGGATGCCGGGTTGAACATCGACGCCGGATTCCTGAACCAGAACGACTTTGCCGGAGAGCGCGGCGCCGCCTGTGTCCCGCGCCTGTTCCATGGCCGACCGGCGCACCGGTTCCGAGAACATGTCATAGCCGAAGGCCCGGAGGTTGCGGCCGGGAAAAGGTTCCAGATAGATGATGGAGGTGTAGAGTTCACGCTCGCCGGCCGGCTTGATCGTATATCCGGGGAACCCTTCACTCCGTAGTTCCCGGATGTGTCGGGGAAGAGTTTTTCGGGGGATCAGCAGTGCGAAGCCGATCCCCTGAATGCCGGGGAGTTGCTTCTCGAACTTTTGGTCGCGGGAAAAAATACGCCATTGCTCCCGGGTGACCTTTTCCGATGCGTTAAAAAAAGCGGCGCCCCCCTGGAGGAGGCGAGCATAGTCATCGAATCTGTCGATGATTTTGCTTTGCATGGCGTCGCACCGGGAGGTGAAACTCAGCGAGGCGATCTTCTCCACGTTGTTTTTCATCTGCAGGGTTACTGCGCCGGTAATCAGCAGGCCGATCGTCAGGGTAACCCAGGGGAATCGGTTCCTCCATGAGCTCTGCCCGGCGGGGATCGCCGCAACTCCGGCGCTGCCGGCGCCGGCATGAGCGGAGGATGGTGCGGTGATCATGATTTCTCCTGAAACGTAAGAATAGAGTCTTGGTTGAGGAGGTCGGACTTTGCTGACGATATATGTTGTTATTTTTACATTATTATTTGTAGATTAGTCTTTTAGGGGGGGGGGGGGGGGGGGCAATTTTTAATGTGGGAATTATGCCGAAGATGAAGGTGGAAAACAATAAGCCATTTGGGACGTGACAGGTGGAAAATCCTTGTGTGGGAGAGAGACTGAATTATGTTTGCGTAGCTATCATTCTGTTCTGTGCCCCATCTGTTTTCCGGCTTGTCCGGCTTAGTTTCGCGACGTCAGCCCTTCACGGATGGCGTACTTGGTCAGTTCGGCGGTGCTGTAGAGGTTCAGCTTGGTCATGAGGTGGTGCCGTAGGCCATCAACGGTCTTGCCGCTGATATCCAGGGCAAAGGCGATCTCCTTGGTGCTCTTGCCGGCGGCGACGAGTTGCAGTATCTCCCGCTCACGCGGGGTCAGGCTCTCGTCGCACAGTGTCTCGAACTCCGGAACCCGTTGCAGATACTCCCTGATGATGACTTCCGCAATACGCGGTCCCAGATAGCTCTCCCCGGCCGCCACCGTCCGAATGGCGGAGGCCAGGATGCTGAAGGAAGAATCCTTGAGAACATAGCCGCTGGCCCCGGCTTGCAACGCTTCCACGATGAAGCGGCGGTCGGACTCCACGGAAAAGGCCACGACCCGCACCCCCGGCAGCTCCGTGGTGATGGCGCGGGTGGCCTCAATGCCGTTCATCTCCGGCATTCTCAGATCCATGATCACCACATGGGGACGCAGTTCCCGGGCCAGGGCGATGGCGGATCGGCCGCTCCCGGCTTCAGCCACCACCACCAGGTCCGGCTCCAGCTCCACCAATGCTCGCAACCCTTCCCGGACAATGCTCTGATCATCCACCAGAAGGATCTTTAATCTTTCAGGAGAATCGACGGCAACCTCTGCTTTCTTCAGGGGCATTGTGATGGTGGCTTTGGTCCCGCCGCCGGGATGCGACTCCACGCGCAACGTTCCTCCCAAAGATTCTAATTTTTTTCGGATATTGGCAAGACCGAAACCGCCGGAACGGGCCTTGCGAGGGAGCGTTTCCCTTGAATCGAAGCCGGCGCCGGCGTCCGTCACGGTGACGACCAGGTGATCTCCCCCCCGCCTCAATTCCACCTCTGCCTGGAAAACAGCGGCATGCTTGGCCACATTAATCAGAAGTTCCCGGATCGCCTGAAAGATCAGGGCCCGGATGTCATACTCCACTGTCTTCGGTTGGTGGTCATCGTACAGCACCAGCCGGAGGCCGTACTGTTCATGAAGTTCCTCCCCCAGCCAAGCCACCGCCGCCTCCAATCCGGCGCCGGCCAGGAGCGGCGGTCGGATCTGCGCCGCCAGTGACCGGGTATCCTGGATGGTCTGATCCAGCAGGTCACAAACACCTTCGGCGGCTTGTTCCAGGTGGGGGATTACCTGTTTTCGCCCCAGAGCCTCCACCTTCATCCGGGCCAGGACCAGACGCTGGCTGACTTGGTCGTGCAATTGGGCGGCGATGCGATCCCGTTCCCGCTCTTCCGCCATGGCCAGCTCTTGCCCCATCTCCTTCAGCCGTTGCTGCTGCCGGTGGACTTCCTGTTCAATAATAAAGCGCTCTTCAATTTCACGGATAAGGCTCGTATTGAGTAATATTAACTCTTCCGTTCGCTCCGCTACCTGCTGTTCCAGCTGCTCGTTGAGATTGGCCAGCAGCATCTCGCTTTCTTTGAGACGGGTGATATCGCGCCCCACGGCCTGGGTCTCCAGCAGCACCCCTTCATCGTTAAAAAAGCCCCGATTGATGAACTGCATCCAGCGGATGTCGCCGGCGGCGTCATAAACCCGGTTTTCGATGAGGACAACCGGGTTGGCCGGAGAGAGTTTACGGAGTTCACTCTCTATGCGGGGGATCTCCTCGGGAATTGCTTGCGGCAGCCAACTGTTCCCCACGAGCTCGCTTCGGAGCTTGCCGAAGAAGCGGCAGAAGATGTCGTTGACAAAGGTGTAGGCGCCGTCGGGGAGATACCGGGCGATGAGTTCGGTCTGGTCTTCCACCACGGTGCGATAACGCTCCTCGCTCAATCGTAGTGTCGTTATCATTTCCGCCATTTTCTCGGCCTGCTTCAGTGGCTCCGGCAGGGTGAGATCCTCAATCTGATGGATGAGATAGGCGACCTCTCCCTTTTTGTTCATGACCGGCTTATTTTGCAGGCTCCAGTACTCCTCTTCGAAGCCGTCTTCGTCACTCTCCGGACGGCGAACGTCGTGGCGTTGCACCGTTAACGTGTCCGGGATCTGCAACTCCAGCGCCCGCTCCAGCGATGCCCGAATGTCACCGGTCGGCACCGCCGGGTCGTCTGATTTATCGGGAAAGAGCTCGAAAAGGCCTTGTCCCACCAGCTCGCTTCGCTGTGTCCCGGTGGCGCGGAGATAGACGTTCGTTACCCCTAGAATGGTGAATCGGGGGGTGTCGGGGGCGAGCACGAGGAAGGATCCCGGGGACTCTTCAAGGAGCAACTGGAAATCAAGTTTCATCTGTATTGTTTCTCCGACTTCAATTAACGAAAACACCGTAGCAGTAATTTTTCATTTCTGCAATTGAATCCGGAAACAACGGCGGTTGAACCACTGAGGCACGGAGACACGGAGAAAATCAGTGTTTGTCCCCTTCGGGACATAGTGACCGTAAAAAATAAGTTCTATTGGCTAAAGCAACGTCCGTGCCAAATACCTGATATTCGTATTTTCCAGGAGTTGCGACGGAGAGAGTTGAATATGTCGTCC
>CAIYUY010000320.1 GCA_903929485.1 uncultured Desulfuromonadales bacterium
CCGTACACCTGATTTCGAGTCAGGCACCATCGACCACTCGGACACCTCTCCACTTCATCCGGTATCCATTTCTTTTATTCCCGAAGGAATAGCACTTATACCCTACTTTGTCGCAAAATTCAAGGGGCTGTTTTAACGTCGGTTGCTGCAACGCTGCAAACGTTCGGTGAAATTCCCCAAAAGAGTTACTTCTTAACCAGTTTCGTCTCTTCGATGATGACGGCATATTGATAGCCGCCGCCGAAGTCCTTGTCCTTGGCGAGTTTACCCGTGGCGACCACCAGGTCGCCCACAACGGCTATGTCCTGAGTCGTCGTCACCAGATTATTGCTCCCCAGGGAACTGTCACCGCTTCCGTCTTGAAGATGGACCCAGTTCTTACCCATGATCTGCCGTGAGACCTTCACCACCCGCCCTTGAACAACTACTTCCTTGCCGTTTAAATCACCGCTCTTGCCGTACAGTTCGACTACGGTATACGCATTGGGACCGTCAGCCTTGGCGACCTTGACATCAAGAGGCTTGTCCGCTGGAGCGACTGTCTTTGGTGCGGAGTTCACGTTACCCTGGCTTGCGCCGTCGGTGAAGATGATGCTGTCAAATGTCCGGTTCAGGGCCTTGCTGTTGAAATCCTTCATTTCGATCCCCATCGGGAAGGAGACGACCTCCCCGACTTTGCCTCCACCAGGCGGCGTGGCGATCCAGCTCTTCTTCCCGGCTATTTCCAGGAGGAAATAGGAGTAACCGCCGCCATCAAGTTTTTCCAGCACTTTTCCCGTCAGAAGCGCGGGCGCCGGAGCCCCCTTGGTATCGGTCGTACCGCCCACTGCCGACGGTTTCATACTGTGCGCCTTTTTCTTCAGGAAGTCGCTGTCAGGCGCCGCACCGGCCGGCAGGACTTTTCCCCCTGAAAAATAGATCCGGTCAAAAGTACGCCCGAGAGATTTACTTTTGAAATTGCTCATCTCAATGCCGGGCTGGAAAGAGAGTACTTCTCCGTTTTTTGCCTGGGTCGGCGGCGATGCTACCCAAAATTTTTCACCATCTTTTTCCAACTGAAAAAAGGTATAGCCGCCGCCGTTGATGACCTCCAGTACTTTACCGGAAAGTGCTTCGGCCCTGTCAACTGCTTTTGGTTGAGTCGCGCCGGCGGATGCTTCCTTTGCCGTGGCGCCAGGAGAAACCGGAGCTTTTACTTCCGCGGTTCCGGAGAGGGGAACCACCGCCGGTTTGGAAGGAGGAGGTACGCTCTCCGCCTGGGTCGCGCCGTTGGTGAGCGTAAGCATAAGGAGTGCGGATAAAATAGTGCTCTTTTTTTTCATTGAATACTCCTATGGGATGATGATGGTAAGCCGTGGCTGCTCTCTATTTTTTTCCGTGACTCTCCATCCGGTATTCGGTGTTGTCCAGAATCACGGCGTAGCGATAACCGCCACCGTAATTCCGATTTTCATGGAGGATGCCGGTGGCGGTCACCAGGTCGCCAAGGGCTGGAATTTTCCGGTTTGTGGAGGGGGTCGTGGTTACCAGTACGCTGTCGGTCATTCCCGGCTTTCCCGTGCCGTCCTGCAGATGAATCCAGCACTGTTTGAGAATACGAGGGTTGACCCTGACCACCTTCCCCCGTACCGTAACCGGTTTATTGTCCAGTCTGCTCCTTTGATCGTAAAGCTGTTTCACCGTATAAGCGTTAGCCCCCGTCGCCTTTTTGAGCCTGACGCCGGCGAGTTTGAGTGGCGGCGGCGAGTGGGGGGGGACAATTGAGGCGGCCGGCAGCGGTGCAGCCTGTTGCGTGGTCGGTTGCGCCGGGTTATCCGGTTGTGGCGCCACCTGGGCGTCACGAGACTTGTGAGCTTCCTTGACGAGATTGGGATCGATGGCCTGCTTTTCGGCGGGCCCCGCGGAAAATATCACCCGGTCGAAGGTCCGGTTGAGGCTTTTGCTGGTGAAATTTCTCATCTCATACCCCGGGAGCAGCAGCAGTTCCTGTCCCGGAATTACGGGAGTCGCAGGGAAGGCTGCCCAGGTGGAGACACCGTCGTGGGAAAGATAAACGTAGGTATAACCTCCGGAAGTAAGAAGTTCCGTGACTTTTCCGGCAAGAGGAATCGCTTTACGTCCCAAGGCGGAATCGGTTTCCCGGGATTTTTCGGCGGCTATGGAGGTGGCGACTGGGAGGAGAAGCGCGGCAAAGAGGAGCAAGGTCGAAGATCGTATCATTTGAGTGCTTGGATCCATGGTGTCGGGTAGGAATTAAATGACGATTGTGGAGCGTAATGCTTTTGCAAAAAATACACAAGCACCTTTTTATCCTGAAAACGGCATTTAAATCGCTGGATAAGGGATAATTAACAATGAGGCTGCTCCGGATCAGAACCGGTGGGTAATCCCCATATGGAAGGTCACGTCCGGCCAGGTCGTCGCCGCCAGATCCTCGGCTACCCCCAGTTCCAGAACCGTCCTTTCACCCAAAGCCAGGGAGCCACCCATGATGAGCCCCAGTGTCCGGCCGGAAAGAGCGGCCAACGAACTGCCGCCATGGAAAGGGGTGGTTGCATCCAGCTGAATTGAAAAGGAGATGAACTCCCAGGGGCTCCACCCGGCGCCTAGTGACCCGAACATCACCCAGTGCCGCTGCAACTCCCGCAGGATGTTGCCCGGGGATAGGTAGAGCCCGCCGGCCGCGCCATAGATGGTTGCATGCCCCAGGGTGAGGGAGTGGTCACTTCGCCCAACCAGCCAGAGGGAAAGGTCGGTTCCGCCGCTCCCCGTGAGGAGTCCGGGATCTCCCGTGGGGAGCTTCACGCCGGCGCGGAGCGCCGCCGCTTGGGGTGTGGCGCCATCGCCAAGGCACTGCCATCCTCCGGTGAACATCAGGTCGCCGATCCCCCCATGATGGTCGCTGATGGCGAGTCTCTCAACGCCGTTGCGACTGTAGCGGTAGCGAAGACGGTTATTGGGCGCCTGATCGCGCCCTCCCTGGGGAAGCCCGAAGAAATTATGCCAATCCTGGATGAAGCCGTCTATTGTTCCGCCGCCGTAGGCCAGCCATGGGATTTCGATCCCTGCCTCGAACCCGGGGGAAAATCCCCACCTGGAGATAAGATTGAACCGATAGGACTCTCCATCAAGGAGTAACGACTCCGTGGCGCTTTTGGTTGCCACGTAATTGCTGGCCAGGTCGAAAAAGAGAGCGGCGGAGCAGTTCCCCGGCGACAGCACCCGGGCGTCGCCTGGAGAAGGGAGCCCGAAGGGTTGAATCAGCGGATTTTGGTTTTGGATCCGGAACGGGACGATTTCCAGGGCAAGGCAGAGCATCGGCGCCAGCAGTAAAAGGAGCGCAATCTTGCAGGCAGTGATCATTGTCGCCATGGGCGCGCCCCAACCTTTCTTCCGCGCACCGCAATCGGTGCGTTTAAAAGCTCGTTGATAGCACCGACACCCTGCTTTGTAAACGGGAAATCATGATGGCGGGATACCATTTGCAATTCGGAGGGAATCCCGATAGTATGATTTCCTGGATTTTTTGCGCTCTACCGGCGCGAGTTACCTCACCGCACTGATTCGGGAACCGTCCATGCCGCCGTACCGCGAACATTATGAACGAAAAAAAACATCTTCCTCATGGTGGACCCCGCTGAGAATTCTGGGGGTCGTTGCGGCCCTCTGCGCCGGGTTGTTTCTCCTTTTCCTGGTGGGACTCTCTTTCTACTTTCGGGCGGTCCTTCCCAGGGTGGACCGGTTGGCCGATTATAACCCACCCATCGTCTCCCAGGTCCTTGGCGACGACGGTAAGCTTGTGGGAGAGTTCTATCTGGAACGGCGGACCGTGGTGCCCGTGGACAGGATACCAAAACGGCTGATTCAGGCTTTTGTCTCCGCCGAGGACGCCAACTTCTATCAGCATAAGGGGATCGATTACGTGGGTATCCTCCGGGCTACCTTCAAGAATATCATTACCCTCAGCAAGAAGGAGGGCGCCTCAACCATCACCCAACAGGTGGCCAAGTCCATGCTCCTCACCCCGGAAAAGAGTTTTTCCCGGAAGATCAAGGAGGCGATTCTCGCCAAACGGATGGAGGATCAGCTGAGCAAGGACGAGATCCTTTATATCTATCTGAACCAAATTTACCTGGGAGCCGGCTCCTATGGGGTGCAGGTGGCGGCGGAGAGCTATTTCGATAAGGATGTGGAGCAGCTCAACCTGGCGGAAATGGCCATGCTGGCCGGACTTCCCAAGGCTCCCAATAACTATTCTCCCATCAAGCATCTGGAGCGGGCCAGGGAGCGGCAGCGGTATGTGCTGGAGCGGATGGTTAAGGAGGGGTATATCACCGAGGCCGAGGCGGAGCATGCCAGGAATACCCCCTTGGTCATTCGTACTCGAAAAAAGGTGAACGGCGAGCAGTCCGCTTATTTCCTGGAATATCTCCGGATACAGCTGGAAGGGCGATATGGGGAGGAGCAGCTTTACCGGAAGGGGTTGAAGATCTACACCACCATGAACGCGGAGATGCAGCGGGGTGCATGGGAAGGGGTTACCAATGGACTCAAGGCTCTGGATAAACGGCAGGGGTTCCGTGGAGCTTTGAAGCAGCTCAAGGATGGGGAGGTGGAAGGGTTCTGCCGCCAGGTGGAGGAAGGGATCGATTCACCATCATTGAGGCAGGGGGGAACCTACCGCGGAGTGATCGTCGCCGTGAATCCCGGGCTGGTGAGCGTGACGGTGCGGGTGGGGGACAGGATCGGAATCCTGGAACGGCAGAACATGGCATGGGCCGGCAAACTGGAACTGGTGGCAAGCTTCGGCGCTTCGGGGAAGGTGAAGGAAAAGGTCCTGGGGTTGGGGTCGGTCATCGAAGTCTCGGTGGTGACCTCCGATCAAAACAAGGGGGGGGCCGTCTTCGCCCTGGATCAGGAACCGCTTGCCCAGGCGGCGCTCATCGCCCTGGATCCCCGCTCCGGGGCGATAAAGGCGATGATCGGAGGGTATGATTTCAGGAAGAGTCAGTACAATCGGGCAGTTCAGGCCAGACGCAATCCCGGCTCCGCCTTTAAGCCGATCATCTACGCGGCGGCCCTGGACAAGGGGCTGACTCCGGCCACTCTCATCGACGACTCGCCGGTGGAGTACCCCGGCGGTGGAGGGAAGAGCTGGACTCCCAGGAATTATGACGGCGTCTATCGTGGCCCGGTCACCATGCGGGAGGCGCTTACCGACTCCATTAACATGGTCAGTATAAAGATTCTTGACGCCATCGGCGTCGCCTATGCCATGGAGTATGCCAAGAAACTCGGCATCACGTCGCAGCTTTCCGGCAACCTCACCCTGGCCTTGGGCGCCTCCAGCGTCACCCCGCTGGAACTTACCAATGCCTATGCCACCTTCGCTTCGGGAGGGTACCGGTTGACCCCCTTCGCCATCATCAAGGTGGTTGACCGTCAGGGGCGGGTGCTTCAGGAAATCACCACACCCAAACTCCCGCTCTTCACCCCTCTCACCTCCGCCGGTCAGCAGCAACCTGAGGGGACGACCTCTCTACCTTCTCAACCGGCGGATGCTCCCCCCCAGCAGCCCGGGACAGAGCCGGCTGATCCCCCACCGCTGCTGTCGCTGATTCAACCGGTGCAGGCAATCTCGCCGGAAACTTCATTTGTCATTACCAGCCTCCTGCAGAGTGTTGTTCAGAGCGGGACCGGTCGCCGCGCCCTGGCGGTGGGACGTCCGGTTGCGGGGAAAACCGGCACCACCAACGACATGAAGGATGCCTGGTTCGTAGGCTACATACCGCAATTGGTGGCGGGGGTCTGGGTCGGTTATGATCAGGAAAAATCGCTGGGTGCAGCCGGTTCCGGGGGGCACGCCGCTGCTCCCATCTGGACCGAGTTCATGCAGAAGGCTGTCATCGGGCTTCCCGTGGAGAGTTTTAAGGTTCCCCGTGGCGTCACCTCCCTCTCTATTAATCCGGCCTCCGGCAGAATGGTTCCCGACTGGTCGCCGGGGAGTGTCCGCGAATATTTCATCAGCGGCACGGAACCGGA
>CAIYUY010000321.1 GCA_903929485.1 uncultured Desulfuromonadales bacterium
GACAAGATGATTTTGGAGTCGTCAAGGAAGCAGAAGAGACAGAATAATGTTATTCCAGCATTTTATCGTGGGGTGCATAAACCTTCCCCTCAGGCCCCGAGAATTCAAGTTGGCAACTTGGAAGCCTGACCCGACAGCCCCTGACCCGACAGCCCCCAAGTTGGCAACTTGGAAGCCTGACCCGACAGCCCCCCAAGTTGGCAACTTGGAAGCCTGACCCGACAGCCCCCTGACCCGACAGCCCCCAAGTTGGCAACTTGGAAGCCTGACCCGACAGCCCACAGGTGACGCCTGATGGAACCAGCAACGCTGCTGCAGACGGCCCGAAGCCCTTGGGATACATCACCCCTCGCCGTTTGAGCTGTTTCAATGTTGGCGTAGACGGCGCGATAACGCCCTTGGGTATTCAGATAACGCATCAAGGCCAGCAAGCAGGTGGTTTTACCGGTCTGACGGGGGGCGTGCAGGACAAAATACTTTTTCGAATCAATCAGAGAAAGGATCTCATCCAGGTTGATTCTGGTCAAAGGGTCAACACAGTAATGATCAGCGGCAACGCTGGGTCCGGCGGTATTGAACTGTCTCATAGCAGTTTACGCTCCATTTATTTTGAAAACGGTCGTACCCTCGACGGCAGCCATCGGTGATCCCAAGCAGGTGATTGGGAACAAGAAACATATTTCCGGATTTTCGTAGGGGCGTATGGCATACGCCCCTGTCCAAATTCGACATTAACGACGAGGTATCAGGGCGAACGCCGTTCGCCCCTACAAATAAATGGTATGACGGTAAAGACCAGTCGTTGTGTGCACCGTATGGTGAGCGCCATCAACCGTGAGCACCCTACGACTCCCCAGCATTTCATGCAAATAGTGTAACTTCAACCGGACGTTTTACGGAAAAACTGTGGCGATGTATTTTGATCCGCTCTAATTCATGGAGTGTTTCCGCCGTCATGTAGCTCTCCCCACAATGGGTACAGCTCTGCACAGGAATATCCTCGATAACAAGCAGATCCTTGCCCTTTCCAAAGCTCCGAGTAACTTTTTTTTCCGTAAGGAGGTAGGAGGGACGTTCATGAGGTAGGAGGGACGTTCATGCAATTATGCGTTTCGTACGAAACGCATAATTGCATGAACGTCCCCATCTCCCCCGTCCCCATCTCCCCCCATCTCCCCATCTCCCACCATCTCCCATGGCACCATTCCTGGCACCATTCCGCTCTGTCATTTCGACCAACGGGAGAAATATTGTGGTTACGGTAACAATCAAGACCCTTCTCTGTCGTAGGAAACTAACCAGTGCTGCTCTGTTCTTTAATCCAAGAGCAAAGCGTTTGGTAAGGTACCTCCACTTGTTCGCAAAACCGCTCGTGACTGAATTCCCAAAGATCAAGCCGTTCAAGAATGAAGCGGATAAAACCGTCACTATAGTCAACTCGCCCATCGAAATAAGTCACAAGCGCGTCGGGGTGGTTCAGACGGAAACGCAGCATCTGTTCGCGTAGTCGCCACTCTATCAGTTCTGCGGAGTCGGCACTGGGCTGACGGAGGAGGTCGCCGAGAGGGGGAAGTTCATGTGTACCAAAAATCTTCTCTATCTCCGCTTGGCGTTTGTCCACCTCCGACGAGTGCTCTAATGCGAGACGGCAAAGATCATCCGTGTCTAATCCCAGGCCCGCAGCCATTTCTCTCACTGCCATCACCATGGTTAGTAACGTTTTTTTATCATTTTTCATGTCATCGAGAAGGCTCATAGGGTAAGTCCTGCAATCTTGATTTGATGTTTGTAGCGGTGGGACTAAGGTGGTTCGCGCCAAAGAGCATACCACCTCACTGTACTTGTCACGTTTCACTGTAGGGATACCCCTCGCGGGTATCCTGTTCTTGAATCGATAGTCATGGGCACCCGCAAGGGGCGCCCCTACAAAACAACGTCCGGAATAACGGTACGTTCTTTGGCGCTTATCACCTATTGGGCAGGTGTTCGCCTCTTGGGCTGGATTTCTCCAGGTGGCGCTAAGCGACTCCCCCCCTTTCCACAATTCTGACAATTTGTATCTTTATCGATTCGTTTGCTCCTGCGACTGATCAACACAAGCTTTGCCATCACTGGCTCCTTTGTTTGTCCGGCTATGCACTCCGTAACCGCACGAGCTGATTGGCCCCTCCCTCGGTACGTACGTCCAACGCGAAGGCGGTTGAGATGAGATAGGCAACCGGGCGGTCGAGAGTGAACGGGAACAGTACCGGTAACGCATGGAGAGCGTCTACCGACACGGCTCTCTCCGCATAACGGACCGCTCCTTCCACAAGCCACGTCACCGCCTCGTCATTCGTTACCGAAATCTGCCCCCTGCGTACAATCCGTTTCCCTTGCTGGATTCTCTCGATGACTCCCCAACTTGCTTGCGATTGCAACACCATGTTCGTCGTCCGGGAGGTCCCTTCACGTTCACCGTAGAGTTCACTCATCCGGCGATGGATCTCTGTCGCGGTACAATCTCCCTGGAGAGCTGATAGGCGTCCCACAAGTTCCGCTACCTTGCCAAAGAAGGGATAGGTGGCAATGGCCATCCCCCACGTGAGCAGTTGAGCGGGGACAGACGGGTCTTGCTTCTGGATGGCAATGCCTCGGTCGGCAAACTCGGCTAGTTCCTGCCGCGGTGCAAGCCACAAGCGATTCAGCACCGTGCGGGTTTTCTTGCGTACTTCCGGACTAACGCTGGCGGCGTTCAGTAACGCTGAAATATCTTCGCTGCTGCCGGTTCCCGCACGCACTTGCAAGGCGGCGGTAACCCAGTCCAGGTGAATGAAGCGATCAAAACCTATCTGGGGAGCGGTTGCTTTCATGGTGGCGTATCCGTAGCGCTGACTTTTATAAAAGGGACGAAAAGCTCTTCCACCGACATGCCGCCATGTGTCACGACACGTTCGCCCACCGGCAAGAACGCACCGCGTCCTTGGGCAAAGAGCGGCAAGAAATCTTCCGGCAGCCCGGGAAGCTTCATCCGGAATGTTTCGGCGTGCGCCGCCGCCGACTCCGCGAGCAGCGCTTCGCTACGGTAGGTCCTGACCCGCTCGCCGCGAAGTTCCGGCGCCAACCCCTGCTGCAGACGACCGGTGCCGCTGGCTTCGGCGTTGCCGTGGTCCGAAGTCAGATAGACGTGAAACCCCTTGTCCAGCAACAGCGTAAACAAGCGCTCCACAAACCCCGATTCGCACCAAGCGGTAATCCTGGCGGCGACGTCTCGCTTCCCCAGTACGGCGCCATGCACAAAATCATCAACAGTATCAACCACAAGAGCGGCGACCTGCAGCTGAGCGGCGGAAAGGAGGGAGTCGAGCTCGGGAAGATCCTCCATCCGCTTAATGGACTTACGATACAGAACTTGAGCCGGTCTCAGGTTATGTTCCTGCCAGAAACGGGACCAGAGCGCGGGCTCTCTGGAAGTCGACTCGATACTATCGCCAAACTCGCGGGGGCGCAGACCCGAGAAGAGCGCCTGCCGCGAGACGGAAGTCAGCGTCGGCAGCCAGGCAAAACAGACCTTCTCATCGAAAACCAGCCGGCGCGTCTGAGCAAGCACGCTTTCGCGAAGATGCACCCATTGGTCCAGGGACAAGCCATCAAAGACGAGGAGAGCGATTTTAGCTTCCCCACGTCCCCGCCGCAACGCAAGAAAACGGGGGATGTGGTGCAGCATGATCGGCACGTTGACGACGGGGAGGGAAAGCAGATCTGTATAATGCGTGCCGACCCACTCCTGCAACCGTGCGTCTGCCTGCCGTTGAAATTCGTTGATCGTGCTCTTGATCACCTCGGCGTCCCGGGCCTCCAGAAGGTGGAACCGGGAGAGGATTTCAGCCATGCTCCGCGCAAAACGGGTCCACTCCCGGTGCGAAGAGGCCAAGGTCGGCAACTCCTGCCGCAGCGCGTTGACGCCGGCCACGATCAGATTGCGCAGTGCTGCCGGGTCCCGTATGACCCCCGCCGCCGCCCACTCGGGTAAGGTATCAGGCGCAGTATCAACCTGTAGCGGATGCAGGGCGCCGTCGAGGAACATGGCGTTGACGTGACCTCTCACATCAGGATGGTCGAAGGGGAGAGCCATGGTCACGCCGTAATCGGGCGTCGGCGGTTCCGCGACACGGTTGCCGAAGATTCCCAACGTTGCCAGATAGCGGGGCCACGCACCCTGGACGATGCGTAACGTGGCGCTCCGGTTGAGAAACAGTTCGGCAACCGGCAACTGCGTGAAGAGCGCCTGCTCACCGATGACTTGCCCGACATGCTGCGCCAGCACGAGCGGAAGCGCCGACTCCGTGGAGTGCAGGCGTAGCAGGGTACACCAGAGATCTTCCGGTCGGGTAATGAAATACGGGTCCATCCGGAAAACATACTTCAGGACAAAGTCCTTGGTAGCGGTATCACCCAGCGGGTGAGGGGCGTATCTCTCCTGCGCGGCAAAGAGTTCCGGCAGCAGGTCACTCCCCAGTTGCCTTACCACGGCATAGCTTAACGTGGGAAACAACTTGTGCAGCGTCAGGGTCGCGTTGCGTCCCTGGTGCCGGTAATCCCAGGGAAGAGCGTCGCCATGACTGCTCCGGAGTTGCAGGATCAAGGCGGGAGACGGTCCCGCTTCGCCACGATCCCACGCCGCTCGATAGCGGGCCTCGTACTCGACCCGAAAGGCTATGCTGTCCTCAAAGGACCGCACCTCAAAGCCTCGCTCACGGAGCCTGCCCAAAAGCTTTTCATCCAGCAGCACGACATCCGGGTCGGTAACGATCCAGAGCCGGGACAGCTCCTCCGGGAATTCCTGCATGATACGTTCTGTCCAGGTAGTCATGGCGCTGCGTCCTCCCGCTTACCGACAGGTAACCTCAGCACCGCGTTAAATTGGGGAAACACGACTGACGGGATAGAGGGGGAGGAACTTGTTCCAGGCAGAGATATTCATGACTGCGCAGCCGGCGACGAAAGGCTTTTCCCACGATTTGTCGTTGGGGCCACGTACGGGAAGGTGTCGTTTCAGGGCATCGGTACGCGCCAGCAGTTCCGCGGCGGACAAGGCGCTGGACCCGATCAGCACCAGGTAGTAAATCGGTTTTGCCGCACGACCGGATGCCAACTCGTAGAGAAAGGAATCCCGATATTTTGTTTTCAGATCGGTATCCAGCCCCCCGCTCAGGACCTTTGCCAGGAACTTTTTCTGCTCCTTGGGGTCCGCCGTCGGGTGCTCCGGGTCCTTGAACTCCACGAAATAACTCCGGTCCTGCAGTTCGATGATGAAGTCCACGGCCTTCATGCAGTGGCTGAGACCATGACCCGCATCGTCATCGAACTTGCGCCCCGTTACGCCTGCGGGCAACGTAAGCTGCAAATCTCCCTCCACCAGCAGCGTCATGGGACGAGACCTCCCAAGCCGCGCTTCAGCTCACGATCATAGAGATCACTGAACGTCCCGACGATGTCATTGGGATCGATGCCGGTGTAGCTATCGCTGGCTTTGGCCTCCACCGCATGTGCGGCGTTGCGAAACAACGAAAGGTAGCGGATGGCATCACCCTTTTCCTGACGGAGATCGAATTCCTTCAGGAGCACATAGTTGTGGGTGGTCAGAAAAACCTGAACCCCTTGGCGTTGCAACTCCAGGATGATCTCCACCACCTCGCCCATGAGCGAGGGATTCAGGTTGGCTTCCGGTTCATCCCAAAACAACACGGAGCCGGACAAGAGCGTGCCATTCTGAATCAGCAGCCAGACCAGGGCGAGCTTACGCATCCCCTCGGCCAGCAGGGTGAATTCCAGTTCGCCTTGACTGTTCTTCAGGAAGAAATGCTCTCCCTTGGCGATCACCCGCCCTTCGAGCGCTTTTTGCAGTGTCGTCAATAACTTCTGCCGGTTTGCGGTATGGTCCCCTTTGAGTTGCGGCAGGAACGCTTTTTTTAAAATATCGACATAGACCTCTTCGAAAGCTATTTCCCTTTTTGAGGCCGTGGCCAAAAAGCCGGGGGCATGGGCCAGCATTTCCTTCACCGGGATATAGGCGGCTTCCAGCGCCACCCCCTGCCACTGCGCTTCCCCCGTGACAAGAACATCCTGCACGTTCCCCTTCTGCGGATCAAAACTCGCTCTGAGTTCGGCGCCGTCATCGCGCGTCACGGCGATTTCCGCGCCCGGTCCCCCTGGCTGACGTCGGATCAGGCGTGACATCCGCCCTTCAAAGGGGGTAAACACCGCGAGCAGCTTTCGCGCAAAACCCTTTTCCTTGTCTTCACCCTGCGTGATGGCCGTCGCGGCATAGAGCGCCTTCAGCAGATGGGTCTTACCCGTACCGTTGGCCCCGATGATGACATTGACGCCCGGCGAGAGGGGCTGGTCAAGCGTGGCGAAGGCCGTGAAATTTTCCAACCTTACCCGAGTGAGCTTACTCATTGTCCGTTCTCCGTTCTCGTCAGCGCTTGATCATACCAGAGCAACAGCTTTTCGTCTTCCTGCAATGACTCCTCGGGGATTTTCTGGGCGACCTTGATGATGGTCTGATACTCCTTATTACCCCACGCCGTCTTGAAGCCGGCCCGGAGCACTTCCAGCCGGAACTCCTTGAGGCGGCGGCCGGTACTGGCGAGATAGCTGTCGAACTCCTTCAACAGCGCCTTCTCCCGCCTTTTCTCCAAATCTTGCGCCTTGTTCGGGTCCGGAACGTACCACCTATCCTGAGCCTTGGCAAGCAGGCGCGGATCGTCCTTGTCCAGGCCACGCAACTCTTTGAAATTTGTGGAGAGATAACTATGGATCTGGCTGGGGATGATACCGTTATCACTGTAGCGCAGGAAATTATCTTCCAGCAGCGCCGAGAGCTCCGGTTTCTGCTCATGCTTCTTCCAGCCCGCGCCGAGCTGGGTGATGAATTCGGGATGAACTTCCTGATAAGTCGAGGGGCGCTTCTTCAGGAAATCCGACAGCCAATCAATGGCGCTCCGCTCATCCGCGACAAACAGTTCCATTTGCGGGGCGTGCGGAACCTGTGCCCGCTTCCGGTCATACTCCCCAGCCTGTTCCGGCAGAAACACCATGCCGTCTCGCTCCGAGAATGATCTCTGCCGCAAACCTTCCAGAAATTCATCACTGGATAACGGCACCGGTGCATCGTGGCGTACAAACCACGCAATCATCCGGTCGTAAATACGCCGGGGGTCGCGTTCGACGATGAATTCAAGCTGGTCATCCTTCAGTTTCGACACCGAAAGTTGTTTAAGATGTGTCTGCACAAAATCCCAGGCAGAATCCGGTGTTGCGCCCCGCTCGACAAAGCGTTGCTCCAACCCACCGTTGGGTTTATAGGCGGAGATGACAAGATCCTGCTTGACTGCGGTGGTAGACGTAACCTGACGATAGCTTCCTTGCACCTTGTCCAGAGCAGAGACCTCAGCTACGACAAAACCTGCCTGTTGCAAGGCTACCTGGATGGCGTTCCAAACGGACGCCTTGCTATTGGAGAACACCACCGTCATCCAACGCCCAGGCTTCAAGACACGGTAATACTCTCCAAAGCAGCGCCGCATCAACTGCTGATACTCCGGCAATGCCTTGTTTTTGAACTTATCAATAATGGCTTCTGGTTGAGCGTCGGTCGTCACGCCGTGCCAGGACTCGACCAGGAAATTTAGATCCGCGTAGAAGATGTTCTCACCGAAAGGCGGATCAGTAAAAACATAATCAATACTTGCATCAGGTACAAGTAAGTAACCTGCAGTGCCAACACTCACAGCGGCTTGTCCACTGCGAGAAAACGGTACTCCGAATGCCTTCGTAGATAATCGGTCAAGCCGATTACTCAGGTTATACCAAGGCGATACTTCGGAGTGCTGGGAAGGCACATAGTAAACGCCAGACAGGTATTGGTTCACGTTTGAACTCTGAGTGCGACCATGCATGATTGTCTTATACCGATTCAAGACAGACAAACCCCATATTGCTTGTTCAACCATAAACAGCAACATGTTGCGCGTACGGAAATCTGGCTGAGCCTTGGCCTTCTCCCAAAGGAGGCCCATCGCCTGCGCCGCACGGGGCAAGAAAAAGTGATGAACGTTGGTAAAACCCTTCGGCGCAATTCGCGAACCGTGATACATCGCATCGATTGGGAAACGGGTTGAAGGAATCGTTGGTGATATCTGCATCGCGTCGATTTTAGCAATAACTTCCAGGTCATTTTTGTCAGGCTTTTTCTCGTACTTGGTCTTGCCGACGGCGTAGGAAATCAGCGACGGCTTGAACTTTACACGCTGCCAGGGCTCGCCGGTCACGGGATCAAGACGGTTTTCCAACACTCGTTCCAGCCGATCCTTGTTCAATTCAACTGCACAATGTGGGCAGGGAAACACATCCCGAACCCGCTTACTCTCCATATCCAAGGCTTCATCTATAAAATTCACCCCGCCTGCGCATTCCGGACAGGTGAAAACCTCACTCCAGACGGTGTACTCGATTCGACCCTTGGTCTTACCATCAATGTGCAACGTAGAGTACATCCAACCAATTTCCTGCTCAACCTCTTTCAGAAGTTGCTTGCCGGCCCTGGTGAATTCATCAACATCAAACGGCAAGTTGTAATTTGCCCCGATGAAGGTCGCCGCCGGCGACAGATCGTTGAGAATAACCCGACGCGCCCCCCATTGCGGCGCAGATTTACCTTCCTTCTTCCATTCACTTTCCAATTGATGCCGATACAGCGTGGGTGCGCAACCGCACCATTGAGCGGCAACGCCGGTCATGCCCGAGCCTGAGAAACCATCCAGGACGATATCACCAGGTTCAGTGTAATGGAGTATCGAAGGGACGATGGCAAGATGTGGAACTTTCGTGTGGTAGGAATGGGCCTTGTAGAGGGGATCGGTCTTTCCCACCGAAACGTCGATGGCCAGGGGTTCCCGGGAATACTTGAGCTCCGGGTCGTAGGGCTTCCCATAGTGAGTGACAAAATCGCTCAGCCACGGATTCGGACAGGCCGTGTAGTACGGTGGATCGGACATGGCCAGGATGGCTTCATCAGTCCCGACGGGAAACCCTTCCTGCTTGCGGAATTCCGAGTCCTTGAGCTTCTCGGCGAGCAGCGACAGAAAATGCTCCCGACGAGCTTGGTCGCTGGGAAAAGTCTGGCCCAGACATTCAACGGGGCTGTTTATCTTGTGGTCTTTATAGAGGTCATTCATAGGTTAGGTTCCGGTATGGACGGTATTTTCTCTTCTTTTATAGAAATCACCGAGCGATAAATATCATCTACCATTTTTACTTTACACAAATAACGATATCTTACTGGTATGTTGAGACCATGGAACTCTTTCTTTAATTTCACTGTCACCCCTATACAGATAACATTTAGCGGATCTCCACTATCATTTTTGAGCAACTCCCAATTAAACACCCAGGCATCTCTACCTTCAAAGAACAGTTTCATCTCTACATTTTCCGACAATATCGGCAGATGCTTTCCATTTAGCAATGTTTTTATACGATATTTAATGGCGCCGATCGTCTTCTCAGTCAGACCACAAGATGCATCAAACTTAGTCATAAGAGACCCTTTCAGGTAGTTGGTAAAAACCTGCGAGCAGTCATCAATATCTAAAGTTTACATACCAATATGAGTAATCAGAAATCAATATATTAATCGGTGATTCTTTATCGGTTGTCTTCAACTCCATGAGCGGCAACACAAACCGCTTACGATCGGAAACTCTTTTCACTTTAACCAATAAACCAACCGTATCATCAATCATGTCTTCAAAGGCTATAAATTTATAGATATCCCGAGATGAAGGTCTGGTCTTTTTTAGTTTTTCATACTCATTCTTGTCACCCGGACCTAATCTATAAAAATCTTCCCAACTGAAAGTAGCACTGCCGGTCAATTCGCAAGATGCCGGTATGTTCTCTTCCAGGTAAGATGAATACATGACTAATGAATCGGTGGAGACCTCCATATTGTCTTCACCAAGTATGGCCATAATGCGGATATCGGACAGTTCACAATCAGTCATTTTGGAAGTTCCTTTCCGGATGCTTTCGAGGTTCAGATGTAAGGTGTTATCCAACAAAGACGACACCCTCATAATTCCAAAAGTTGTCATTCTGAGCGATAGCGAAGAATCTGCTTCTGTTTAAAAGCAGATCCTTCGCGTTGCTCAGGATGACAGACGGTTGGTATATTTTTATCGCAAATCACCTTGACTCGGTGGTGAACTGCTTTTCCTGCTTGATCCGCGTCCATCAGCGTTTATCCGCGTCCTATTTTATTTCGGCTTATCAGGCTTAGGTTTTAGGACCCAGGGTTCAGTGTTCAAGGTTAGGGGAGCGAGTTGTTGGGTGTGCGCGGGTAGTCGGTGCGCACCCTACTGCTTGATTTCACTGCCTGCTGGAACGTGTATTTTCCGGATGTCCAGCTCCAGCTCTTTAAGATTTTCTTCATGCTGAGTTTGACGTTGCGCCTCACGGTACCGATCATATTCCTGAGCAGACTTCTCCAACGCCATCTGATGGCTGATCTTGCCGGCATGGGTAAGCAAATCGCGGCCATTGAGCTGAATTATCGCATCCAACCGGACAATCCAGTCATTCATGTACATAGGAATTCGCTGAAGAGCCATGGTTTCTGCAAAGGCCAGGTACTGTTCAACCAGCAGTCCCAGCAGCTTCATTTCATCCTCAATCAGATAATTTTTGGCAACGCTCACATCGCTTTTACGAACCGCCAGTTCACCCTTTTTGTCACAGGACTGCATCCCCATGAGCGGCAGTGCGGCATCGGCCCGTCTGTATACCAGTTCCGCCGCTGTCTGCCGGCTGATAGCCCAGAGGAGTTTGTTCTGCACAATCTTGAAAAACTCGATGGTCTTTTCGTCCGCAAGGTCGTAGTCGATACTGGTTGCGTAGATATCCTTAATTTTCTGGTAAAAGAAACGTTCCGAAAGTCGAATTTCACGGATGCGTTCCTGAAGTTCGGTAAAATAGTTCATTGAGCTGCCGCTCTTGAAGCGCTCGTCGTTCAGAGCAAAGCCTTTGACAATATAATCCTTCAACCGCTGGGTGGCCCAGATACGGAACTGTGTGCCTTGTTGAGATTTAACCCGATAGCCTACGGAAATGATCACATCAAGATTATAAAAGTTTACCTCTTTCGACTGAGTTTTCCCCTCTAGAGCGCCGTGCTGCGTGGTTGTCCGGAATTTCCGGACAACCACTTGCTCCGCCAGTTCACCCTCGTCGAAGACATTCCGAATATGCTCCGAAATGGTTTTTTTGCTTTTGCCGAATAATTGCGCCATCTGATCCTGAGACAACCAGACCGTTTCATTTTCCAGACGTACATCGATATTTATCGTTCCGTCCGGCGCCTGATATATAAGAATTTCGGAATAATTCATCGTTTCAATGCCTCAAAGATGATGCGAATTGAGATCCTAAACTCATGAAGTTGTTGAGTTTTATGGATTCAAGCAGCATGGCGTCCCTCATTACTCACTCCACCACAAACCGCAGTTTGCTGACATCCTTGCCTCGGCAGCGCTCATTCAGAAAGATATCAAAACGTTTTCGCAGATCCTCCGTCGTGGCAGGCGATCCCCCCTGCAGCAGCGCCGTCTTGATTTCTATACCGGTGACACTGATCTTTTCCAGCCCGGAAAGCGCCTCCTGCACGGCGGCGACAAAATCCGGCGGGACCGGGGTGGAAAGTTTCCTGGCGGCAAGAAAACTCCGAATCAGCTTCCGTTGGACTTCCTTGAGCAATTCGAAGTTCCCCTGGACAATGGGATCTTCAAGATTATCCAGCAGGGTCTGTTGCCACCGCTCCAGCAACTGGTCCAGCTCTTCATCCAGCGCCTTCAGGATATTGGCCGAAGGGATCAGTTCCAGTTGCTCACTGGAGGGACGAAAACTGCAATGTGGACACACCGGCCGCACCGCCAGTTCCGATTCCACCAGAGACGCGCAGCTCTTCAGCTTGTCCAGCTTTTCGTCAAAGGCGGTAAGCTGACCGGTGTGCATCAGGGAGATCCCCGCCAGCGCTCGCATGGCCACAAGGCGTGAATCTTTCCTGAGCGCCGACTTTGTTTTGTCTTCGGCCACCCCCAGGCGGGCCTTGCCGTGTTGCTCCGTGTAGGCGGAGAGATACGCCCTCTTCAGGGTGGCCAGTTGTTGCCGGTACTCGGCGGCATTCTGTCCCGACCGATCCCCGTCGAGTTTGGCAAAGAGCTCCTTGCGGACCGTCTGCGCCTGTTGGACCCAGGGATGATCCGGCTTTAACACCAGCTCCGCCTGTGACACGTAGGCCGCGGCGGACCCCAGCTCGGTTACCAGCTCCCGCAGCCGTTCGATGCAGAGGAGCACTTCGAGATTGCCCTGCTGCAGGTCGATGTCGTGTTGCGTGCTGCGCAGACTCTTGAGCTTGCCGATGGTGTTGTAGGGGAGCAATCCTTCCAGGAAGCTTTTCAAGGCGTCCAGTCGCGTCCGCCAATCGCGCAGTTCTTCTTCGCGCAACAGCGGTTGTCCCCAAAACGTGAGTCGTCCCTGCAGGTCGGTGGTGACCAGTAGCACGCGATTCACCATTTTTGTCACCGCCTCAAGCAGCTCCTTTACCGGCTCTTCCCTGCCCTGCGCTGCCATCTGAGCCAGACCGGAGGGGAGCGCCAACAGTTCGAAGAGCGCCCGGAGGACCGCGACGTTGATCTCTTTGGGCGCTTCGATATGCTTGAACTGCTTGAGCTCGTCCAGGGAGTGTTCGACCAGCAAGGGGAGCTTGCCGGCATCCAGCTTGTCCCCCGGAATCGCGAGGACAAGATCCCCGGAATAGACCAATCCGCCCAGGAGAACCACCAGCAGATCCGGTTCCAGGCGGAACTTGACGGGAGCGAAATATTCGATGTCGCTGGAGCCACTGAGCAGCTCGTTCCGGTTAACGACCTGACCATGCCCCTTTGCTCTCAGCCGCTGCAAAATTTCCTGGGCATACTTCGAGCGCGTCGGCTCGATCCGCTCACCGTCCAGCATCTCCAAGGCGTCCAGTATGGCGACGGCGTCTTTGGTCCGGGCGCCGCCGGCCAACATCCGGAGCGTTGACAGCATTAGCTGCTTGCGGTTTGACTCCGTGACCAGCACGGAGAAGAGAGGATACTCCGGCGCCAGGTCCGCGAAATGTGTGCCGAGGGCAAGACCGGAGATGACGTTCACGATATCGCGGAAGTTTGCGCGATCATCCTGCCCCAGCCAGAGTTTGTCCCGGATCGATACGCCCTTGGACCACTCCCGCAAGCTCTTGCTCTTCCCCTGGTAGGTGACCTCGAAGGCTGTCGTCTGCTTGTCTTGCAGCCACTTGTTCATCTCTTGCAGGGCGTCTTTGGCCCGGTTCAGGTAGGTAACCTTGGCGTTTCCGCTGGCAGTAGACGCCAACTCATGGGCGGCGGCATAGAAGGCCAGATGATTCTTGAGGGTGTCGTCGATCCCCTTGAGACGAAAGAAGACCTCGTCCGGCTTGCTTTCATCCCTGAAACGGGGCGGCTCGAAAGGCTGGATGAAGTAGAGATAAAAGTCCCGCTCCGGCTGGGCCGTCGGACGATCGTTGGGTGCGCCGAAGAACAGATACCCGCTCCGTTCGACCCGCCGCTCCTGCCATTCCAGTTGGTATTGCCAGATCTGGTGACCGGTGATATAGGCCGAGTCGTCGGTCCGCTCCATCAACTGCTTCACCGCACCGTAGTAGGCCCGATCCAGGGCGTCGTCGGAAAGCGCTTCGGCGCGTTTCTCGATCTGGGCGTCGTAGTCGATGTCCTTTTTGAGATCCAGGTAATACTGCTCCGTATCCGGCGCCTTGGAAATGAACTGGCCGTTTACCGTTTTGACGATCTCGCGCAGGGTGGTCTGCACAGCCGTCAGCAGGTCATCCGCCGGGTCGCCCCCCAAACCTTCGATGCCCGGTTGGTATAGACAGAGTGTGTCGCGTAATTCCTCCGCGGTGGGACCCACCGGGACGTAAATATCGCCGCCGGTCGTCAAACGGTGGACCGCCAGCCCCTTGATGATCCTGATCGCCATCGCCTTGTAGGCCGGCCGCGTGAAGGCCTTCTGTACCCGCTCCCCCAGGACCTCCGCAATCCGCACCACCGGGCCGATGTGAGGATTGGAACGGAGCACCGAATTGGAGAGCACGATATCCCAGAACTTGTCGTAGCCGATGAGACCGACCCGCTCGGTGGGGACCTCATCACCCAGCAGAGCCTGGATCTGGTCCCTCAGCGTCACCAAGGCCCCACGTTTTTCCGTGAAGACCAACCGTTCAAACGTGCCGAGATAATCGGGATGCACCGGGAAAAGCCGGACATACTCGTCCAGCCGTTCGTTCATGTTGCGATAGAACTTTGCGAACGGGGTCAGGTAGCTCCGGATCTTGTCATGCTGGTCCACCGTCTTCTTGAGCAGCCGCTCTGCAACGACGAAACTCACATCCTCGCGCACCAGCAGGATCTGCCGGAAACGCTCGTTGACACGTCGCAGGCTGTCCGCCACATGCAGAAATCTGCTGCTGTCGAAAATGGCGTCCTGCACCCCGGCGATAAAACGGAAGCGCAGGTGTTTCGTCACCTCGCCGATCTCCCGCAAAAACGATAAATCCAAGACAAGATCATGATCCTTGCGGGACCGGAGGAATTCGAGAAATTCGTCCACCACCAGCAGCAGGCCGTGATCCGGATAAACTTCCGCAAAGGCCGCCAGCATCTCCTCGAAGGCGCTCTTATTATTCACCACCGTTTCCACGGGGGGGAACGTGTAGGGAACGCCTACCCTAACGAGAAAGCGTTCGAGCTCCTGGGTGATGATCTCTCTCAGGGTCATCTGACTGGAAATTTCTATCCGATGCACCTTGAACTTGCCGGCAATGCTACCCGCCGCCTCTCGCACCCGGGCATGGCGGAGCAGCGGGACGTAGTCGGCGTTCTCGGCAACCAGCGAAAGCACCGACATCAGGTGTGATTTCCCGGTGCCGTAGTTGCCGACGATGAGCAGCCCTTTGTGATCAACCGACTCATCAAAGGAGAGCTGGGGGATCATCTGTTGCGTAATCCGTTCCGCCATATCCTCGGAGATGACGTAGGTTGCCACGAGCTTCCGGGCCTCGTCCTGACGATTGGCGTCCAGCAGCTGAATTACCGATTCGATGGGCTCGAACTGAATCAGATCCCCGTAGCGCATTATTCCCTCTCTCCCCTGGTCAGTGCAAAGGGCACGAAACCCTCTAAGCCATACTCTTTGTATTCCGGATGTCCCAGGACGGCATGGGTAAGCCGGTCCTGACGGATTTCACCCGGCCAGACCGCAACGATCCGCCGGGCGTGAGCGTGCCGTTTGAGAAGGTCCAGCGGGTCAAGTCTCAAGGTCTGATCGAACAACAGTTCCAGGTTGTCCAGCAGGAGCACCTCTCCGGACGCATACTTGTCGGCCAAGTTCCGGAGGAGGTGGTTCGCCTCCAACCCCCGCTGCTTTACCGGCAGAGGGGCAAGGAGTGCACCCAACACCGCACCGATTGTGAGAATGCCTACTCCCCGGCGGGCTGCCAAGCCACGCAAAAGAGCCGTCTTGCCTGCGCCGGGGAGCCCAATCAGGAGGATCAGTTTGCTCTGGACGGCCTGAATGTCGTTCACCAACAGCTCAAGTCGTTCCAGAGCAGCGGGCGTGAACCCTGGTGGAGAAAAGTTAGCAGTAGCTCGTGGCATCTGGGGGAGGAATCCTACGCTCTGTTAATGTCGTTGTCAAAAGCATACGGGATCAGCTCTGGCACCGGTGGCAAAAATAGTTCGATCGCTGCCCGAGCTTCTCAAACTGAATCGGGGTGGCGCAGACGGCGCACGGCTCTCCCGCGCGTCGATAAACGGCCAGTTCCTGATGAAAATAGCCGGTTTTTTCTGTTCCATCGCGAAAATCCAGCATGGTTCCGCCAACCTTAATGGAAGCGATCAGCACGGCTTTTATCGCGGTGACTAACTGCCGCGTACGGCTTTCTGTCAAGCTTCCGGCCGCGGTCGTGGGGTGAATACCGGCGTGAAAAAGCGCCTCATTGGCGTAAATATTGCCGATTCCGGCGACCACCTTCTGATCCATAAGGAACTGCTTTACCGCGAGCTTGCGTCCCCGGCTCTTGTGGAACAGATAACTCCCGTCAAACCCTTCCGTCAGGGGTTCCGGTCCCAACTCGGCAAGAAGTTCATGCGTCTGCGGCTCGGAACCGGTCCAGATGACGGCGCCGAAACGCCGCACATCATTCAAGCGAAGGACTTTGCCGTCGTGAAAATCCAGGTCAAAATGATCATGTTTCTCCCGGATGGTCGCCGCGGAGACGATTTTCAAATACCCGGTCATGCCAAGATGAATTAACAGGCTGCCGACGTGGCAATGCAACAACAGGTATTTGCCGCGCCGCTGGACCGACTGCACGGTTTGCCCCGGCAGAACGGTGGCCAATTCCGGTGAAATGGGCCATCGCAGGTCAGCCGCATGAGCAACGCTACGTGTAATGGTGTTGCCGGAAATATGCGCGGTAATGCCGGCGCGGGTTACTTCGACTTCAGGTAATTCAGGCAACGGAGACACTCCGATATATTGACATGAGAGAGACCAAAACCACTCAAAGACTATTGCTATGCTTTCACTCGCTCAGCATAAACCAAGACCTCTCTACCGCTCCAAAAGAAGCTACTCCCCCATACCCCGCCCGTTACGTTCTCATTAAGATTTAAGACGGCCAAAAGTATACACGCAAATATCCCGCACGTATACCGGCGAATACGTTTTTAGAATCTGTTTGGAATTATTATCCGAAAAAAAGAAAATTGAACCAGAGGCACGGAGGAAATCACTGAGAAAATCTGATTCCTGGTTTTACCCCAAGTCTCCCCTCCCCTTCCTATCAGCACCCAAAATCAGATCCTTTGCCTTGCTCAGGATGACAGGTAAGTTTCGAAACAGCTCCACAGATGGAAGATTCCTGACAATAACAGCAGGTAAACACCATGGGATTGCAAATACTGCTCTGGAAATCCGCTACAGCCAGAATCGCTTCCACCAGCACCGGATAGGGCAAACCGAAGGTATGCTCTTCGCACTGCACTTCGAAGTAGGCCGCCATGACATCAGGATCATGCTTCAACGCCATCAATATCCCGGACAATACGCCGAAGACGTACTCGTCGCACTGAAGTTCCGGCTCAGGAAGAATTTCCTTCGCCCATTCGAACAGACCAGCCTCCTCGAAGCTGAACTCGTTGAAATATTTCTCCACAATACCATCGCCAAAATACTCGGCGGAATTAACAAGCAATCTTACTGCGTTCAAACCACAGTGCAGGTACATAAAATTTCTCCTTTATCGCTTATGGATGCTCCGGGACTGTAGTCTTCACCGTATCGGCAGTTCATTTCCCAGCGGGGCCGCCAGTGAAGGTCTACGAGAATGCCAGTCTCAGGTACTGGCTCCCGTTCCATTTCTCCAGCTTTTTCCACTCAGGCGTTTCGGCAAAGGCCAACCGCTCGGCGCTGAGACCACTGCTGATCCGGTCGGCGGCAGACACCGCTTCGGCTATGACCTGCAGGGGGGCGCCCTCCCCTGCCGTTCTTCTTCCAGGTGAAGAGATACCTCAACATCATCGCCCCCTCCTCCCATTCCCGGTCCAGGCCGGACAGAGCAGTGGACAGAAGTTCCAGCGTCAGGGCGTCATGATCCAGAACCGCGCCGTTGAGCCAGGCGCCGCGACGATTATCCAGGGTCACGACCTTGCCGATGTCGTGCCACAGTGCCGCCACCATTCCCAGCTCCCGGGTCTGCCGGGGCAGATCAATGCCCAGAGTGGCGACGATCCCGGCGCATTCCAGGGAATGTGCCAACAGCCCACCTGGAAAGCTGTGGTGATGTCTGCGACTCCCCGGCAGACGGAGAAAAGGGAGGGCGAGGAGGTCGTTGGCCAGGACCGCGTCAACAAAGGTTCGCAAAGGCGGTGAAATTATCCCGGCGCGGATTTCCCCCAGCCGATCGATCCCGGCGATGATCGGGCAGCAGCTCTGAGGGAGCAACCGTATCGGATCAGGTACGGCAAACGCCGGTTCCAGCTGGTGCAGGTCCACCATCTTCCGGTCATGGAACTTCCTGATGTTTCCGGTAACGGTGACCAGTGACAGATCCGCCGGGAGGGGTTGCCCGCAGTACCGTTCGGGCCAGCCATGAGCTCGAACGATACCGCTGTTATCCGCCAGATCGGCCATGAGATACGGTGTCCCGCCCCGGGAGACCCTCTGCCGGGGGGTATAGACGGTAAAAAGCATCCGGGTGTTGGCATGTCCCAGCATCCGCGCAACCCACTCCGGGTTTTCACCCGAAAAAAGAAAGTTGAACCACGGAGGCACGGAGACACGGAGGAAATGACTGAGAAAATAATGAGTTTAACTCCATGCATACATGCGGCGCCCATCGCCATATCATATTTTAAGTGTATGGTTTTCGTGATTGATTTGCTATTGATGTAGCCATGCGCTAAAATCGATTTCATTTTTCAAAGAGCAGATACTGGCTACTAAAAAAAGGGAAATATTTTGTATGACGAAAAAAACTAAACCTGCAACCAGACACATCAGCCTTGTTAGATCATCGGCAGCTGAATACCTGACCTTTGTTGCAGCAGGAGGCCAGAGTGGCGTCGAAGCGATTTACGCTGATGAGAATGTTTGGTTAACTCAAAAAATGATGGGGTTGCTCTATGACGTTGAGACGAACACCATCAATTACCATTTGAAGAAAGTTTTTGCCGATAGTGAGTTGCAGGAGGATTCAGTTATTCGAAATTTTCGAATAACTGCCGCTGACGGCAAATGCTACGACACAAAGCACTACAATCTTGCCGCCGTGATTGCGGTTGGCTACAAGGTCAATTCGGAACGGGCCGTGCAGTTCAGGAAATGGGCGACCGACATCGTTGAATCTTTTACCATCAAAGGATTCGCAATGGACGACGAGCGCCTGAAAAACGATGGTTCGGTGTTGACGAAGCAGTATTTTGAAGAGCAATTGCAGCGGATTCGTGAAATCCGTTTGTCCGAGCGCAAATTCTACCAGAAAATAACCGATATTTATTCAACATCCATTGATTATGATCTGACCGCACACTCTACCAGGCGCTTTTTTGCTACCGTGCAAAACAAGCTGCATTGGGCAATCCACGGAGAAACGGCAGCGGAAATCGTTTATCACCGCGCCGATGCCGGAAAAGATAACATGGGCTTGACTACCTGGAAGGATGCACCTGCCGGAAAAATTCAGAAATTCGATGTAGTTGTGGCAAAGAACTATTTGACCGAAAACGAAATGGCTCAATTGCAACGACTGGTTTCGGCATATCTTGATGTGGCTGAGGACATGGCGCTACGACAGATACCGATGACTATGCAGGATTGGGAAACACGCCTAAACCGCTTCATTGAGGCCACCGACCGGGAGGTGTTACAGGACGCCGGTAAAGTTTCACAGGAGATAGCCAGAGCCTTTGCCGAAAGTGAATTTGAAAAATATCGGGTTATTCAGGATCGCCTGTTTGAATCTGACTTTGATCGTTTGGTGAAACAGTTGCCGCAACCAAAGGAAGACAACAAATAGCCATGTCTGTGGTATTCCAGGGAATGAGCCAACAGCCCACCCCATCCCCCTCCTGACCTTCCCCCTTCGACCACGCTCAGGGCATGCTTGAAAGGGGAGGAACAATTATTTCGATCGGATGGGAGCCACCACGGGCACAAAAAACAGGGGTCAAAAAAGAGGGTTTTTGGTGAGGGGGTACTTATTTTGGGCACAACGTGGGCACAGGATGGGCACAGAGTGGGCACAGAACAAAAAAAGGGTTACGCTTTTACACGTAACCCCTTGTTTTTATTGGTAGGCGATGCTGGGTTCGAACCAGCGACCCCTGCCGTGTGAAGGCAGTGCTCTCCCACTGAGCTAATCGCCCAAAACTTGTCCATCTTCAATAACAGATGCCGATGACCCTGTCAAGAAAGTTTCATGGCAAAGCCGGATAAATCGATCAAAAGCCCCCCATCCCACCCCTCACCACCACCTGATCGGATAGTACATTTATCAGCTTTAGCAGCGATTCACCTTGACACAGGAAAGCCCCCCTTGTTATAGTTCTCCCCATTAATTTATAAGGTTTTCCAGGGAGTTCATAAACATGCCGTTGGCACAGGGACAGATCCAGGTATATACCGGTAACGGCAAAGGAAAAACAACAGCGGCGCTGGGATTGGCGCTACGCGCCTGCGGCCGGGGCCTCCGTGTCATCATCATCCAGTTCATGAAAGGCGGGGGCCCCTATGGCGAACATATCTCCGCCGAAAAACTGGCGCCGCTCCTCACCATCATCCCCACGGGGAGGCCCGGCTGGGTGAAGCGGCCTGTCCCCGATCAGGAAGACGTGGATCTGGCGGCACAAGCCTTCACCCTGGCATCATCCGCCGTCAACGGCGGGGAGTACGATCTGGTGGTCCTTGATGAGATCAACGGCGCACTCTCTTTCAACCTGATCCCCGAGGGAGAGCTCCTCTCTCTCATGAAGCATAAGCCGGCGACGGTGGAACTTGTTCTCACCGGCCGCGACGCCACGGAAGGGGTCATGGCCGCCGCCGACCTGGTGACCGAAATGACGGAGATCAAACATTACTACAAAATCGGAGTCCCCTCGCGGGAGGGGATCGAGAAGTAACAGCAAGGAACATGACGGTATCGTCTACTTACATCTTTGAAGGGAGCAGCCAATGTCTGAGAGAAAACTGCGAATTTTAGTCGGCAAACCCGGCCTGGACGGCCACGACCGCGGAGCAAAGATCATCGCCCGGGCGTTTCGTGACGCCGGATTCGAGGTCATCTACACCGGACTCCACCAGACACCCGACCAGATCGTCTCCGCCGCCATCCAGGAGGATGTGGACTGCATCGGTCTCTCCATCCTCTCCGGCGCCCATAATACCCTCCTCCCCCGGGTCTGCCAACTGCTCAAGGATAAAAACGCCGAGGAGATCACCGTCTTTTGCGGCGGGGTGATCCCCGAAGACGACATCCCCGGCCTGAAAGCCGCCGGGATCAAAGAGGTCTTTACCCCCGGCGCCTCCACGGACCAGATCGTTGCCTGGGTTAAAAACGCCATAACAGCTCATTAACATGTCTCTTTCCCAACGGATTCTTTCCGGCGATATCCGCGCCGCCGCGCGCCTCATGCGCAACATCGATGATAATCTTCCCAGCTCCCGCACCGAGTTGCAGGATCTCTTTCCCCATACCGGCAAGGCTTTTCTCATCGGCGTCACCGGTCCGCCGGGAGCCGGCAAATCCACCCTGGTGGATCAGATCACCGCCGCCTACCGGAAGCAAAACAAACGGGTGGGAGTGGTGGCCATCGACCCCACGAGCCCCTTCACCGGCGGAGCGATCCTGGGAGACCGGATCAGGATGAATCGTCACGCCGACGACGAAGGGGTCTTCATCCGAAGCCTTGCCACCCGCGGCCACATGGGAGGACTCTCCCGCTCCACGGCCGACGTGGCCAACGTCATGGACGCCATGGGAATGGATGTGATCATCATCGAAACCGTGGGAGTCGGTCAGGATGAGGTGGATATCGTCCGCCTGGCCCACACCACCCTGGTGGTCATGGTGCCGGGGATGGGCGACGACATCCAGGCCATCAAGGCGGGGATTTTGGAGATCGGTGACCTCTTCGTGGTGAACAAAGCCGACCGGGATGGCGCGGACAAGACCGCCCGGGAACTGTCACTGATGCTGGAGATGAACAGGTATGCCGAGGGAAGTTGGCGCCCTCCGGTGCTCAGGACCGAGGCCCAGCGCAACGTGGGGGTGGAGGAACTGGTTGAAACCATGGATAAGCATCGGCAATGGCTGATGAACTCCGGAGAGATCAACCAACTCCTCCGGGAAAAAGACAGCTCCCTGCTCCAGACCCTCCTGAAGGAACGACTCTTTGCCGAGGTATACGATAGGATCGATCAGGACGGCCGGCTCCGGGAGATTCTGGAGGGGATGCAGGTTCGGACGCAGGACCCTTATTCCGCCGTGGAACGGATTCTGGGGGAACGGCTTAATTCTTGACGGATAACTAAGGCTCTACGATATGCACCATATCATTGCCAGACTCATTGGCCTGGCGATCTTCACCGCCATTGTCGTTAACGCCCCCCTGGTCGTCTCCGAGCCGGGGGCGAACCCCAAGGACCCTGCCCGTGAAGATCTGAGCCGGGTGGAGTTTCCCAGCCTGGCCCAGGGCGCCTGGGCCCCCCGCTTCATTCGGCCGCAGGAAACCCTGGAATCACTTTATGGCGACGATTGGGTTACCGTGGCCCGTTTCAACCGGGTGGACCGGCGCCATGTCTACCCCGGCATGACCATCAAGGAACCGCTGGATATGGTTGCGGCGCGAAAGTACACCCCCATGCCCACGTTTTATGAACCGGCCAAGGAGGAAGAGAAGTACATACTCATCAACATCAGTGAGCAGTGGCTGGGCGCCTATGAATTCGGCGTGCTGAAATTTTCCATGCCGGCGGCCACGGGGAAAAAAGGGAAAGAAACTCCCGCCGGGATATACCGGATCAGCGCCCGACATCGAAATCACACCTCCTCCCTGTACCAGACCGACTCCGGCGAAGAACAGTACCCCATGGACAACGCCATCCGATTCCATATCGACGAGAATGCCGTGGCCTACTGGATCCACGCCCGGGATCTCCCCGGCCGCCCGGCATCTCATGGCTGCGTGGGGCTCTTTGACGAGGCGATGCAGAACCGGATCTACGGCTTTCCCGATGAACCGGTTCTCCTGGACTCGGAAAAACTCTACGAATGGGCGGTGGGAGAAGATGAGTACGACGACGACGTGGGTGATCAAGAAGAGCTGGAAGAAGGACCGGTCGTGGAGATCATCGGCGAAAACCCACAGTACCAGCCATTTCCGGTAAAAAACTAGACAAAACCCTTGAACCGCAAAGACGCGAAGTACAAAAAAGAAAACAATAGAGAAACGACGGAACCTGGATTCTTGTTTGGTTTACCTCAAAAAAAGCTTTTTCTTTGCGGTTCCTTTGCGTCCTTTGCGCCTTTGCGGTGAAAATGTTTCGCATTCTGTTCCGCCGGTGAAATTTCTTTTGTTCCAGCTTGCACGGCTCAGGACATATCAATGGCTACAACTCAAGTCTTATCTGTTTTCGGCATGGTGTTCCTGGCGGAACTGGGGGATAAAACCCAGCTCACCGCCATGACCCTGGCCACCCACTACCCCTGGAAGAAAGTCTTCCTGGGAATTGCCGCAGCCTTTGCCCTTCTCAACCTGGCGGCGGTCTTCGTGGGGAAGATCCTCTTCGTGTTTCTCTCCCCATTCTGGATACAACTCCTTTCCGCCGGACTCTTCCTCTTCTTCGGCGTCAATTCGCTCCTGGAAAAAAGTTTTGATGAACATGAAGAAGAAGTCGAGGAGAAACGTTTTACCCGCAGGGGTCCCATAGCCACCGCATTTTTCATGATCCTGCTGGCGGAACTGGGGGACAAGACCCAACTGGTCACGGCAAGCTTGGCGGCGCAGCAACCTCCCCTGGTGGTATTTCTCGGCTCCACCTTGGCGCTCTGGTCATGTTCACTCATCGGGATTTTTCTGGGGCGTCAGCTCACCCGCTTCATCCCTCTCTTCTGGATCCACCGGGCCGCGGGGGCTCTGTTCCTGGTTTTCGCCGGGCATAATATTTGGCAAGCGTTTTTCGGATGAAACGATAATCCCCATGGCCGATTCATCCGTTGAAAAAATTTTCCTCTATTTGGTCGGATTCTCCCTTATCCTCCACGTCGCGGCATTCGCTCTTTTCTACTATCTTCCGGAAGAAAAGCCTCCCCTGAAACCGGAACCGTACATGGTGGACCTGCGGGAGATGCCTGTTCCACCCCCAGCCCCCCCCCGACAACAAGAGACCAAACGGATCTCCGACCAGCGACGGCGGGTGCAACGGGAAACGGCGCCCAAGGAAGCGAAAAGATCGGACCATCCGACACCACCGGCGCCGATTCAGCCTCCACGCCAGGCATCGCCACAACCGGGACGGCAGGAGAACCGCGTAGCCAAACCGGCTGCGCAACAGAACGAACCTCGCCCGGAGCCGGGAGATCTCCCCAGCGCCCAGCAACAACCACTCTCCCAGGACTTTTTTAAACCGGGTCGAAAATCCCCCCAGATAGCCAAGCTCTTCCCCAGCGCCGGAACCATGGCCCATCTGGAAGAGAGCTACCGGAAGCGATTCGAGGCCGATGTTGCCGAAGGGGACACCAACTTTCTCAACACCGACGACATCCGGTTCGGCTCGTTTCTCCGCCGTTTCGAGTCCGCCATCTACGGTGTCTGGCGCTATCCCACCGAGGCGGCCCGACTGGGAGTGGAGGGGGTAGTTCCGGTGCGGATCACCTTCAATCGAAAGGGAGGTGTGACAAAGGTTGAACTTTTGGAATCATCCCACAGTCGCATCCTGGATGACGAAGTTATCCGGACACTGCACGCCTTGGGTCCCATCGGCGGTTTTCCCCGCAATTACGATAAGGAAGAGTTCCATCTCATCGCTTTTTTCCAGTACACCATCGGCCGCGGCGGGATGACCGGCAGACTCCGGTAACGATATAAAACGAAGAAGGGCGGCCCCGGTAGGGCCGCCCTTCTTCGTTTACCCGAGGATCGGATCGTTTAGGTGATTCGCAGCAAAGAGTGTACCGTATAACATGTTCGGTATCGATTTTCCGTTCATGGTTCGACAGGCTCACCACGAACGGAAAATAAGGCGGTTATTAAACCTGAATCCGTTCGCCCTGAGCTTGTCGAAGGGTGAA
>CAIYUY010000322.1 GCA_903929485.1 uncultured Desulfuromonadales bacterium
AAGGTGCCGTAGATGTCCTGGGCGGTTTTCACCGGAGCAAACATCTGGGGATTGGCGAGGCTGTTCAACGAATCGAACGAGCTGGAGCCGCCAACCCAGTTATTGGTCCCGGTTGCATTGAACCAGTAGTACTGATAACCGACCTTGAAGAAGACCTTGCTCAGAACAGATGAAATCGCCTTCAGTTTTAGTTCCTGGATGATGTACGGTTCAATCACGTCGCCGCGAGTCCCCAGTTTGGATGTCCAGATGTCATCGGCCGCGGGTGCAAAGGTAATCCAGTCGTTTGAGCCGTGGTTATACTCGAGGCCGAACTTGGTTCCCGTGGATTCCAGGTCGTACCGGCCGCCGAGATACAGCGCCCAACCATTCTTGCCGGTGCGCTGACCGGAATACATAAGCCCGATGGGCATTCCCTGTATCGGCGGAGGAACATTTGCTCCCATGAAGGCTGTATTATTGTTCGGACGGGCAAGGCTCACGGCCGCATCGAAGAACCAGTTCAGGGAGCCTACTTTGCCGATGATGTCGGCGCCCAGCCAGTCAATGCTGCCAAGATTGGTGGTTGGCGCGGAGATAGGACCAGTGCCGGACATCATCTCCGGAGAATTAAATATATTGAATGCGCGATTCCATTGGAGAGTGACCATGACATCATCGGTGTTATACGGGACGACCTGCACTCCGAGCATATCGGTGTCGCGGAGACTGTTGTTCTGAGTAGGTCCGCCGGAATAGCCGCTATCAAAGCCGCGACCGTAGCAGAGCTTCATAAACGGACTACCCAGGACATCGATGTCGGGCGCATATCCAAGAGACAATCCGTCAAAGGCATAGTCCACAAGAAGTGCCGGTGTACCGGCAGTCCCGGCTTTCTCCATGTTGTTTTTCAGGTGGGACGGAGAGCCGCCGGCGGAAGGACGGCGACCGACGGAAAACCATACGGGTTGCTCGGCGATATTGCTCCACGTTGCGTAGGCCTGATCAACGGTCAGTTGTCCGTTGGAAGGAACATGCCCCAAAGTTCCATCGAAGGACCCGGCTCGATCTGCAAAATATGGTCCGATAACGGAGCTGTCATTCTGTGATCCGGAAACCTTGTACGCCAGAAGGCGGACTTTTACGGAGACGTTTTCGGTTGCCTTTGCTTTGAGGTTGAGACCGATGCGGTTGGTCATGAGAGTATCATTGGATGCTCTAAAACCTTGTGTCATGGCAGGTGGTGCTCCGGTCATTCCACCCATGACCCACCCGATATATGCCGGGTTGAAACTGTAAAAACTGGGCACATTCCCGGTTAAGGAATCGATTCTAAACCGGTAGTCGCCGCCGATGGTGAGCCACTTGCCCAGTGACTTCTCGTCGGTCTGTTTGGCCAGGGCATCGGTCTTCTCTACCTTTTCCTCGGTCTTCCGGACCTGCTGCTTCAGCAGATCCAACTGCTGCGAAAGATCATCGATCTTCTTCTGCAGTTCCGTGTCGGCCGCAAACGCCGAAACCGGCAATGCCACCGCCAGGATAAATGCTGCGATCCCCTTTTTACTGACTCTCATACTGCTCTCCTTTTGCTGATTTGGTATGACGCCTCGCCTGCTCCCGATCAAAGATGACGGATGCACCTTTAATGTGAAGCTCAATCAGTCGTTCGTATACAAAAACCGGGCCAAAAGTCCAAGTATTCAAATATACTGTATTTTATCCATATATACATTTCATTATATGAATTATATGCTGTTATTTCACGGTATAATCTGGTGTTTTCGCGGTAGAGGTAAACGAAGTGCCTATGAGTAATTGTGGCTTCAGCATCGATCGACAGTGTCGAAGCAAAATATATTTGACAAACCGACAATTTCAAGAATCGGGTTGACAAAGAAAATCTGGCCATATGTCGTGGTCGGGGTCGGCCTGGGCGCCTTCATCCACGGTTATGTTCCTGCTGACTTTCTGGCCGGATGGGCCGGTCGAGACAACCCCTTCGCCGTACCGGTGGCAGTGGCGTTGGGAGTGCCGCTTTACAGTAACGCCGCCGGGGTAATCCCCATCGTGCACGCCCTCATGGAGAAGGGGATGGCCATCGGTACGGTACTGGCCTTCATGGTGGCGGTGACCGCCCTGTCGTTGCCTGAAGCGATCATCCTTAAATCTGTGACGACACGTAGTATCCAACAAGGAGAAGACGCCAGTATTAGGAACCGGCTGTGCCAAATGCAAGACGCTGTATGATGCAGTTCAGTCCGCGGTTAAAGAGAAGGGTATTGAGGCGGAAGTAATCAAGGTGGAAGAAATCCCGAAGATCATGAAGTATGGTGTCATGAGCACTCCGGCGCTGGTCATTGACGGTAAGCTCGTTTTCTCGGGCAAGACAGCTACATCGGCAGGGATTCAGCAACTGCTGTAATGCCAATCAATTCATCACGGTGTCTGATTTCGGCGCCCGGACGTGCATCCCCTGCAAAAAAATGGCCACCATCCTGGCTGAGCTGGATCGTGATTACAAGGGCAAGGCCAATATTCTGTTCACTGATGTCCATGAGGGGAAAAAGCTGGCGGAGACTTACCGCATACAGTTGATCCCTACCCAGATTTTCTTCGATGCCAAGGGAAAGAAAGTAAAGCGCCATATTGGATTCAGGGAAAAGGCTGACATCCTGAAGGAGTTGCACGCTGCAGGGCTGAAATGACTTTCCTCGACAACATTGAACAGATCATCACACTCTATCCTCTGGCAGCCTTCGGGGCGGTTTTCCTGGCCGGGGTAATCTCCTCGGCCTCACCCTGTGTGCCGGCCACCATCCCCTTGGTGTTGGTTTTGTGGGCGGGTACGCCGACGGTGACCGGCTGAAGGCATTCCGCTACTCCCTGGCCTTTGTCTTCGGTCTATCGCTGACCTTCACCGCCTTCGGTGCGGCAGCCGGACTGCCGGGGACGATGTTCGGCACCTTGGGTGGTCCGTGGTACTTGATTGCCGGCATCGTCGGATCATTCCTGCTGGGACTACTTTTCGGTGTCGTCTCTTCCCCTTGCGCGACACCGGTACCGGTCGTGCTCCTGACACTCGTTGCCGGCAAGGGTCAGGTACTCTACGGTGTCGCTCTTCTCTTCTGCTACGCCATCGGCCACTCCCTGTTGATGCTCTTCGCCGGTACGTTTACAGGTTTTGTGGAAGGCTTCGTCAAGGCCAGAGGGATTATCAACTTATGCAACTGGGCAAAACGGATGAGTGGCCTAGTGGTGGCGCTGGTCGATGGCTGGTTTGTCCGGCAAGGGCCCTGAAATAGATGACGGCGCAAATTATTAAGAAGTAAATATCGAAACCAAACGGGTAAAGAGTCTCATCCTTACCTGTTTTTATTGATTCCCAGCAGTTGATAGGGGGGGCACCAACCGATTATTCCGGTCAAAAGCGGGACGACACCGATCAGCCCCCATCTATTTCCCTTGTAAGCTACCCCGAGTAATGCTAATCCGACAATTATTCGAACAGTGCGATCAATTGTGCCCACATTTTTTTTCATAAAAAACATCTCCCATTTTTTATCCAGACAGTACTGGATTTATTTTCCTATCGTTGAAGATTAACATGCCCGGAGTGAGCTGTCTGTGACATTGTCACAAATCATTTCTAAAATGCAACGTTTCCATGCATGACGGAATAAAGTCCAAAGACAACAAGTATCCCACCGGATAGATATCGGAACATCCTGTCATGCCGTGCCAGCGCCTTGACCCTGTTTCGCACAAGCTGGGACGAATAGGCCAGAATAAGCATCGGGACGGCCAGCCCCAGGGAGTAAAAGCCGAGAAGGGTAATGCCATGGGTGAGTTGCCCATTTGTTCCCACCATGGTGAGAATGGTGGAAAGGAACGGACCGACACAGGGAACCCACACCAATCCAAGAGCCATCCCCAGAACAAGAGCACCGAATCGTCCTTCACCCTTCACATGAAGAGAGGAAAGCATGGTTATCCGTTTGAAAATGTTGACGTCAAATATCACCATGGTTCCCAGAGCGATGATGATAAACGAACCAAAAAGTTCAATATAACGGCTGCGACCAACCAGCATGGCGCCGAAGAGTGAGGAGACGGCGCCCATGGCCATGAACGAAAGTGACAGTCCCATCACCAGAATTATCGGCCTGATCCGGTCTTTCCGCTCCGCCCCGGCCATGATGATCGGCACAACCGGAAGGATGCAGGGAGACATGATGCTGGCCAGCCCTGCTCCGATTGCAAGCAGAACAGTGGAAAAGCCGAGTTCGATCATTTGAGGCTATCCAGGGCAACCACAAGCGTTTCCTTGTTTTGAATGCCGGGAGGAAACACGCGGGAGATTTTGCCGCTTTTGTCCACAAGCACCAGTGACGGAAGGCTCCGGATACCGTAGTCGTAGAAAGCCTTCTGATCTTCCTGTTTCATGGTGCTTACCGCCGCAATGTTGAAATTGTTTTTCCGCTCCTGCCGCAATGTGTCGAGAATCTGTTTCTGCATTTTACATGGACCGCCATTGGGATTCTGGAAAAAGACAACCGTGGCCGCTCCCTTGGCGCCGATAGCCTGTTTCAGTTCAGCTGTGCTCAATGGTGCAGTCGCTTCGCCGGCCATGGCGATGCTTGCGGCAGCCAATAATCCCGCTCCCAGTAACACACATACGATCTTTCTCATACTTCCTCCTCATCGGTCAGGTTATCCCACGGGCGCCACTCATGACAGAATCAGTCAGTGGTAATACCGAAGCTACCACTTTTCTCAAAATGGCAGAATCAGTCAGTGGTTATGCCGAAGCTACCATTCTTCTCAAACTTCAGGGTACCATCAAGGAACCTTACGGCCGTGTACCCTTTATCCTGCAAAATGTTGTATGCCATCTCCGCCCTCATGCCGGTGTCGCAATAGAGGATGAGCTTCCTCCCCTTGGTGATCTCGGCAGTATGTTCCGCCATATCTTCCAGGGGGAAGTTTTTCGCCCCCGGAACATGACCGGCGGCATATTCATCGCCATAGCGGACATCGATGACGTCAGTATCGGCGGGAATCGTACCGCCTAATTTGGTAAACTCTTCCGGTGACACCGTACCCGGCTTCGGTTTGGGAACATAGGCAATGGTGGCGCCCAAGGGTCCTGTCGCGACGGGATTACCGGCAGCTTGCCACTGAGCGTAGGTCAGGGGAAGGGTTTTGACACCGCTGTACCCCCAGGCAACCACCGTGGCGGCAGCTTCGGCGCTTCGGTCACCGTAAAAAATGATGGGTGCATTCTTCTGCCGGGGAAAGGAGAGCCGTGATTTTTCCAATTCAAGAGAAAGCGCCCCGGTTATGTGTCCCTGCTCAGCAACGGTGCGGGATCTCGTATCGATCAGGACATGCGGTGTCCCCTGGGCCAGTCCGTTTTTCAGATGCGACGGGGTAATAACCGTGTACTCGGACTTGACCCAGTCGGGCATCCCCCCCACATAGACCTTCACGTCGGTGTAGCCGAGGCTCTTGGCCTTGACCCCGGAGAGAGGACTGGAACAGCCCCCCACACAGTAGAAAACCAGAGGTGTGGATTTATCTTTTGGCAATTTGTCGATCTGTTTATCGAAGGCCGCCGCCGGCATGACGATGGCGCCGGGGATGTGTCCCTCGTCGTAACGGGGTACGGGCCGAGCATCCACGATCACCAGGTTTTTCTTTTCCGCCATAAGCTTCTTGAGCCCGGCCTTGTCGATCTTCTCTTCGGCTTTGAGCGCTTTCAGCACATCGAAACGGGTGATGGCGGTGGCCAGTTTCTCCCCCTTCTTCATGACAAAATTGACCGTGAATGCCCGGTTCTTATAGATCTTCAGCTCCTCCATGGAGGCGACATTCTTGACCTTGGTACTATCGTCAAAGCGGACGATCTCCTTGTGGGAAACCAGATCCAGTTGCAGCGTGTCGGCCTTGTAGGAGATGTTATCCAAAGTCCCCATGAGAACCCCGGCCTCCGGCTGGTGACACCCTGCACAGAGCGGCGCCATGGTTGGCTTTTCCCCCGCATGGAGCAGCGCAGGGAAAAGGAGAAAAGCGGATACGGCGATACTGCGAACGACCTTTACCATGAGATCCTCCCGAATACTTATTTTTCAACCGGATAATTGTTGAGAATTGATCCTTCTATGGCTTTCAGCGTCATGGCGGTGGGAGGGAGAACCTTCCACGCCATGTATCCCCACTTCACCCCGTAGGCCCGGTAGCCGAGCATCCGAAGTACTGCCAGGACCTTGTTTTCTTCGTGACCGGTATGGCAGTAGAGGATGATATCCTTATCTTTTGGAAGCATCGCCAGATTTTCCGGGCGGGCGATGGTGGGGTATCCCAGGTGAATCGCCCCGGGGATGTGCCCCTGATCGTAACTCTTATCCTTGGGAATCCGGACATCGACGATGACGAAATCATTGTTTCCGGCCTTTATCCGCTCTTGAAGCTTTTCAGCGGAGATGAGGTAGGCATCCGCGGGGACTCCGCTCAGAAAAGCGGCGGCGGCCTTTTCGACTGCGGTGTTATCACCGGCATAGGCAGGCAGGGTGATAGTGAGAGCGACGAATGCAATGATGATACGTAACTTCTTCATGGTGAATTCCTTTCACTGCCGGTATCTTTCTTTTCGGTTTTAGTACCTCGGTTGATGCGCACTCAGTCAGGAGATTGCTGTTTCGGAGCGCCTGCCACTGCGTCGGGGAGGATACCCCCTTGATCGGCCGGAACCGGAGAACTGGAGAGAGCCCCGACGATTAAAAAATAATGCAGCTATTGCAAACGGAAGCCTTATTCATTCTTAAACTGTATATTCATATTTTCATATAATATTTCCGCACCATATGTCAAGGAATATTACGTTGACATTCTGAATTGTGAATATATTGTTGTGTTTATACACTAAAAAATTGGGGGGGAGATGTTAATGCTGTCAGTTACTCCTCCCCCGCTGGGGGGAGGAGCTTAAACCAAACCCAGTTGGTGTGGGTAGATGGTTAGCTTTTGGTCCCCTCACCCAGCGGGGGAGAGTTAGGGAGGGGGAAAATAGTTGCCGAAAACCAAAATGTTTATCTGAAAAGCTATTAAGTACAACAAAAGAGCTTTCGAATCTGCATTCGGAAGCTCTTTATCTGTTACGGAACCGGAAAAAGCCTTTTCAAACGGCGGAAACCCACAGCCGCTCCCTGGAGCCCATGGCCCAGGACCAGGCGCCCAGCGCCAGGTTTATCCCTTCAGCAACTCCCTCCCGAAGGGGGAAATCTGCCGGAGCCGCTGTATTACGGGGGGAAGCTCCCGGATAACGGCGTCGATCTCCTCATCGGTGGTGAAGCGGGACAGGGAGAAGCGGATGGAACCGTGGGCGCAGGTGAAGGGAACTCCCATGGCCCGCAGGACGTGGGACGGTTCCAGGGAGCCTGAAGTACAGGCGCTCCCCGAGGAGGCGCAAATCCCCTTTTCCGAGAGGAGGAGAAGAATCGCCTCCCCCTCCACGAACTCGAAGGCGATGGAGAGGGTATTGGGGAGTCGCTCCGCCCCGCCTCCGTTGATCCGGGAGTGGGGGATGATGGCAAGGAGTTCCTTTTCCAGCCGGTCCCGCATCCCCAGCACCCGACTATTCTCGTCCTCCAGCCATTCACCCGCCATCCGGCAGGCCTTCCCCAAAGCGATGATAGCCGCGGTATTCTCCGTCCCGGCCCGGCGACTTCGCTCCTGATGACCACCGACCAAAAACGGCCGGAACGGGGTTCCTTTTCTGAGGTAGAGAATGCCGATCCCCTTGGGAGCATGAAGCTTGTGACCGGAGAGGGAGAGCATATCAACCGTGGATGCGGCCATGTTCAGGGGAATCTTCCCCACTGCCTGCACTGCGTCGGTATGGAAAAGCGCCCCCCGTTCCTTGACGATGGCGCCGATTTCCTCGATGGGGAAGACGACGCCGGTTTCGTTGTTGGCCCACATGACCGAAACAATGGCGGTGTCGTCGTCGATGGCGTTTCTCAGTTCGTCCAAGTCGATCCGGCCGGCGCCGTCGACTCCCAGTTCGGTAACCCGGTACCCCTTCTTGGTGAGCCCCCGACAGAGGGTCAGCACCGCCGGGTGCTCCACCCGGGTGGTGATAACATGCCGCTTGTCGGGAAAAGTCTCCAGGGCCGAACGGATGGCGGTGTTATCACTCTCGGTGCCACAGGCGGTGAAGATGATCTCCGAAGGGTCGGCCCCCAGGAGAGCGGCGACACGTTTACGCGCCTCGTCCACCTTTTTCTGCACCTGACCTCCGAAAAAATGCATGGAACTGGGGTTGCCGTACAGTTCGCAGAGATAGGGGCGCATCTCCTCAAAAACCGCCTCATCCACCTTGGTGGTGGCGTTGTTATCCAGATAGATTTCCTTCATCCCTCCACCTCCTCCACCACGATGTCGCTGCTCACCATGTCCCGAAGTTTCTGCTCCACAAACTTGGCGGTATGCCCCGACGAGTGACAACCGGCACAGGCTTTCCGGAAGGCGATCTGCACAATGGAACCGGCGATATCCACCAGTTCCAGATCGCCGCCATCTGCCCAGAGCTGAGGCCGGACTTCATTCTCCAACACTTCCTGGATCAGCTGCATCTTCCTCAAGTTGGTGAGTTTCTCCTGTTTCTTGGGAGGAACCGCAGGCTGTTCACCCAGCACCTGGGCGATAATATCCTTGATCCTGGGGATGCAGCCGCCGCAGGCTCCGCCGGCCTTGGTGAAATGAGTAACCTGTTCCGCGGTATGGAGCCGGTTCTGCTCAATGACTTTCCGAAGAAAGCCGTCGGTGAGTCCGAAGCATTTACATACCACCTCCCCCTCCTGCTCGCCGTGGGAGTGGTCGTGACCGTGTACCGGGGCCGGACCGCCCCGGTAGGTGACGATGGCCAGCTCCAGCGCCTCCTGCCCCATGACGGAGCAGTGCATCTTCTCCTCGGGAAGCCCCCCCAGATAATCCGCGATCTCCTGGTTGGTAACCGCCAATGCTTCATCCAGGGTCTTTCCCTTGATCATCTCCGTGAGGGCTGAAGACGAGGCGATGGCGCTGCCGCAGCCGAAGGTCTGAAAGGTGGCGTTGATGATCCGTTCCTTGGCGTCATCAAGTTTGATGAAAAGTTTCAGGGCGTCACCACAGGCGAGGCTTCCCACCTCACCCACGGCATCGGCGTCGGGTATGTCACCCACGTTGCGCGGGTTAAGAAAATGTTCCTTGACCTTGTCAGTATAATCCCACACGTGAAAACCTCCTGGTTTTGATAATGAGAATGGACGGTTCGACTATACCTTATCTCTTCGCATCTTGTCCAGCTCATAGCGTACTTATTTTGTCGGGTATTACCATCAGAGTTTCTTTTTTCCCTGGAAATTACCCGCGGCCCACTCCATCTGGGTCAGCATTCCCCGGAGAATGGTCACCTCCCGGGCATCCATCTCCGCCCTGAAGAGGATGCGCCGCAGACTCATCATGATATGAGCCGGGTTCTGAGGATTGAGAAAACCTATTTTCATAAGCAGATCTTCCAACTGACCGAAACAACTTTCCAGCGCACCGCTGGGAGCCAGAGGGCGAAGCTCCTGCTCAAGGGCGAAGCTCCCCGAACGGGAAAAGAGCTCAAAGCAGAAGAGAAGCACTGCCTGGGAAAGATTAAGTGAACCATATTCGTCACTGGTGGGAATGGTGGCGTTCCAGCGGCAGAGTGAAACCTCTTCAGTGGTCAAACCGCTGTCCTCCCGGCCAAACACCAGCGCCGCCTTGTGTGTGTCGAGTTGCGGAAGGAGACGAGTGGCCGCCTCGCCGGCAGTCAGAACTTCCTGCCGATACTTGCCGTGACGGCGGGTGGTGGCGATGGAAATCTCCGTATCCGCCAGTGCGTCGGCCAGGCTGCCGTACCGCTGGGCCGTAGCGAGAAGATCCTTGGCCGAGACGGCGAATTTAGCGGCATCGGGATGGTCGATGGGGCACCCCTTTACGATGCGAAGACGGGTGATCCCCATATTTTTCATGGCCCGGCAGACCATTCCCACGTTACCGGGATGCTGCGGCTCCACGAGAACGATGCTGATGTTATCAAAAGGATTCATAAAATTATAACGCTCCTTCATTCAGAGGACTTGTCCCTGTAATAGGTGATCATCTCCGCTCCTTCATTCGCCGGAGTCGCGCTCGGGCCGAACGACGCCGCCACCGGGAGTGGAAAAAATGGGACAACCAAATGCAGGCGATGCACCCCGCGAGGATGAATATCAGATACTGCTCGTAACGGCTGACATCCTCCACAACAAGAGAGGCGCCGGCGCCGAAGAAATAACCGGCCAGGGAAAAGATGATTGCCCAAGCCAGAGCGCTCACCGCATTCAGCCAGAAAAATTTCCGAGAAGAAAAGGTGGTCATTCCCAGGATGATGGGGAGGACGATACGGAAACCATAGGTGTAGCGGGAGATAAAGGCGACGAAGGTGCCGTATTTCTCAATGAGGCGCAGCGCCTTGCGAAACTTGCGGGCCAGGGTGTGGGAGCGCCCCACGAGAAAATCCCCCTTGAACCGCCCCATGAAAAAATAAAACTGGTCGCCGCAGAAAGCGCCGGCGCAAGAGGTGGCGATGATCCCCGGCAGGGTGAAGTATCCCTGAAAGGCGAAAAAACCGGCCAGGATCAGTCCGGCCTCCCCCTCCAGAAAGGTCCAAAGAAAGAGAACCCAGTAGCCGTGAAGCTGAAGATATTCCCTGAGAAGCTGCTGAAAATGCACGTAATCACACCTGGAGAGCCCTGGAGAGCCGGGCGAACTCCTCCAGGGAGAGGGTCTCGCCCCTGCGTAGCGGGTCAATACCGCAGGCGTCCAGAACAGACCGGAGTTGGTTTTCGTCGGCGGCAAACTGACCCTTCAGGCAGTTCCAAAGGGTTTTACGCCGATTACCGAAGGCAGATTTCACCAGCCGTCTGAAGAAAGCCTCATCCCCCACCTGAAAACGGGGCGCGGGGAGAGGAATCAGCCGGAGGATGGCCGAAGAGACCTTGGGAACAGGGAAGAAGGAACCCGGCTTCACGGTGAAGGCCAGATCCACGTCACAGTGAAGAGCGCAAAAGACGGAGAGGATGCCGTACTCCTTCTCCTCCGGCCCCGAGGCTATCCTCTCCGCTACCTCTTTCTGGAGCATGAGGGTCAGACCGGAAAAAAGGGTGATATGGTCCAGAAGGAGGAACAGAACCTGCGAGGAGATGTTGTAGGGGAGATTGGCCACCACCCGCCACCGCCCCTGATCACGATCCGCCAGGAGCGAGACCAGATCGCACCGGAGGATGTCGGAAGAGACGATCTCCACCAGCGGGTCGGCGCTGAATTCGGCGGCAAGGATCGCCACCAGATCCCGATCAACCTCCACAGCCAGCAAACGGGCAGCCACCTGGGAAAGATAGCGGGTCAGCGCCCCACGTCCGGGACCGATCTCCAACACCGGTTCACCGGGCCGGACGCCGGCGGCAGCGACGATCCGTTTCAAAACATTCTGATCGGTGAGAAAATTTTGACCATATCGCTTCCGGGGAGGAGGGAGAGCGCCGCTCATGGGAGCCACCGTTGAGTTGTGACCATGGGGAGAGGCCAGGTAGCAACCGCATCCAGAGTGAAATCATCGCACATTCCATTCTCCAGGTAAAAGTCACCGGGCACGGCAATCATGGCGGCATTGTCCGTGCAGAGGAGCGGTGACGGGATAAAAAGTTCCACGCCGATGCGCCGGGAAAGCCCGTGCATACCGGCCCTAAGCCCACTGTTGGAGGCCACGCCGCCGGCCACCACAAGTCGGGTAAGTCCTTCACCCTGCAGCGCCGCAGCGCTCTTGGCCACAAGAACATCGGTTACCGCAGCCTGGAATGAAGCACAGAGATCCCGAAGCGGTTGCCCCTCTTTGATCTGATCCCCTTCCCGCCGGACGAGGGTGGCCACGGCGGTCTTGAGCCCGCTGAAACTGAAGTTGCAACTACCGTCATGGAGCAAGGGGCGAGGAAGCGGATACCGTTTTGGATCCCCCTCCCCCGCCAGCCTGTCGATAACTATGCCACCCGGATAGCCAAGCCCCAACAGGGTCGCGGTCTTGTCAAAGGCTTCGCCGGCGGCATCGTCCAGGGTCTGACCCAGTTGACGGTAACGGCCGATGCCGTCCACCCGGTAGAGATGGGTATGTCCGCCGGAGACCACCAGCGCCAGGAACGGAAATGGAACCGGACGTTCCAGAAAACCGGCGAGGAGATGTCCCTCGATATGGTGAACCCCCACGAAGGGGAGTTCCCGGACGAAGGCGATCCCCTTGGCCATGGAAAGCCCCACCAGGAGCGCTCCCACAAGCCCCGGCCCCTTGGTGGCCACAATCCCCTGGATAGAGTCCAGGGTCACACCGGCCTGGGAAAGCGCAGCCGTCACCACGGGCGCCACCGCCTCAAGATGCTTACGCGAGGCGATCTCGGGCACTACGCCGCCGTACTCGGCATGCACCGCCACCTGGGAAGAGATCACACTCCCCAAAATCATTCTACCGTCCAGCACCACCGCCGCGGCGGTCTCATCACAGGATGTTTCAATGGCAAGGGTCAGCATAAAATCCAGTTCTATGTTCTACGTTCCAGGTTCACAGGTTTACAGGTTCAAGGTTCAAGGCGTTGCGTGCAAGCTTGATTAAATACGTTATTTCTCCCGTTCACACAAGAACTTTCCTGAATTCCGTTCGCACGAAAGCCTATGGGAGGGTGAGGGGGGACTATTGTCAAGCAGATCAGAGCTGACGCAGCAATGAGAGCGCTATGTTCGGCATCTGATTCGCCTGGGCCAGGATGGCGATACTTGCCTGCTGCAATATATTGTTTTTAGTTAAAGATGCGGATTCCTGGGCGACATCAGCATCCATTATTCTGCTTTGCGCCGTGCTGAGATTCTCGAACTGATTCTGGACAACCCTCGCCTCCGATTCGAGCCGGTTCTGGGTTGAGCCAACGTTACCTCGGTACTCCGATACCTGGTTAAGAGCAATATCAATACTTTCGAGGGAGGTGAGAGAGGCATAGGTTCCGGGGGTTATGCTCCACCCCTGATCAGCGCCGTTCAATCCGCCGCCAATGGTCAAAGCTCTCTCGCTATTAATGGTCATGGAACCGATAACCGTCTGGTCCTGGGAATGCTTCAGGTCGAATCCGGAAAAAACGGACTGAGCGGCGGCGCCGTTACTCTGAATCTGGATGTTGTAGCCGTTGTTCGGGTTCGTTGATTCGATTTGAATACCGCCGTTATCTGTAGCTCGTACCCCGCTACCGGAGTTATTTATGGCGTCCAGGACGACACTGGAGAGGGTACGCCCCATGCCGGAATTCCAGCTAAAGGTAATGTCATGGCCGTTAATGACTAAATCGCCCGGTTGAAGGTTCACAGGAGGGGTCGTCGTGACGGAACTGATGGAGCCGGTCGTCGGGTCAACATTCGTCGTTGTAACTGTTTTGGCATAAACCGATCCCAGGGAGATGCTTCCCGACGTGGAGGTTGCCGTTAAATTTCTTACACCAAGTGAGTTTACGGCGTCGGCAAGGGCTCGCGCCGAACCGTCGGCGAAGGAGGTGGAAGCGCCATCGCTCACCGGGTTGAGCATCACGCCATCGATACTCATGGAACCGGAGGTGGAGCCTGTCAGTACCCCGGTGGCGTGGGTGCCGCCGCTCATACTGCTGGAACCGCCTGAACCAAGATCCAGTACTCTCGTTCCCTTCAGAGTGATATCCACCGTATCGCTTGACCCTACTCCGGTCTGAACGGCTATGTTCTGGTTGGAATTATCCAGCAAGTTTATCCCGTTGAATTTGGTCCCCTTGGCGATGGCGTCGATCTGTGACGTCAGGGCCGTCAATTCCAGTTGCACATCTTTTCGGTCATTGGTTGAAAGAGTCCCGGTCATGGACTGTACGGTCAATTCACGCATCCGTATCAGAATATTGTCCGTCTCCTGCATGGCGCCATCGGCTATGGAGGTTACCGAAATTCCGTCATTTATATTCCGCAGCACCTGGCTGTTGCTCCGGAGTTTTGCGGACATGTTGGTGGCCATGGCGAGCCCCGCGGGGTCATCGGCGGCACGATTAATGCGCAGGCCGGAGGCCAACCGCTCCATGGATTTTTCCACGGCGGACTGGGCTCTGGCCAGCGATCTTTGCGCGAACAAAGATGTATAATTTGTGCCGATGGAGACCACGTTCAACTCGCTAAAGAGCTTGAAAGAGTGCGCGAATACTATACGCCTATTCTCTTCTCTTCGGTTTTTCAGCGGGTTTCTCAAACGATGAGGACAAAATAAGGATAAATCAGAAAACTAAATGGAATCAGGGGAAACAACAGAGGGGCTGAATATGGTTAACTACATGATTTAAAAAGGCAATTCTCCCCACCAAAAAAACGATGGGGGGAATTGCCTCAACGACACCTTTACCTGAAACCTTTACCCGCCTCTACAGCAGGTTCGCCGCCAGTTCAGCCAACTCGGACCGTTCCCCCTTGGTCATGAAGATATGACCGGAGATCTGCTGCTCCTTGAACCGCTCAACCACATAGGTCAGCCCGTTGCTGGAGGCGTCCACATAGGGGTTGTCGATCTGGAACGGGTCGCCGGTGAGAACGACCTTGGTTCCCTCCCCGGCACGGGTGATGATGGTCTTAATCTCATGGGGGGTCAGGTTCTGGGCCTCATCCACGATGAGAAACTGGTTGGGGATGGAACGCCCCCGGATATAGGTGAGCGCCTCGATCTCCAGTATCCCCATGTTCATCAGCTCCCGGTACCCCTTGCTGTGACGTTTTTCCCCCTCGTGACCCGCCAGGAGGAGCTCCACGTTGTCGAAAATCGGCTGCATCCAGGGGGCCAACTTCTCCTCCACGTCCCCGGGAAGGAAGCCGATATCCTTCCCCATGGGAAAGACCGGTCGGGAAACCAGGAGCCGTGTGTAAACATTCTCCTCGGCGACCTTCTGGAGCCCCGCGGCAATGGCCAGGAGGGTCTTGCCGGTGCCGGCCTTGCCCACGAGAGTCACCAATTTCACCGAGTCATCCAGCAGCGCGTCAAGGGCAAAAGACTGCTCCTTATTACGGGGGGTGATCCCCCAGATCCCTTCCTTTGCCGGGATCTTGATCAGCGGCGCCAGCCGTCCCTGCCTGACGTCGTTGCGGCAGATGGCGGTATGCTCGGAGCTGACTTTGTCCCGGAGCACCACGTACTGATTAGGGAAAAGCCCCTGGAGAGGTTCGATCCATCCCTGATTGTTAAAGCGGTTGATGGTGTAATCATCACACTCCACCTCAAGAAAACCTGTATAAAGATCCTGAATATCCACCTTGTCCGACTCGTAATCCTCAGCCACGATGCCCAGGGCGTCGGCTTTAATCCGAAGATTGGTATCTTTAGTGACAAAGATGACCGGACTTTCCTCGGTTGCCTTCAGCTTGACGGCGATGGCAAGTATCCGGTTGTCCCCCTGTTCCTCCCGAAGCTCGCGGGGGAGCGACTTCATAAACTGCTCCTCGTACATCTCTACCCGGAGAGACCCCCCATGTTCCATGGCGATGCCCGAGGCCAGCGATCCCTGCTTCCGAAGTTGGTCGAGAATCCGGGAGAATTGACGGGCGTTGCGTCCGATCTCGTTCATATCCTTCTTGAACCGATCCACTTCCTCGATGACCGTCATGGGGATGATGAGACAATTTTCCTGGAATTTGTAAATTGCCTGGGGATCGTAGAGGATAACGTTGGTGTCGAGGACGAAGTTTTTAACCATGGGGATCTCCTCTGATACAGGGTTGATTTACCTCTTTGCGATGATCCGCAGGGCGTGCAGGAAGGCGTCGATATCCGCCGGGGTGGTGGTATGACCGGGAGAGACCCGGATCGTTCCGTGGGGGTAGGTGCCGATGGTCCGGTGGGCGTCCGGCGCACAGTGGATGCCGACTCGCACCGTGATGGCAAATTCCTGATCAAGACGAAAACCGATTTCGGAGGGATCTCTATCGGCCACGTTCAGGGAGACCACCCCCACCCGCTTGCCGGGATCTGCCGGACCATGTACCGTCACCCCTGGAATGAGCCGAAGCCCCTCAAGGAGACGACCGGTGAGGAACTGTTCGTGCAGGCGAATATGGTCCACCCCCTCCCGCAGGAGAAGATCCACTCCGGCGGCAAGACCGGCAATGCCGGGAGTATTGAGGGTACCGCTCTCGTACCGTTCCGGGGAGGAGAGCGGTTGATCCGGATCCGATGAGGAGCCGCCTGTCCCACCAACCAGAAGCGGTTCCAGCTCCAGGCCGGGTGCCATGTAGAGAAACCCGGTTCCCTGGGGTCCCAGGAGACCCTTGTGACCCGGCGCGGCCAGCAGATCCACGGAAAGTTCACCAACATTCATGGGGAGACACCCCGCGCTCTGGGCTCCGTCCAGCAGGAACATGATGCCGCGACTCCGGGCAAGGGCGCCGATCTCCGCCACCGGCTGGATGACGCCGGTAACGTTGGAACAGTGAGAAAGAGCGACCAGCCGCGTCTCGGGTCGAAACGCCGCCGCCAGATCACGGAGATGGAGGAAACCATCACGGTCGCAGGAGACCTTCGTAACCGTAACACCTTGTTGCGCGGCCCGATAAAGCGGACGCGCCAGGGAGTTATGTTCCATTGAGGAGGTGACGACATGATCCCCCGGCCGGAGAAGTCCCGAGACGGCCATGTTCAGAGACTCGGTGGCGCTGTGGGTGAAGATGACCCGCGATGAATCGCGGATATGAAACAGCGAGGCGACCCGCTCACGAGCACCATAAACCACCCGGTTGGCCGCCAGTGCCTGGGAGTGGCTCCCCCGTCCTGTTCCTACCCCCACAGTGGTGAGAAAAGAGGTCACGGCGGCGATGACTTCAGGTGGTTTGGGATACGAGGTGGCGGCGTTATCGAGGTAATTCATGAGTGGTACGTTATCACGTTTCCGGGGAGATTGCCACGGGGTTTTCCTCCACCCGACAGAGGAGGCGCCCCCGGTGCAGAAACAGTTCCAGGAGCTCTCCCACGGCAAGATCCGCCGCATCCCGGACCACCCGGTGATGAGGGATGGTCCGCGCCACGGCATAACCCCGTCCCAGGGTATCCAGGGGAGAAAGGGCATTTAAACGGGCCGAAAGCACCGCACTCTCTTCGTGGCAACCGTCCAGCAGTCGGCGCGCCGTCTGATCCAGACGGGCAGCCAGGGTGATGACCCGTTCCCGTCCCCGCTCCACCTGAAGGGCGGGGTTGACGATACGCAGATGGCGTGTGAGGGCGGCAAGACGATCCTGTCGCCTTCGCAAACTCCCGGCAAACGCCAGCCGGAGCCGCGCCCCCTGATCGTCCAATCGCTGGGCCAGATGACCCAGGAGAAAGGTCGGATCACGAAGGAGATGACTCATCCGCTCCAACTCGCCCCGGCTCCTTCTCAACTGCTGCGCCATCTCCCTCTGCAGGCGATGAGCTAACGACTCCACCAGACCTTCCAGCTCCTGCTTGCTTCTCACCACCAGTTCGGCTGCGGCCGAGGGGGTGGCGGCCCGAAGGTCGGCGACAAAATCGGCAATGGTCACATCCACCTCGTGCCCCACCGCCGAGATAACAGGAATACGGGAACGGGCTATAGCCCGGGCCACCACCTCCTCGTTGAAGGCCCAAAGATCCTCCAGTGAACCACCGCCACGACCCACGATCATGACATCCACGGCGCCATAACTGTTAAGGTCGTCAATGGCGGCGGCGATCTCCACCGCTGCGCCGTCCCCCTGGACCCGCACCGGAGCGATGAGAATCCGGACGTTGGCGAAACGCCGATTCACCACGGTGAGGATATCATGAATGGCCGCGCCGGTGGGGGAGGTCACCACGCCGATCCTCTGGGGAAGGAGGGGGAGCGGTTTCTTGCGGGCTGCGTCAAAGAGCCCTTCCCGTAGCAACCGCTCCTTCAACTGCTCGAAGGCAAGCTGGAGCGCCCCGATCCCTTGAGGTTCGGCATACTCGGCGATGAGCTGGTAATCACCCCTCTGTTCGTAGACGGTGATCCGACCCCGAAGGATCAGCACCATGCCGTCCTTGGGGCGAAACCGGAGGTTTTTGGCTGCCCCCTTGAACATGACGCAGCGAAGCTGCGCCCCTGTGTCCTTCAAAGTGAAGTAGAGATGCCCGGAGGAGGGGGTGGAGAGGTTGGAGATCTCCCCTTCCACCCAAACCAGTTCGAAATTCTCTTCCAGGGTTGACCGAATCAGGGCCGAGAGTCGGCTGACCGTCAGAATTCGCTTGTCGCTAAAGATATCCATGAGGAACTTCTATCACGCGGAAGGGGGAAAAGTCAACGCGGCAGACCGGAGAGGAAGCTGGTACCTTATGTAGGGGCGTCCCTTGCGGGCGCCCTGAAAAATCTTTTCATTTGCGTCCGGTGCGTCTTTACGGTAAAGAGGTTTCAACATTTCAAAGAGTAAAGGAGGAAGAGCATGAAAGGAACCGTCTTTATCACCGGAGCATCGTCCGGTTTCGGCAGAGCCTGCGCCCGCCGCTATGGCAAGGAGGGATGGCGACTGGTCCTGGCGGCGCGCCGCCGGGAGCCGCTGGTGGAGTTGCAGGCCGAATTCGGCGCGGACTCCGTTCACATCATCACCTTGGACGTCCGCGACCGTGAAGCAGTGGCTGAGGCGGTTGCCTCGCTGCCGGAACCGTTTTGCCGGGTGGAGATCCTGGTGGCCAGCGCCGGACTGGCCCAGGGGCTGGAGCCGGCCCAGCGGGCCGACCTGGATGACTGGGAGACCATGGTGGATACCAACATCAAGGGGCTCATGTACACCGTCCACGCTCTCCTGCCGGGAATGGTCGCGCGAAACCATGGTCACATCGTCACCATGGGCTCCACGGCGGGAACCTGGCCCTACCCCGGCGGCAACTGTTACGGCGGCACCAAGGCTTTTGTGAAGAAGTTCGCCGAAAACCTCCGGGCCGACCTCCTGGGGAGCAGGGTCAGGGTGACCAACATCGAACCGGGGATGGCGGAGACCGAATTCTCGCTGGTTCGCTTCAAGGGAGATCAGGACCGTAGCGCCAAGGTCTACCAGGGGACCGAACCGCTCACCGCACCGGACATCGCCGACATCGTCTGGTGGGTCACCTCCCTCCCCCCCCATGTAAATGTGAACAGCATGGAGGTCATGTCCATCAATCAGGCATGGGGCCCCTATGCAATTCACCGGGAAGAACAGGCAGATTAAGGTTCACTCTTCACCCTTCCCCATCCGCTTCCGCGCATACCCCACCACCCCCAAGGAGATGCAGAGGAGAGCATAGGTGGAGGGTTCGGGGACGGCGGAGGGGGCGAAAGAGATAAGCTGCATCGTCTCGCCGCCACCGGGAAGTCGAAGAGCACCGCGACGAAATCGGTGGTGGCAACATTGTTGGTGAGGCTGAAGGTTCCATCCCCCCCGGCACTCCCACTGACTGAGACGGACAGCGACGTCACAAAATTTGCATCGGACGCCGCATAATTATCGTACCCTGTCGATGGGCTATATGAACCACGAGATGAGTGTACTGCTTGCGCTGTTTCTGTTTTCAGTAGCACTGAAGTGTTGAAAAACTTCAAAAAGCTACCTCGTATTAAGCAAAATAAACTGATTGAAATAGTTCTGCCACCGGAAAGTGGCGTAGTTATTAGGTGTCAGATACACTACAGCAGCAACCGTAGCCTTTGATAATTGCTTCTGCTGATTGTCGCCAGGTTTCTTTGCTGTGGTGGTTAATTGGAGAGGCGGGAGGTGTGATGATTGCTGTTGATTTTTCTGTCTAGTCGGAATAGGCTCATTTTCAAGTCGATGCTCCGGGCGTTAAGATCGAGAGTCGGGAATCATCCCGGCACACCTCGCGGCGAGTTCAAAGGATTAAAACAAATCTGAGAACTGACAACAAAGGAGTGTGCCTCTAAAAATGCTGCAATTTAATACAGCAGGACCCAGCGTTTATGGCAAACATTACTGCCTGAACCCACTATCCAGGATAAATTTAGATGAAATCCTTACATTGATTGAAGCTGAAAGATATTTTGTCCTGTACGCCCCCCGACAGACCGGCAAGACAACCTGTCTTAGAGCATTGATGAAATATTTAAATAAACAGGGTAGATATCGCGTTATCTACGCTAATATTGAAGCTGCACAGACAGCACGTAATGATGTATCTCATGGACTGAGAACCGTCTGCTCCCAAGTGGCTTCTTCGCTACAGATGCACCTTGGAGATGTGGCAACAGCCGGCGCCTGGCTTGAGATTTTCAACGACTATGGTCATAATGCAGCGTTAATGCAGTTACTAAAAATATGGACACAAGCTGATCCTGCCCATCCTACCATCCTTTTTCTCGATGAAATAGACGCTTTGGTTGGCGATACTCTGGTGTCAGTTTTACGCCAGCTTCGCTCCGGTTATGCCGACCGCCCTGACAATTTTCCCGTAGCGGTTATTCTCTGTGGTGTGCGTGATGTACGAGATTATCGTATCCATACCAGTAGTGGCGAGATAATAACGGGTGGTTCTGCCTTTAACGTCAAGGCAGAATCGTTGCGACTTGGTAATTTTAGCCAAGCCGATGTCAGGGAGCTGTTTGGTCAGCACACTGCGGAAACCGGTCAATGTTTTGCTGAAAAGGTGTTTGACTGGCTCTGGAAAGATACTGAGGGTCAACCCTGGTTGGTTAATGCCCTTGGACAGGAACTTTGTTTCAAGATGATTGAGGGAAAAGATCGCACACGCATCATTGACGTAGAGCTGTACCGGCAAGCTCGTGAGCGACTTATCCGGAGCCGAGCTACTCATCTGGACCAGCTTATAGATAAATTACAGGAAGAACGAGTGCATCGCGTTATTGCCATGGTACTATCCGGTGAAGAAACAAATGAAACCATACCGGTTGATGATCTGCAGTATGTTCAAGACATGGGACTTCTCACGATAAAAAGACCCATAGAAATCAGCAACGACATCTATCGTGAAATAATTCCGCGTGAGCTTACCTGGACAACCCAGGAGCTTTCCATTCATCAGGAAACCATCTGGTATCTCACTAAAGAAAGGCGCATTGACATGCCCAAGTTGTTGCAGGCATTTCAGCAGTTTTTCAGGGAGAACGCCGATGCCTGGATTGAACGCTTTCAGTATAAGGAGGCTGGGCCGCAACTTCTGCTTCAAGCGTTTTTGCAACGAGTTATCAATGGAGGTGGGCGCATCACCCGCGAGTATGGCATCGGGATGAAGCGTATGGATTTGTATCTTGAATGGCCACTTGATGAAACGTTGGCATTTCGCGGACCATTGCAACGTGTTGTATTGGAGTTAAAGATTCAACGCAGCAGTTTAAAGAACACCTTGGTCGAAGCTCTGCCTCAAACAGTGAACTATGCGGTAACGTGTGGGGCTGATGAAGCGCATCTTCTTATTTTTGATCGCAGTAGCAAAAAACCTTGGAGCAAAAAAATATGGAAGCGGGTAGAAACCTGCAACAATGTGGAGGTTAAAGTTTGGGGAATGTAACGTTATAGAGTAGGAAACCAGACAATCGTTGTCGCATCCGACATTCCGCACCCCCATGGGCGAAATCACATTTACGATAAAAAACGTCCATATCGTTGCCGTTCACCGAAAATGATCTTCCGTTCGTGGTGAGCTTGTCGAACCATGAGCGGGAGATCGGGTTGTTGCAAGGCATAAAACACCCTTCGACAAGGCTCTCCTGAGCTTGTCGAAGGGCTCAGGGCGAACGGATATCAGCCGAACAGCCAAAAATCCGATTTTATCCGAATTTATCAGATTTGATCCGCGTGATGCCTGAATTCTTTTCGATTCATACCGCAAATTCAAGTAGGACAGTGTACGAGGATAAACACCATAAAACCGCTCCCCATCACCTGAGAGCGGTGAAAGCTACCTCATACCGCTGTCTGCTCCTCCCGATGAGTCATCTTCTTTCGTACGTATCCTACCACTCCCAAGCTGATAGTCAGGAGGAGGTAGGTGGAGGGTTCGGGGACGGCAGGAGTGTAATCATAGCTGACGGAAACACTTCCTGTCAGGGAACTTGAAATGGCAGCCATATTTGTAAAGGTAACTATGGCTAAATTAGGGCCGGATGTCGGTTTATAGGCGAGATCGAAATTGGAGCCGCCTGTCACTATGGACAGGATAGTCGGATTGGCATTGGCGACCAAATATGTATCCTGTATGGACACTGGGCTGGGTGTTGCCGGAAACGTGGTATTAGGGCCGCCGCCTTTGCTGCCGCCACTGCCACCACCGTGATAAGAAAAAGTATTGATATAGGTATTTCCGCCTATGGACTGGGAGAAGCCGCCGCCGGTGGAACTGTTGATACCCGAAGTAGATAACGTAACCTCCCAATCGAAGATGAACGATTGCAGCGTGCCGAGTGAAGCGTTGAACGGGGCAAAGTTGGCAGTCAGTTCGGTAAAAGTAATTTGGCCGCTGCCCGATGACGATTTTGTGTCGTTGAAGTTAGCGGTTGAGGTAATAAGCGATGCTTGTACCGTGCCAACAAGCGCTAGCAATACCAGACAGGACAGAAGCGGAATGTGTTTTTTCGATTTCATGATTCACCTCTCTCATTGTTAATGATGTTCAGTTGAAGTTGCGATAACTACTGGTTTCGGGGCTAACGAAGGCCAACGGGACGCCAGTAATGCTCTATCGAAGCTGATGGTCTCCGTGGCCGTGGCGCCGTTGCCGCTAAAAGTGAAGTCATACACCATTCACGCTTCACGCTTCACCAATCACCTTTCACTTTTCACTCTTGATGCACTCGCAAATTCGTCATTGCGAGCGAAGCGAAGCAATCTCAATACTGGCAACATGCTGAAATAAAAGCAGATTGCTTCGTCACTTCGTTCCTCGCAAAGACTCTGAATAGACTTTTTGCCATTCATATGTAGTCGAACCACCCCCCAACCCCCTCCTGACTTCACTCTTTACCCTTCACCATTTTCCTTCTGGCAAATCCCACCACCCCCAGGGAGATGCAGAGGAGGGCGTAGGTGGATGGCTCCGGGACGGCGGTGCTTGGTGAATTGGTCACCGCCCAGGCCCCTATACCGGCAACTGTTTGCGTGTCGTCCAATGTTGCGCCCAGTGCACTGCTACTACCCGTTTCATTCTAGGTTGCCCAATGGTAGCCTGAAACGTCATCCGCATTGATTCTGTTTTCACTGTAGTTTGGGTTGTTGTGGTCAATAATAGTCCACAAGTCAGGCCCAGCGGAGGCGTTGGTATAAAACGTTTCGGCTTCGGACTGGGTAGCCATGTGCCAACCCTGGGCGCTGAAATATCCCGCTCCGCTGTTGAGGCCGGCAATGGCGGTCAACTGTTCCGCGTAGGTCTTATTGGTAAAATCTGACGTCGTGTAATACCAGATAAGGTCGGTTGCGGTGTCATGGATGACCTTACCCGCGCCGGTACTCTCACCGATTACATCCGCCTGGACAGGGGTCGAAAGGGTAAGGGCGAGCACTGCCATGGCGAGAAGTGATAAGGTGCGGTTCTTCATGGACGTCTCCTTGCTTGATATTTCATCTTCGATTTCCATTCTCAATTCCTAATTCTCAATTTTCTTCTCGCAGCCCCCAGTATCCCCAAGCCGAAGCAGAGGAGGAGACAGGTGGAGGGCTCGGGTACTGCCGCGGCGCCGGAGGGAACGAAGGAGTCAAGCTGCATCGTCTCGCCCCCGCCGGCCGTCACAACGTAGGGTTCCGTCCCCGTGGGGGGTACGCCTGCGGGGTCCAACGCAAAAAACTGGAAATCACCGGTATACGACTGGGGAGGGGGAACGGGGTTGGGGTTGCCGGATATCGGTATCGGCACGTTTGCGCCCCAGGCGCCGTTTATGGACGGTTGACCGACCAGATTCTGCGTAAAGTTCACCGCGACCGGAAAGTCGAAGAGCACCGCGACGAAATCGGTGGTGGCCACGTCGTTGGTGAGATCGAAGGTTCCGTTACCGCCGGCGCTCCCGTTGACTGAGACGGTCAGTGACGTAACAAAGTTTGCATCGGACGCCGCATAGTTATCGTACCCCGTCGATGGGCTGTATGACCCGCGGAAGGGGTCATACAGGTAACGACCCGGCCCCAGAGAGGTCAGTAATTCCATATCGAGGCCGATGATCCCCCTGGCAGTGGCGCCATTGCCGCTGAAGGCAAAGTCGAAAGAAACAATGCCTGCGGCGGCCGCCGAGGCTGCGGTGAACAGGATGGCCATGAGAGTGATGATAAGGATGCGTTGCATTGAGTCCTCCTTTGGATGGTGATTGTAGAGCACGGCATGCCGTGCACTTACTGCCCCACGCCGCTCAGCCCCATGGATCCGGTGATGCCGCCACCGTTGGTGGCGCTGTAACCGCAGGAAACGCTGAATTTGATCGCCTTCAGCTTGGCCGTATTACAGGTGCTGAAGTCGACAGTGACATTCCCTGTCGCCGTACCGGTGGCGGCGATGGCGCCCAGGCTGACGGGGAACGTGGTGGTTGCAACCGGCTTGCACGTCCCACTGGAAGAGAGGGTCAGTCCGGTAAGCTGCACCCCGCCGGCGGAAAAAGCGCCGTTATTGGTAACGATGATGGGCCACGTCCGGAGTCCGCCGGTGGCGCCGGTGGCCGTGCCGATGGCGGCTCTCAGATTCAGGGGTAACGACTGGAACGTGGCGGTCACGGTGGTCGGACCGTTCATGGCAACGGTGGTGGAGGTGTTGTTCGGGTAGAGGATTGGCCCGCTCCCGTTGGTCAGGCTCCACGAGGAGAAGGCGTAGCCGCTCCCCGCCGTGGCGATGATGTTGGGAGTCATGCCGGCGTTGTACCAGTTCCCCGAGGTTGCCAGAACCGTGCCGCCGGTTCCGGCAACGGTGGTCAGTTGATACTGCGTGCCGAAGGTGGCGGTATAGGTGGTGACCGTAGCCGGTGTCGTGATGCTGTGGCTCATAGCCCCACCGTCAGACCAGGCGCTGAAGCTGTAGCGGGTACCGGCGCTGCCGGACTGGGGTGAGGCAACGGCGACGGTGTGGCTGCTTCCCGGTGTCCAGGAAAAGATCTGAGGCGCGGTGTAATCGGTCCCGTCCACGGTGATGGTTCGCCCGGCAGGTGTCGTCGCGACGGTGATGCTGGTCCGGCTGCTGTTCACGGTCTGGATAATGGCCGGTGAGATGGTGCCGAGATAGCCGCCGTCGCCTGCATAGACGGCGGAGATGCGGTGGTCTCCCACGCTCAGGGAGCTGGCGCTGTAGGTAGCCGTGCCGTTGTTCAGGGTCCCGGTCCCCAGGGTAGCGGAGCCGTCCTTGAAGGTAACCGTGCCGGTGGCCGCACTCGGGGCAACGGTAGCGGTGAAGGTCACGTTCGATTCAGCGGTCGAGGGGTTGAGGGAGCTTGCCACGGTGGCCGTGGTCACGGCAAGTCCGACGGGGCCGAAGGAGATCAGTTGCATGCCGTCGATGTTCCCCTCGTTGGCGCCGAGCTGATACGGATAAATCCCGTAGGGCGCGCCGCTGCCGGCTGCGGCGAAGAGCTGGAAATCACCCGTGTACATCTGCGGGGGATCGCTTGATTCGATGGGGTCGTCCTCCCCCCAGCTCTTGCCGGTGGGGCCGGCGGTGGGCTGACCGGTGATCTGCGTGGTCAGATCCAGGGCCAACAGGGAGGTGTCAAAGAGCACCGCATCGAAGTAGGACAGGTCAAAGGTCCCGTCCCCCACCCCGCCGGTGGCGCCGGTGACAGTGAGACTTAACGCCGTAATCACGCCGTCGGCATGCGCACCGTAAGTCGGGGTGTAATAATAATTAGGATCGTACAGGTTGCGGCCCGGATTGGCGATCATGTCGCTGTCAATGGTGATGGTTCCCACGGCCATGGCGCTGTTGCCTCCGTAGACCGGACCGGAGAAGATGAACTGGTATTCCTGAAGAGCGGCTGCCGCCGGAGTGGTAAAGGCCGACAGCGTGAGTAAAAGAAACGCAAGGTACAGCTGTTTCATGACTATCCTCCTGAAGATGCTCGCTACTGGCGTAACCCAGTGTAAGATTTTTTCCCCGCGTATCTGAAGCCGTTTACGGTGAAACTGTAACTGAGATCGACGTTGAACTTGGCCAGTGGGGCGCATCCGGTGAAATCGACAGCCAAACTGTTATTCCAGTAAACATGAGGGCCGATGGTGTCGGAAACGCTGCCACCGGTAACGGTAAACGTCGGCTTACATCGTCCGCTGCTGGAGATCGCCACATTGTCCACCTGCACCGCATACGCGGTGGTATTCGACGTGGTATTGTAGAGGCTGGTACCCCAGGAGCGGACACCACCCGTGGTTCCGATATCGAAGTTATCGAGAGTGGCGCTCAGCATCGTTGCATTGGAAATAAAACTGGCGGAAACCGTGGTTGGCTGGTAGAGCATCAAAACTTGGGTGGCGGGACTGTTCGGGTTAAAGATAATTCCGTCGCCACTGACCAGACTCCATCCGTTGAAGTAATAGCCGGGATTGGCCGTAGCGATAATGCCGGGCATGGACAAGGAGGAGTACTTCGTGGCCGAAGCGGGCATGACCGTACCACCGGTCCCGGCGTTGACGGTCAACAAGTATTTGGTGTCGAGGCTCCCCGGCGCGGCAAACTGCATCACCGTCTCACCGGTGCCCCCCCCAACAAAGGCCACCGTGGGGGTGCCGTCCGGGGCGAAGGCCAGCAGGGTAATACTGGCGTTTCCGGCAGAGAAACCGGCGCGTCCCATGGCGCTCCAGGACGTACCGTTGAACTTCATCACCGTCGCCTTTGAGTTATTCCCCCAGTCCTGATAGGCCACGCAGGGAGTCCCATCCGGCGCAAAGGCCAGCGAGGGGGTTCCGGCCTCTCCAGCGGAAAAACCGGCACCCCCCACGGCAGTCCAGGACGAACCGGCAAACTTCATCACCGTCGCCTTGGAGCTGTTGGCTACATCCTTATAGGCCACATAGGGAGTCCCACCCGGCGCGAAGGCCAGAGAGGTGTATTCGGCCTGTCCGGCAGAAAAGCCGACGCTTCCCACGGCGGCCCAGGACGTACCGTCGAATTTCATCACCGTTGCCTTGCCGCTGTTCACCCAGTCCAGATAGGCGACGTAGGCGGTTCCGTCCGGCGCGAAGGCCAGCGAGGTGTAATCGGCCTCTCCGGCAGAGAAGCCGGGGCTCCCCAGGGCGACCCAGGAGGTGCCGTCGAACTTCATCACCGTCACTTTGGAGTTGTTCCCCCCGTCTTGATAGGCCACGTAGGGGGTACCGTCCGGCGCGAAGGCCAGCGATGTCGTACCTGCCAATCCGGCGGAGAAGCCGGGGCTTCCTACGGCAACCCAGGACGAGCCGTTGTACTTCATCACAGTGGCTCTGTAGTTGTTTCCCCCATCCTGATAGGCCACGTAAGGGGTCCCGTCCGGCGCGAAGGCCAGGGAGGTGCTGCCTGCCTGCCCAGCGGAGAAGCCGGGGCTTCCGACAGCGACCCAGGACGCGCCGTCATACTTCATCACCGTCGCACGCACTTGTTGGGTATAGTCTTGAAAGGAGAAGTAAAGGGTCCCGTCCGGCGCAAAGGCCAGCGAGGAGTTGAAGCCGTAGACCGAGGCAAACCCTGCCGAGCCCATCTTGCCCCAGGTGTAGCCCGTTTGATCCGCAGTCGCGGTGGTGGTCAGGGGGGCCTTGGCCGGGGTGGCTTGCAGGATCGTCCCGTTATCGGCGGTGAAGCAGATCGTGTAGCCGGTGTTTTGGGTCAGGTTGCGCACCGTGTAGATGCCGGGAGTATTGGCGTTCAGCGGCAGGGAGCCGTGGTAGGGCGCCGTGGCCCCGCCGGCGGTCTGTCCCGCCTTGACCTGGGTTCCGCTGCCGCAGGCCGCGCCGGTCCCGGCCAGCAGGGTGAAATAGCCGGTCCCCGTGGCGCTGGCTTGCAGGTTGAGGGTGGCCATGTTGACTCCCACGTTGCTGGTGGTGGGGGTGGTGAGGGTCGGCCCTGCCGGAGGGTTGCCAAAGGCGGCGCTCGCCATCAGTAGCAGAGTCATTAGCGCGATTGCCATGCCGATTTTCCTGTCGTGCCACATTGTTCTCACTCTCATGTTGTGCTCCTTTCAGTCTCTCCCTCTCGTTGCCAATCTTGGTGCCCTCGCAATTTCTAGTTGTCATGCCCGAGTGCTTTTATCGGGCATCCATAGTTTCAAACACTTAAAAAAAACTGGATTCCCGCTCAAAACCGTTGCGGGAATGACAATCTATAAACGGCACATTGAGTAGTGCAGAGTCCCTTAGCTCTTTACCAGCATCCCTTCACTCTTCACATTTCTTACACGACGCACATCATAAAACCGCGCGACCCCTGTAAAATAGATTTTTCCCTTGTATTCTTCGTAACTTTATAGCATGTAGCAATGACGGTTGAACATATCGGGTGATCCCGTAG
>CAIYUY010000323.1 GCA_903929485.1 uncultured Desulfuromonadales bacterium
GTCGAGTTCGGTGATCGGTCATTTGCCGAAGGGGAAACTGTCACTCTGGACTCCAACACGGGTCGTGTTTTCGCCGGTGAGGTGGTCGTTGTGATCGATTACCCGACGCCATGGCTCGCCGAAATAGAGTCGTGGCGCCGGGAAGCGAACCGTTAGGGACTCGACATCCGCCAAGTTACCGTGCATAAGGATTGTCCTTCCCGCAGAGCTTTTGAGCTGGAGTCCGGTTCGGTTTTTATAGACCGTATCCCCGATAGAAGCACTCGGGGATGACATCTGCGGGACGCCATGGTTTGACAAACTCACCACGAACGGACATATGGCGGTTATTACCCTGAATCCGTTCGCCCTGAGCTTGTCGAAGGGTGAACGGATTACTGCCGGGCATGTTCTTTGGCGTGAATCACATTAGTTGTAGGTTTGGGTGAACAGCCGTGTCGTGAACCCCAACATCGCCAAGCAAAGTCTCACTTGTTTAACGCATGAAATCATGGGAGTCCCCCCTCCGCCAATCCGCCCTCCTCCTTCCGTCCCACCCGCCCATCTCCCATAGGCACGATATTTTGAGAGGTTAAGCAATTTTCGGCCGGATGTAAAATAAATATTTTCATTAAATATTGTAGCGCACATCTTTTATTAAATAATTTTTACACTATCTTTGCATAGCATTAACATATTCTCAACAATATTTATATATTATGCTGCCAAGTTGGAATGCACGGCTCGAAATATCGTAAGAGAAGGTTCCTTCCCCGTTTGGGACTCAGGAAATAGTGCGAGATCAATAGGAATACGGAAATATAGGAGTAATTCATGAAAAAAACGGTCGCGTTTGGCCTTTGTGGTATGGCTCTTCTGTTTGCCCTCCCTGCTTGTTCGAAGAGTGGTGACAATGAAAGTAAGGCGGGAGTTTCGCTCCAGATAAAGGGGTCGGACACCATGGTAAATCTTGGACAATCGTGGGCGGAGAAATTCACAAAACTTCATCCGGAGATCAATGTAGGTGTTACCGGGGGTGGCTCCGGGACCGGTTTTGCGGCGCTGTTGAACAAAACCTGCGATATTGCAATGTCGTCAAGGAGTGTGGAAGATAAAGAAGTAGCGAAAGCCAAAGAAGAGAAAATGGAATTTGCGGAGCATAAGGTGGCTCTTGACGGACTGGCCGTGGTTGTCAATCCCGCCTGCGGTGTCAATAAATTTACCATACCGGAATTACGGGATATCTTTATGGGGACCAAAACCAACTGGAAGGATTTTGGCGGAAAAGACGCCAAGATAGTTCTGCTTTCCCGGGAAAGTAATTCCGGGACACATGTTTTCTTTAAAGAACGTGTCTTGAAACTCGGCAAGCCGAAGGGGCCGGAGGAATACACGCCTAATGCGCTCCTGATGCCTTCGTCACAGGCGATATCCGATGAAGTAGCGCGGAATCCAAACGCCATAGGCTATTTCGGCATGGGATATATATCTAATAAACACACTGTCATAGCTATTGCAAATGAAAAAAAATCAGAATATGTTCTGCCGACCATGGGAAATGTGAAAAGCGGGAAATACCCTATTTCCAGGCCTCTCTATATATATGTAGCCGATAGTACGAACCCGACGGTAAAGATGTTCCTCGATTTTGTTTTGTCCGCTGATGGCCAAGCCGTGGTCAAGTCTCTCGACTTTGTGCCTTTTAATTAGCAACTTGGGGATATGATGCGCAGGTTAGGGAAAATAAGAGATTATGCGATAGAAAAAATGATATTTATTTCCGGTATAGCCGCGATAATATTTGTCATTCTCATCTTCTCTTTTCTTGTCAGGGAAGGTGGTTCATTCTTTGGCGAATATGACCTTAAAAATTTCATACTTGGACATTTTTGGTATCCTGCCTCGGACCCGCCGAGGTTTGGTATTCTCCCCTTGATAATGGGTTCTCTGGTTATTGTTTTAGGCGCCGGTATCCTGGCCGTTCCACTTGGTGTCATGGCGGCTCTTTATATCTCGGAGGTAGCGCCGAAGGGCCTTAAGGATCTTTTAAAGGCAGGAGTGGAAATGCTTGCGGCCATTCCCAGTGTTGTTGTCGGTTTTGTCGGAATGGTCACTCTCGTCCCGTTTATAAAAACCGCGTTTAATATTCCCACGGGACTCACCGCTCTTTCGGGCTGCATAATGCTTGCTTTCATGGCAATGCCTACCATAGTTTCTATTTCCGAAGATGCGATCAATGCCGTGCCGTGGAATTATAAAGAAGGCGCTCTCGCGCTAGGCGCAACAAAATGGCAGATAATGTACCGCATCATTCTGCCTGCCGCCGCCCCCGGTATAATAGCCGCCGTCATGCTGGGTATCGGGCGCGTTATCGGGGAAACAATGGCCGTGATGATGGTTACAGGTAATGCGGCAGTCATACCAAGCGGCTTCCTTGAGCCTGTACGGACCTTGACGGCTACCATCGCGGCGGAGATGGGTGAGACAGTTAGAGGCAGCTCTCATTACAAATCCCTTTTCGCCATCGGCGCAGTTCTTTTTGTTATTACCTTTATTATAAATTTTATAGCAGATACCTACCTCCATAAGAATAAGGAACAATAAGTGGACGCGAAAAAGTCTCAAAAAATAGCCTTTGGGGTGTTGCTTGCCACCACTCTTGCAGTAGTGCTGCCGGTTTTATTTATTATTATGATAATAATTAAAGAAGGAATCACGGCTATTAATTGGCGGTTCTTGACGACCATGCCGAGTAATGGCATGCGAAGCGGTGGTATTTTCCCCGCCATTGTAGGGACCATCTACCTTGTTCTGCTCTCCGTTGCCATTGCTCTGCCGGTAGGTGTCATGGCTGCGATATATTTAAATGAATACGCGAAAGACAATATACTTACTCGGATTATCAAACTTTCCATCGTAAATCTTGCCGGGGTTCCTTCGGTAGTTTACGGACTTTTTGGCTTGGGACTTTTTGTCATCTTCTTGAAATTCGGCGTTTGTCTGCTTTCAGGCGCGCTTACCCTGGCGATCATGGAACTTCCGGTCATCATAACCACCTCTAAGGAGGCTCTGAGCACTGTTCCTCTTTCCTTCAGGGAGGTCAGTCTTTCTCTCGGGGTCTCCAGGTGGCAGACCATCAGATATGCGGTATTACCTCACGCTCTTCCGGGTATAATGACGGGGACCATTCTTTCCATCTCAAGGATTGCGGGTGAGACCGCCCCCATATTGTTCACTGCGGCGGCGTTCTATCTCCCCAGGCTGCCCGGATCACTTTTTGACCAAATCATGGTTTTGCCTTATCACCTGTTCATAATATCCACTCAGATCCCCAATATGCCGTCCAAGTCGACCTATGGCACGGCGCTGGTGCTTCTGATTCTTGTATTAATGATGAATTTTACCGCCATAGTGGTAAGGACATATTTCAGGATGAATAAAAAATGGTAGCTAAAATTACGGTTAATAACCTGAGCTGCCGGTTCGGGAAGAGTCAAAGCGTAAAAAAGCTTGACTTGACTGTGCTGGAAAACGAGATACTGGGTATCATAGGTCCTTCAAACAGCGGGAAAACCACTTTTTTACGCGCTTTGAACAGACTGAATGAATTGCACCCGCATTATAAACAGCAGGGTGAGATCTTTATTGATGGAAAGAACATTTTGTTGGAGGATCCCGAACTTCTCCGGAAAAGGGTCGGCATGGTGTTTGCCCTGCCGCTCTCTCTTCCCCTGTCCGTAGTGGAAAATGTGATCTATGGCCCGAAACGGCACGGCGTCAAAAGTAAAAAAGAACTGGAAGAACTGGCGGAAAGGTGTCTCAGGTCCGCGTCACTGTGGGAAGAGGTAAAAGACAGACTGAATGGAGCGGCGCTCAAACTTTCCGGTGGACAACAACAGCGGCTTTGCTTGGCCAGGACACTGGCGGTTGAACCGGAGATAATACTCTTTGATGAACCCTGTTCCGGGCTGGATCCCCTATCCACGGCAAAAGTCGAAGAAACGATGGTGGAACTGAAAGAGAAATATACTCTGGTGCTGGTCACTAATAATGTGAAGCAGGCGTCCAGGGTCTGCGACAGGACCGCGTTTTTCCTTATGGGAGAACTCATTGAGATAGATAAGACGGAAAAAATATTCATTTCACCGGAAGACAAGCGTACGGAAGAGTATGTTACGGGAAGGTTCGGCTGATGCCGGCGAAAAATAAACATGTCATAACGACTGAAAAACTGAATCTTTTCTATGGTGACTTTCAGGCGTTGCGTGATATTGATCTGGCGGTTTCTTCTCACCGTATTACCGCCGTAATCGGTCCTTCGGGCTGCGGTAAATCAACTCTTCTCCGGGTTTTTAACAGGATAAATGACATCGTAGAAGGGGTAAGGATCACGGGGAAAGTTTTTCACGGCAGTGATGATATTTATGGTCCTGATGCGGACGTGGATAGTATCCGAAAGCGTATAGGCATGGTCTTTCAGAGGCCGAATCCGTTTCCTTTGTCCGTATATGAGAATGTGGTATTCGGGCTCAGAATACATGGCAGGGTTGACAAAAGCGTACTGGACGGCATAGTTGAGGAAAGTTTGAAGTCGGTCCTTCTTTGGGAAGAGTTAAAGGATAGATTAAATAGATCGGCCCTTAATCTTTCCCTGGAACAAAAACAGAGACTTTGTATCGCAAGGTCGGTGGCTGTGAAGCCCGACATAATCCTGCTGGATGAACCCTGCTCGACCCTTGACCCCATGGCGACTTTAAAGATAGAAGAATTGATGGTTGAATTGAAGACAAAGTATACGATAATCATAGTAACACACAATATGCAGCAGGCGGCCAGAGTTTCCGATGATACCGGCTTCATGCTGCTTGGTGATCTTGTGGAGTTTGGAAAAACTTCGCAGATATTTACCTCTCCCAAAGAAAAAATGACCGAAGATTATATAACGGGCCGTTTTGGATAAAGTAAATTACAGCATGATAATCTTTGGCGAAAGATTTGATGTCCAGCCATGAAAATGGTTAACCTATCATCAATTAAGAGGGAATCAGTTATGAATGATCGGAAGGAAACTCATATCTTACATTCAGTCGACAAAGAGTTTAAATGCCTCCAAACCCTGAGATCAAAGATGGCTGAACTGGTTTTCAGCCAGTTATGCCACTCCTTGGAGTCCTTGAAAAAGTTCGATCCGAATCTGGCGGAGCAGGTGATCCAACGTGAGCGGGAGGTGAATCAGTTCGAAGTCAGAACTGATAGCGAGATTCTCACAATTCTGGCCAGACACTGCCCCGTCGCCGGCGATCTCCGGTTCGTGATGGCCACCTCCAAGAGCATCAATGATCTCGAGCGGATCGGAGACGAAGCCGCCAAAATCGCCAATTTCGTGATGTTTCTGCATACTGACGGTGATCACGACCCGGCAACCTACCCGCTGGATGACGTTTATGCCGTGGGCGATTTGGCCATCACCACGTTACGGCACGTGCTGCAGGCCGTGGCTGAGAATGACGTGGAAAAAGCCAAGGCGATTCGCCATGAACAAAAAACTTTGAATAATCAGTTCAAGGCCAGCGTGCACCGGCTAATGAATGGACCGAAACAAAATAATGATTACCAAGTGAGTTCTTCCGTTCAGGTGGTGTTGATACTGAAGGCCTTGGAACGCGTGGGGGATCATGCTCAGAACCTCGCGGAATCCGTCATCTTCCTGGTGACAGGGGAAGACGTTCGACACCGGTATCCTGATTATAAGCATGCGTAGATGTTTTTCCGCTCATTGCCTCCGGTGGTCCTTAACCTCAACCTTAACCTGCTAAACGAGGCCCCATGGAACGCTGGACAATTGCCGACTCCGCCAAGATCTACAACCTGGACAACTGGGGGGCCGACCTCTTCTCCATCAACAAGAAGGGGAATGTCTGCGTCCACCCCTCCTCATCCTCCAAGTACTCCATCGACATCAGGGAACTGGTGGACGATCTCATAAAAAGAAAGATCAAGCCCCCCATCCTGATCCGGTTCATGGACGTGCTCCAGGGGCGGATCGCCGCCATA
>CAIYUY010000324.1 GCA_903929485.1 uncultured Desulfuromonadales bacterium
CCAGCTCTCCCAGCAGTTCCCGTTTCAGCCGGTTATAGAGCCTCAGTTCCATGACGCCCCTTTGTCGAAATCGGACGCTTGCAGCAGGGTCACCGGCAGTTTAATCTGGCGGATATCGGCGTCGAAATTGGTCTCCACCCGGATGATCGTCGGCTCACCGGCGGCGCCCTTGTAGCGGTCGATGATGGTGTTCAACGCAGCGCTGTCGTTCTCGGCAAGATTGATGTCGCGGAAGATAATTAGCAGACCCATGGTGGTTTCCACGGCGAGATAAAGCTTGCTCCCTCTCCCCTCCACGTTTTCAGTTCCTCCCCCTTCAAGGGGGAGGTTAGGAGGGGGATGGGGTAACTGTCCCGACTCAACCCCATCCCCACCCCGGCCCTCCCCTTGAAGGTGAGGGAGATAGTAGGTTCGCCGCGACTTCACCCAGTACCCTTGCAGATACAGCCACGTCTCCATCAGGTCGACGGTCCGCTCTTCACGACTCTTACCGACCTTGATTTCTTGAGAGAAGGGGCGGGAAAGGTCGAGGCTTGCCACCAGCTTGTTATGGTCCGGGCGGAACAGGTACTGCACCGGAATTCCCTTGGGCAGGGTCTCGCCGTCCCAGGCAGTCTCCAGATTCGCCAGCAGATCTTCGTACTGCTCCAGTCGCTGGACTTTGACGATTCCCTGATAGCCGTCCACCTGTCCCGCCACCGGCTTGCCGTCCCGCCAGTTAAGGGAGTACATGACCTTCTGGATGCGGGGCTTCATGACCGTATCAAAGTATTCGCCCATCTCCACAAGGATGAACCGGCGTTTCCCTTTGACTCCCTCCTGTTTGTTCAGTGCGATGACAGCATGGCCGGTAGTCCCCGAACCGCCAAAAAAGTCGAGAACTATTTCATCAGACTCTGTCGCTTGCTCAACAAGAGTTGAAATGAGTTTTTGTGGTTTTGGAAACACCAAGGATGGAGTCTCAAACAGAGCAGCTAGATCCCTGGTTCCGTCACCTGTTCCAACGCCGTTTACCACCGAAGAAAAATGTTTAAATTCACTTTCCAGCTCGTCAAGAAATAACTTATGTCGCGGCCTTCCTTCACCATTGGAAGGCCATAAAATTCTTTTTTCGGCTATCTTCTTGCGCATTGTTTCTTGATCATATCGCCAACCTTTTTGCGGACATGAATAACTGTTATCTGTGTCCGGGTTTACCAGGTTGTAGTGCAAATTCGGTCTTTGATCTTTTGTCGCAAGTCCGGTCAAATCCGCACTGCGCCAATTGCCTCTCGGATCGCTATCAGGATTTGAAAACTTTGTTAGATCCTTTGCCGCCCCCCTGAAGGAGAGTTTGCCATTTGCGCCTAGTGCCAGAATATATTCATGATCATTGGATATACCGGTCAGAGATCGAGTATCCTCGGATATTCTTGACTTCCAGATCAAGGTCTCCTGCCGCTTGCCGTTTAAATTGTTATCAATAATCTGAATCAGGGATGGGAGTTCAAGGTCATTAATGCTGGCAAGAACGATGCCGGTATCACTAAGAAATCCCTCTGAAAGTTTTAAACGGTCAAGCATCATCGCGGCCCAACTGGAATGTCGGAAACTATCCTTGTAGATAAATCCGTCGTTGCCGGTGTTGTACGGAGGATCGATATAGGTACATTTCACTTTTCCCCGGTACTTCTCTTGTAATAGATTCAACGCCTGCCAGTTCTCCGAGTGAATCAACAGTCCGCCGGTCTGCTGGTCCAGGTTGTCGAAGGCCGGGTCGGAGAGGAGTTCAAGAGTCCAGTGGGGCGGGAAAAAGGAGGTGTCAACCACCAGGGTCGGATGTTCGCGTAACTGTTCAACGGTCTCAACCGTCACGCCGTACCAGTCGCTGAACTGTTGCATCTGTGCCGTGTTCTCGACGACGGACTCATGGAATTGATCCGGAATTTTCCCCACGGAGATGAGCCAGTGAGTATCCACCACCTTCTTCTTCATGGTGAAGATGTTGCGCTGGAAGGTCTCCAGGGAGTCGAGGAATTCGATGAGTCGGTCGGCTACGGCGTTGAAGGCGCGGGCGATGATGAGGGTGGCGTTGTCGATGGTCCGGTTGAGGAGGGTCTCCAGGTCGGAAAAGATGACGTTTTTGATGAAACGGTCTTTCTCTCCCGTCAGGAACCCTCGCAGATCCTTGTGAATGAAGTAGTCGGCGTCATTCCCCACGAAAAACTGATTGAGCGCCTTGTCCAGCAGATAAAGATCCGAGGCCGTTGCGTTGGTTCGGAGCGCCTCGATTCGATCCGTCTCGTTGCTTCCGAGAGCTGCAAACTCCGGACGTTTGGCCAGTTCCTTGTAATAACTCTCCTCTTTGAGCCGAAGCTGATTGACCCCCTTCACCTGGCCGCCATCGGTCTTGTCGTAGTCCGCTGACAGATCGTTGAAGAGAGGTTTAGCGTCATCCCCGGCGCCTTCCTTCTTGAAGAGGTAGGGCGACAGGTCGGTTTCCGCATTGAAAACGTCGGCCCAGATCTTCGGATAGAGTTCCGTCTTGGGGGTGCCGCTCTTGGAGAGATGGAAGGTCACCTGCCAGACGCCGTCACTACCCACAATCCGGGACAGCTTGTAGAGTTTGATCTCTTTGTCCTTGTTGTTGTTCTGGCCGGTGCTCTCCGCTTCCGCCTCCCCCCCGGTCTCCATGCGGAATTCCAGGGATTTCCCGGCGATGGCGCATTTCACGCAGGGGAAACTTGCCCCGGTCTTGATGTAGTAACTATTCTTATGTTTCCAGTGGAAAAAAGTGTCGGAGCCGTCGTAGTCGGCCTCGTAGGGGACTTTGTAGGCGTTGGCGGCCCGGCTGTTGTAGCCGAAGTCGCCGTTCTGATAATAGAGTTCAAAGAAGTTGAGGAGGTAGTTGTAGAGTCGTTCCTCAACGGAAATTGCGGAAACTTTCTGACCGGCGACCCAGAGCGCCACCCTCTCTTTTGCCGATTCAGCTTTGTCGGCGTTCTCGTCAAGGACGTCTATGGCCGTATCAAGCCTGGTTTTAAGCGCTGCATTAAGCGGGTCCTCTTTCAACGCCTGCCATGCTTCGCGGGTCCGTTTTCCCAGATCCTTGCAGTAGGGCTCCAGCCACATGAATGCCGCTTCCGCATCGGTATTTTCGACCCTGGCAAGTTCCCGGACTACCGTGGCCCGAAGGTCGTGCTCGTCCTTGCCATCAATGAACTGCTCAATGTAGCGCCGCTTGAGTCTCAGAATCTTGAAAATACCGAAATCCAGATCATTGGCGTCGAACTGGAACATCTCCTTGAGAAACTCTGTCAATTGCTCGAATGCCGTTTTCATGAAATCCCTCGTCGGA
>CAIYUY010000325.1 GCA_903929485.1 uncultured Desulfuromonadales bacterium
CAGGGATTGCTTCGTCGCTTCGCTCCTCGCAATGACTTCATGTGAAAGATAGTGCGAGGGGATCACTCTTGAAGGAGTAGACGTTGCGTTTTTGGTTGAGCTCACCGGAGTGCTTGGGGGATAAATGTTCCATTCGGGAAGTTCACCGGTTCACGCGCACGAGTGAACCGGTGAATAGCCGGTCGTATAATGGAAAAAAAGATTCAACAAAAGTAAAATACAAATAATCAAGTAATAATTTAAAAATTATACATTTAGTTGATGATGCCAGCAAATGATAGGGGTGGTGTATCGATGTGATTGTAAGGGAAATAATAAAATTTATATTTGTTTTAATTCCATTTTTTTGTTCTGCTTTTGTTCTGACCGGATGCGGCAAAGAGGATAACAGAAGTAGTACAATTCAGATGGGAGGGGCAATTCAAGTGCCTGCTCTTAAACTGACCGGGACAGCATCGACTATTGCAGGGCGTGCTTTTTTTGGTTCACAAGACGGTAGTGCCTCTGTGGCCCTGTTTCATTATCCCAAAGGCATTGTGACTGACGGTACGAACCTCTATATAGTTGATACATGGAATCACACAATTCGGCAAATGGTTATATCAACCGGAGTAGTGTCTACGTTAGCGGGGAGTGCTGGATTTGAAGGCTCAGCAGACGGCAAAGGCACTGATGCCCGGTTCAATCAACCAACCGACGTAACAACTGACGGCGCAAACCTCTACGTTACCGACAATGCAAACCATACTATTCGTAAGGTAGTGATTTCGACAGGTGAGGTGTCAACTTTGGCTGGGAGCGCTGGCCAGTTGGGCTCAATTAATGGTGCCAGGTCTGCTGCCCGTTTTAGTTATCCGGGCGCCATAGCAACCGATGGGACGAACCTTTTTCTAGTGGAAGGATTTAGATATTCTATTCGCAAGGTAGTTATATCCACAGGAACCGTGACAACATTGGCCGGGAGTGCATCGACTTCCGGTTCTCATGATGGTTTTGGAACTAGTGCCCGCTTTGGTTCTTTGAATGGTTTGACGGTCAACCAAGGTAATCTTTATGTAACAGACTCTGGTAATCACACAATTCGAAAGGTGTTGATTGCTACAGGTGCAGTATCAACTATTTCATTGACTTACGGTGCAGGTGATCCATACGTCAGTTCAGGCAAACAGCGATTTTCCGGTCCCGGTAATGTAACAAATGATGGTGCGAATCTTTATGTTTTAGATAACAATACCATCTGCAAAGTAGTGATAGCGACGGGTGAAGTGACAACCATTGCCGGATTCGCCGGTTCGGCTGGTTCAAAAGACGGAGTCGGTTCTGCCGCACTTTTTAATGGTCTGACTGGAATAGCGACCGATGGTACTAACCTCTTTGTGACTGATAATGCCAATAACGAAATCCGCAAGGTGGTGATTGCAAGCGGTATTGTAACGACGATTGTCGGGAACACCAATACACAAGGCTCTCTTGATGCTATCGGCTCTGCTGCAAGGTTCCATAATCCTGAAAATATCACGACGGACGGAGAAAACCTTTACGTGGCAGACTGCTACAATAGTACGATCCGTAAAATTGTGATAGCAACAGGTGAAGTGGTTACAATTGCTGGAAGCACCGGGTCGATTGGTTCAAATGACGGCGTCGGCTCTGCTGCCCGGTTTTATTATCCAGGTGGAATCACAACCGATGGTGTAAATATCTATTTAGCCGACACAAGTAACAATACAATTCGCCAAGTAGTAATAGCCAATGGATTGGTTACTACACTGGCAGGTCGTGCCGGCTTGAGCGGTACAACCGATGGTTTCGGTTCGGAAGCCCAATTTAATCATCCTTCAGGTATTACTACCGACGGCACGAACCTCTTCTTGGCTGACATGTACAGTGATACCATACGTAAGATAGAAATTGATACAGGTAAGGTAACTACACTTGCAGGAAGTGCCGAGAATGCCGGTTCAATCGATGGTGTCGGCTCTACTGCCAGGTTTAATTATCCATACGGTATTACGACTGACGGTTTGAACCTTTATGTGGCGGACACATCAAATCATACTATTCGTCAAGTGGTAGTAGTAACCGGCGAGGTGACTACACTGGTAGGGACTGCCGGGCTTGATGGAGCAAATGACGGCGTTGGCCCTGCTGTCCGGTTTAATTATCCACATGGTATTACAACTGACGGTACGAACATTTATGTTGCCGATACACAAAATCATGCTATTCGCCAAGTGGTAGTGGCAACTGGCGAAGTGACTACACTGGCAGGGTATGCCGGGGTTGAAGGAGCAAATGACGGTTCCAAAGCTGCCGCTCGGTTTCAATATCCCTATGGTATTACGACTAACGGGACTAAACTTTTTGTCACTGATACGTTTAACAACACTATTCGTTTGATTAACTAGGGGATACGCTCTGACTAATTCAAATCAATAAAACCCGTACAACTATACGACTGCCCGGCCCGTTCGGCTTAGATAAAATAGGGTGGAGCTAAGATTGATGCCATCGCAAATTCTCTTTCAAAATGTCATTGCGAGGAGCGAAGCGACGAAGCAATCTCAGTAGTTTTAGTCCGTTAGCGATAAACTAGATTGCTTCGCTTCGCTCGCAATGACAGAATTTGCGAGAGCATCAAGATTGATTTGCTCCGGTTATCCGTTTTCTGGGATTGCTTCGCTCCGCTCGCAATGACCGTTGATGTGTTTTTCGCAGTCATTGCGAGGAGCGAAGCGACGAAGCAATCCCTTTTGATCGGTGATAATTTGACGGATTTTAGGGGAGATATGTGCAGGTGAGCAGCCCCGCAACTGAGTCAGTAAAATCAATAGTCAGTTGCAGGATAAAAAAGAGCTGATTGGACAGTATCTTTGGAGGTATGGTGAAAAAACCGTTTTTTACGTGGGAGGGTGATATTCTCGTGCTTAATATTCTCGGTACGCCCAATGCTAAACGAGACGCCATCGGCAAGGTAAAGGCGCACCAACTCTGTGTCAGTGTAACGGCACTCCCCCGGGCCGGGCGGGCAACCGATCATATGGTGCGATTTCTGGCGGATGAATTTGACGTATCGCCCGGCGATATTCAGGTGGTGTTCGGTCGCATGAATGTCAACAAGCAGTTGAGGATTAAAGCGCCGAAAAGGTTGCCTGCAGTCATAGGCCAACAGGAATTTGATCTCTGAGCTAAGCATGATGCATGTAACTCAATGAAGCATCCTGAGTTTCAGCCGTTGTCGCTCTGCTCCAACAGGGAAAGGATCTCGCGGTGGTGGTTGATCCGGGCATACCCCGTCAGGGAAGCCTTATAGGCGACGAAGGGGACGCCGGCGGCTGCCGCCGCCAGGCGATCCAACTCGGAATCCCCCACGAAGAGCGCTTCATGGGGGGCTATCCGGTAGTGTTCAAGAATTCGGTGGAGCGGTTCAGGGTGGGGTTTGGGGTTTTTTACCTTGGAGGCGGTCATCACGTAGCCGAAGAATCGGGTCAGGTCGAACTTGGCGAGAACCTCCTCCATGGAAGTTGAGCGGTTGGTGCAGACGGCCAGATGAAATCTTGGCTGAAGTTCCTCCAGTGTCTCCATGAACCCCTGTTCCATCCGCATCAGCGGGATCAGTTCCCGGTACTCCACGGCAGCCGCCAGCTCCAGAGCTTGGCTTTTCTGGGGTTCCTGGGGGAAGAAAAAAGCCAGGACATCGCGGTTGGCGTAGGTATGCAGCACCCGCATGGTGGTTTCGTCCCCCCGATCCAGGGTCCGTCCCAAGGGGGTCATGATCCGCTCATAGAAGGCGCAGTTCGCCTCCAGGGAGTCGAACATGACACCGTCGCAGTCGTAGATAATCGTCTTGAATGGCATGCACCTTTCACCTTTCACCTTTCTTTATTCACCTTTCTCCTTCTTTTTGCTTTTCCAGGTACTCGTCCCATTCCATGGGGAGGAGGTATTTCTTTCGGCTGTTGCAGCCGCGGCAGGCCGGAACTACATTCCCGGCGGTACTTTTCCCCCCCCGGGCCACCGGCACCAGATGATCCATGGTTAACTCGTCGGGAGGGAAAGTCGCTCCGCAGTAATGGCAGAGCCCCCGGGCGATGCGATTCTGCCACCATCTGGTCCGGCGCAGATCTCTCCCCTTGTCCCGTTCGCGGCGGACGTCCTGCTCGGTGATGTCGGTGATGAAATAGTCGGTCATTGCTTTTAAACCTAGTCCCTAGTCCTCGGTCCCTGTTCTTTTCTCCAGGCGATGATGGCGGCGCGGGCCAGTTCGTCACACCGCTCGTTTTCCGCGTGACCGTCGTGCCCCCGGACCCAGGTCCAGGTAACTTCGTGAATCTTCGCCATTTCCCTGAGCAGTTCCCAGAGATCACGGTTCAGCACCGGCTCTTTCTTGCTGTTGATCCAGCCTCGCTTGACCCAGCCGGGGAGCCATTCGGTCATCCCCTTTACCAGGTATTGGGAATCGGTGGTGATGGTGACCCTGCAGGGACGTTTCAGGGTCGCCAGCGCCTCGATGGCGCCGGTCATCTCCATCCGGTTGTTGGTGGTCTCACCGGCGGCGCCGGAAATCTCCTTCTCCAGGTTTCCGCTACGAAGGATGGCGCCGTAGCCGCCGGCGCCGGGGTTGCCGCTGCAGGCGCCGTCGCAAAAGATCTCAACTGGGGTTGACATAAGCGTTTTCCTCTCTGAGAAGTTCGGCGATGGCGGACATGACCCGGTCGACGATCTTCTGGTGGGTCTCTTTGCAGTTCTCCAGGAGGAAGAGGTCGGAGAACTCCAGGGGAGCACCGAAGATGATCCGTCCTTCCCGGCCGAAGTCGGGAAACCGCCAATGATTCATGCCGATGAGCGCGGTGGGGATAACCGTCGGCCGGGTGTCGTAGATAATCTTGCCGACTCCGCGGTTTCCCTGGCCGAGAACACCGTCTTTGTGACGGGTCCCCTCGGGAAAAAGCATTACCTTCTGGTCGGCCAGGAGGTCGTTGATGATCTTGCCTGCCCGGACGTCGCGCCCCCGTCTTACCGGGAATGCCCCCCAGGAGCGGTAGAGCCGGCCGGAGAATCCCTTGAAGAGCTCCTCCTTGGCCGGCGCCCAGAGCATCTGGAGCCGGTTGGTCCGGATCACCGCCCAGGGGAGGAAAATGGTGTCATAGGCGGATATATGGTTGGAGGCGATGAGCACTCCGCCGCTGGAGGGGATCCGCTGGGCGCCGACGATCCGGAAACGGTTGAGGAGGGAAGCGTAACAGCCGAATACATGACACGAGAAGGTGACCCAGCAGAGACGGAGAAATGAGACCTTCACGGAAACTTCGAAGAGTGAATTCAATTAGTGACTCCAGGTCCCGAAATACCAGCTTACAATTTGCGGTCCGTAGAAAATGTGCAGCAGGGCGCCGATGACCAGAAAGGGGCCGAAGGGGATGGCGAGTTTACCATCTCCTTTCTTCGCCAGCATGACGATGATGCCGATGAGCGACCCGGCCAGGGAACTGACGAAGATGATGAACGGGATAGCCTGCCATCCGAAAAAAGCCCCCATCATGGCCAGGAGCTTGATGTCCCCACCCCCCATCCCTTCGGCTTTTCTTAGGAGATAATAGAGCAGGGTGGAAAGGACGATGATGTCCGTGCCCATGAGGATTCCCAGGAGAGAATCGGCCCAATTCTGACCGGGAAACTTGAGCAAAAAATAACTGCCGCAAGCCATGGCTGGAATCGTCAGTGCAAATAATTTGAGGTACTCTCCGTATCTGAATTCGGACTCTTCACCGGATTCCGATGATTCGGAGGATGGTTTCGTGAAAAGAGTCAGCAGTATGGATAACAGCTGCCGTCCGAAAAGAATCAGTAGCGTGATGATCGCCACGGAGAGACCGATAGCCGTGGCCGGGTAAACATAGGTGGTGGAATATGACGAGTAGGCAAAACCGATGAAAATACCGGTTATGGAGATTTCGTCGGGGATGATCTGGTGCTCCAGGTCGATGAAGGTGACGACCACCAGGGCCGAGCAGAGGAACGCCAGGACGAAAAAGTGAAGGTTGAGGCCGAATCGGAGCAGCAGGAGGAGCCAGAGGGTGGCGGTCAGCAGTTCCACGGTGGGGTAGATTGGCGAAATGGAGGCCGAGCATGAACGGCAGCGCCCTTTCAGAAGAAGATAACTTACCACGGGGATGTTGAGCCAGGGGGGGATGGCCGCGCCGCATGCCGGACAGTGTGATGCCGGAAACAGCAGCGACTCGTCGCGGGGCAAACGGTGGATGCAGACATTGAGAAATGAACCGATCAACAGACCGAAGATGAAGACGATGGCAGCTACCATGTACCCAAAACCCTTATGTTGAACTAAAATAAAATATCAATAATAGAGATAAACGCCGGGTCGCGCAAGGGACATTTTCAACTCCTGGAAAATCAATGAGGCGATTGCTCTATTCATCGCCGGTAACCGAACGTTGTCTCTTCCTTGCGGAGCGCTGTTTTTTTGCCTGTATCCTTCGTTCCCGCTCGCCACGGGGGACTTTGGTGGCGTGACGTTTTTTCTCAACATGGTTGCGCCGCTCCAAAAGCTCGGCCAGTCGTTGCAGCGCTGTGTCGCGGTTCCGGAGTTGCGACCGGCTTTCGGTTGCCTGGGTCACGAGTCCGGTGGGGAGATGACGGAGCCTTACCCCTGAATCGGTGGTGTTTCGATGCTGCCCGCCAGGCCCGGAACCACGAAAAAATTCGAATTCAAGCTCTGATGGGTCGAAATCTGTTTTCATGGCGTCCTTTTGAAGATATATTCTCTACCGAGATACCATTGTCGCGTCTCTTCTCGCGTAATACTACAGTTCTTCCGCCGTGAGGTAAACCGTTGAATCCTCTCTTTCTCCTGAAAAAGTATTTTGCCGGCAACGAAAAAGGGTTTGACCTGGTGTATGAGCACAGCCGTCTCGTGGCCGGTAAGGCCCTCACGGTTGCCATTTCCCAGGGTGTTGACGGGACTCTGCTGAAGTTTATCGAGGAAGCGTCCCTGCTTCACGACATCGGAGTCGTGGGAACAAACTCTCCGCGTCTGGGTTGCCGGGGAAGCGCCTCTTATCTACGTCATGGGATACTGGGTCGGGAGATCCTGGAACGCGAAGGATACCCGGAGCATGCCATGGTCTGCGAAAGGCACATCGGCGTCGGTCTGACGGTGGAGGAGGTCATTCTTCAGGATCTTCCCTTGCCCCGGCGGGAGATGGCTCCGGTCACCGTGGCCGAGCGGATTATCTGTTTTGCCGATCTTTTTTATACCAAGAAGCCCGACCGCATCGACCGGGAACTGACACTGGACGAGGTCCGCAGGGGGTTGTCGCGATTCGGGGAGAGGAAAGTCAGGATCTTTGATGCGTGGCTCCGGGAGTTCCTCCCCGGATCAGGGGGATGAAATGTTGATTGTTCGTAATGCCTTGACAAACCGCCGGTAACATCCTTATATTTGTCCTGAACCACTATTGATGGGAGGTGTAGCCAGCATGCCTGTATACGAGTACCGCTGTACCAGTTGTGAAAAGCAATTCGAGCTTCGTCAGAAGTTTTCCGATCCCCCGGCCACGGCCTGTCCGGCCTGTGGCGCTGTTGTGGAAAAAATGATCTCCCAGGCCGCTTTTACCCTGAAAGGAGGGGGGTGGTACAGTGAAGGGTACGGCGCCAAAAAAGAGGCTCCGGCAGCGGCCGCACCCTCTTGCGCAGGGGCCTGTGCCGGATGCCCCTCGGCTACCGCGTCCTGAGGCATCAGCGGCTCCTTTTCGGTGAGCATGGATGGATTACCTGCGATAGTCGGATGTTATTTCCCCGGGAGGTTTGATTCATGGCGATGATTATTGACGGCAAGGCCATTGCCGCGAAACTGAGAATAGAAATAGCCGCCGACGCCGCCGCCTTGTCGGCGGTGGGGGTGCAACCGGGGCTGGCGGTGGTGCTGGTGGGAGAAGATCCGGCCAGTGCGGTTTATGTGAGCATGAAGGAGAAGGCTTGCGCCGCCACCGGGATCTTCTCCGATGAGCATAAACTCCCCCCTGAGACTCCCGAGGCCGACCTTTTGGCGCTCATTGACCAACTCAATAACGATTCGCGTATTCATGGCATCCTCGTCCAGTTGCCGCTGCCGGGGCATATCAACACCGAAAAGGTGCTGGAGGCTATTTCTCCGCTGAAGGATGTTGACGGGTTTCATCCCTATAACGTGGGGCGGCTCGTGGTGGGAAAACCGCTTTTTCAACCCTGCACCCCCTACGGGATAATGGTGATGTTGAAAGAGAGTGGGGTCAGCTTGGCCGGCAAGGAGGTCGTGGTGGTGGGGCGATCCAATATCGTGGGGAAGCCGGTGGCCTTCATGTGTCTCCAGGAGCATGCTACCGTTACCCTCTGTCATTCCCGGAGCCGCGATCTTGCTGCTCATGTGGGACGAGCCGATCTGGTTATCGCCGCGGTGGGGAAGCCGGAGATGATCCGGGGAGAGTGGATCAAGCCCGGGGCGGTGGTCATCGACGTGGGGGTGAACCGGGTGGGGGATAAAAAGCTGGTGGGGGACGTGGAATTTGCCGCAGCCTCGGAACGCGCCTCGGCCATCACGCCGGTTCCCGGCGGCGTCGGTCCCATGACCATCACCATGCTCCTGTACAATACCGTCCAGTCGGCGAAAAGAGCAGTAAAGACAGTGAATAGTGAAAAGTGAATGGTGAAAAGTGCAACTGCCGTGAAAAGTTCACGGTTTTTTCACCATTCACCATTCACCTTTCACTATTCACGGTTTTAAGGAGATTTTAATGCAGGTTAAAAAAGCGGTATTCCCTGTCGCCGGTCTCGGCACCCGGTTTCTCCCCGCCACCAAGGCCTCCCCCAAGGAGATGCTCAACCTCATCGACAAGCCGCTGGTTCAGTATGTGGTGGAGGAGGCAGTCAACGCCGGCATCGAACAGATCCTCTTTGTAACGGGGCGGAACAAGCGTTCCATCGAGGATCATTTCGATATCGCCTTCGAGCTGGAGGCGCTTCTTCACGAGAAGGGGAAGCAGGATGAGATGATGGCGGTTCGTTCCCTGGCGGACCTGGTGAATATCTTCTATGTTCGGCAGAAGCAGGCGTTGGGGCTTGGCCACGCCATCCTCTGCGCCCGGGAATTTATTAATAATGAACCGTTTGCCGTCCTTCTGGGGGATGACATCATCGACTCAGGGACCCCCTGTCTGGCCCAGTTGCTGGATGTTTACCGTCACTGGCGGGGGCCGGTGCTGGCGTTGGAACAGGTTCCCATGGCGGCCATCTCCTCCTACGGTTGCGTGAAGGCCAAGACCATCGCTCCTCGCACCTATGAGGTGCTGGACCTGGTGGAGAAGCCGATGCTGGAAGACGCCCCATCGGACCTGGCGATCATCGGCCGGTACATCCTGACCCCGGACATCTTTCCCATCCTGGAACGGCAGCAGCCGGGTAAAGGGGGGGAGATTCAGCTCACCGACGCCATCCTGGAGCTTTCCAAAAACCGGACCATCTACGGTTGTCATTTCGAGGGAACCCGGTACGATTGCGGCGACAAGCTCGGTTTCCTCAAGGCCACGGTTGATCTGGCGTTGAAGCGGGAGGAGTTCCGGGACGATTTCACCGCCTATCTCCAGACAAAGGTCTGCCGGATATAAGGTGATTCGCGACAAAGAACATACCCGACAGAAACCTGTTCACCCTTCGACAAGCTCAGGGCGAACGGATTCAGGTTTAATAACCGCCTTATTTTCCGTTCGTGGTGAGCCTGTCGAACCATGAACGGAAAATCGATACCGAACATGTTATACGGTACACTCTTTGCCGCGAATCACCCCAGTCCCCCGTCCCGAGTCCCCGATCCTCAGCTGTGCTCCCGAATCTCGTGGAATTCCAGCCCCTTCCAATTCTCAATCGTATTTTCCAGCCGCCAGGCGCTGGACGCCAGATAGGTCAGGTTCCCTTCTCCGTCCATGAAGAGATTCATCACCTCTTTTTTCTGAAACTCCTCCAGAATCTTCTTATCGCCGGTGGCCCAGCGGGCGGTTGCGTAGTTCACCGGTTCGTAGGCGGCTTTGACCTTGTATTCATGCTCCAGACGGTGCATGACCACCTCGAACTGAAGCAACCCCACGGCCCCCACGATCCAATCGGCACCCATGAGGGGGCGAAATACTTGAGTAGACCCCTCCTCGGCCAACTGGATCAGCCCCTTTTCCAGCGCCTTGGACTTCATGGGGTCCAATAACCTTATTTTCCGGAAATGCTCCGGGGCAAAGTTGGGAATTCCGGTGAACTTGAGCTCCTCCCCCTGAGTAAAAGTATCACCAATTTTGATGATACCATGGTTATGTATCCCTATTATATCACCGGGAAAGGCTTCTTCCACATTGGTTCGATCCTGGGCCATGAAAATGGTGGCATTGGCGATGGCCATGTCGCGCCCCAGTCGCAGGTGACGGACCTTCATCCCTCTGTTGAATTTACCTGAACAGATCCGAAAGAAGGCGATTCGGTCCCGGTGGGCAGGATCCATGTTGGCCTGAATCTTGAAACAGAAGCCGGTAAACGGCTCTTCATAGGGGGAGACGGTGCGGCTCATGGCTTCCCTGGGGAGGGGCGAAGGGGCGTAGGCCACAAAGGTATCCAGGAGTTGCTGCACACCGAAGGTATTGATGGCGCTACCAAAGAAGACCGGAGTCTGGACTCCGGCAAGGTACGACTCCTTATTAAATGGATGAGCCGCCCCCTCAAGCAGTTCCACATCATTACGAAGTTCCTCCACCTGCGATCCCAGGAGGTCGTCCAGTCGTGGATCGTTCAGCCCGGCCACCGTGGCAATCCGACCGACCCCTTTCTCTGCCTCGGGGTCAAAAAATGTCAGCTCCTTGGAGTAGAGGTGGTAAGTTCCCCTAAACCGTTTCCCCATCCCCACGGGCCAGGTCATGGGAGCGCACTGGATCTTGAGGAGACTTTCAATTTCGTCGATAAGATCGATGGGTTCACGCCCTTCCCGATCCAGCTTGTTGATGAAAGTCATGATGGGAGTATGCCGAAGACGGCAGACCTCCAAAAGCTTCTTGGTCTGACTCTCCACCCCCTTCACCGAGTCGATAATCATGAGGACTGAGTCCACGGCAGTGAGCACCCGGTAGGTATCCTCTGAAAAGTCATTATGACCCGGGGTGTCCAGGAGATTAATCTCGTAGTCGCCATGGGTGAACTTCATCACCGACGAAGTAACCGAGATCCCTCGCTGCTTTTCCATCTCCATCCAGTCGGAAGTCGCGTGACGAGCTGACTTACGAGCCCTGACCTCACCCGCCTGCTGGATCGCCCCGCCGAAGAGGAGGAGCTTTTCAGTGATAGTGGTCTTGCCGGCGTCCGGATGACTGATGATGGCGAAGGTGCGGCGACGATTGATCTCCTGCTCGTTATGCTGTTTCATCTGTTTCAACTCCGTGTGTAGTGTCAATTCCGACCGGAACCCGATTTACCGGCATATACAAAACTGAGAGCATAACATCTTGGGCGACAGAGCAGGAAAATTAATTCAATTTCCATTCCAATCATCTATTCCGGAGAAACCGATCAACGGACCACGAACCGCCCCCCCTGAGCAGAATCGCCAAGGCCATCCCCAGAAGGGCAAGATTATATTCCATACCGGGCCCACGCCCGGAAACATTCATAAAGAAGCCGTTGAGCAGGGTAACCTTGTAGATCGCAACCACCATGGTGATGGCGATCCCCGCCGCGGAAAAGCGAGAAAGGAGACCAACGAGAACACCGATTCCGCCACCGAACTCGGCGATAATGGCCAGGAAAGTGAAAACCGGCAAAATATTCAACTTCTCTTCGAAGGTTTTAAAGGTTGCGGTCAGACCAAGACCGCCGAACAGTCCCAGTAGCTTCTGGGAACCGTGGGCTATAAAGATGATTCCCAAGGGGAGCCTGAGCAGGATGATCGACAGTGAGTCGCCTGCATCGCTGAAATGTCCTTTGGCCATAACATTCTCCGATTGAACAATAGTGCGAGAGTTTTATCTAAAAACCTCTTTCGTTCTTCCCGCGGGGAGTGATAAAGTGACAACGCATTTGTACCTTTACTTTCGCCTTTTGACAAGAGCATGTTTGTCGATACCCACTGCCATCTGGATTCTCCCTCGTTAGCGGGACAACTGCCGCAAGTTCTGACCCGCGCCGAGAGTGTCGGAGTAAACCGTTTCATCGTCCCCGGAGTTTCTCCGGCGGGGTGGGACCGACTCATCTCCCTGTCCGCCATGGATCGGCGTATCCTTGCCGCCCCCGGCATTCACCCCATGCATGCGGACCAGTTGCACGACGAAACCCTCGCCAAGCTGGAGACGCTGGTCCCCGACGCCGTGGCAATCGGTGAAATCGGACTGGACTACGGATATGACATCTTGCGGGAGGTTCAACAACCGGCTTTCCGCGAGCAACTCCGCTTGGCGGTCGGATTGGGCATCCCGGTAATCATCCACTGCCGACGGGCCTTTGCCGATCTGCTACGGATACTCCGGGAGGAAAAAGTTTCCACCGTAGGCGGCGTCATGCACGCCTTTTCCGGGAGTCCGGAGATAGCGGCGGAATGCGTTTCCCTTGCTCTGCGTATCGGTATTGCCGGACCGGTGACCTACCATAACGCAGTTCGTCCGGTTGAAGTGGTTCGACGGATTCCACTGGAGCATTTACTACTGGAGACCGATTCGCCGGATCTTTCCCCTGTTCCGTATCGGCGCTGCGTCAACGAGCCTTCGTTCCTGGTGGAGACGGCCAAGGTCATTGCAATCGTAAAAGGAGTATCCCTGGAACGGGTCGCCACCGTCACCAGCTCCAACGCAAAGGAATTGTTCCGGCTGAAGTAAAATTCATGGAGTTGATGGAGTAATGTCATGTCAGGCTTGCATCGTTTTTCACGCACGGAACTCTTCATCGGCGCCGAGGCTCTCAACAAGCTCCGTTCCTCCTCGGTTATAATCTTCGGTGTCGGCGGAGTGGGAAGCTATGCCGCCGAAACGCTCTGTCGAGCCGGCGTCGGACGGATCTCCATCGTCGATTACGACGATGTCCGTCTTTCCGGCATCAACCGCCAACTCCATGCCCTGGAGCAAACGGTGGGGCAACCCAACTGCTCGGTCGTGGCCAAACGGTTGCGGCTCATAAATCCCCAGGCGTTGATCATCCCGCACCGTGAATTCTACTCTCCGGAAACCGCTCCATTTCTCCTCTCTGAACATCATGATTATGTCCTGGACGCCATGGATCTCATGGCAAGCAAGGTGCATCTTATCAAAACGTGTCGAAAGCGGAACATGCCGATTATCTCCGGCATGGGGGGAGCCATGAAGCGTGATCCGACCCTCATCCGTGTGGCTGACATCTCACGGACAACCGTCTGCCGGACAGCCCGATCACTGCACAAACTTCTCCGGGAGGAAGGGATTCAAAGCGGTGTCACCGTGGTCTACTCCACCGAGGAACCGGCCGCTATTCCTGCTCCTGATGAACGGAACGCTCACCTAAACCCGGATGCTGATGAGCGCCGCTCCAAGGCGCCCCAAGGAACCATTTCCTACATCCCCGCGCTTATCGGGCTTACCATGGCAGGCATGGTGGTGAACGCTCTCATGGGCGAATAGAATGTCATTATTCTATTGAACAAATAATATTTATAGATATACTGTTTACAGTAAAATTGCGCAAATAAGGAAAAGGAGGTCTTACCATGGGTAAAGAGTATACCGTGCAGGAGGCGTTGAGACTCGCCATTCAAGCGGAAAAGGACAGCATGGATTTCTACCGCCGCGCCGCGGCAGTAACAGGCAATACTCGGGCAAAAAAGGTCTTTGAACTGCTGGCCAATGAAGAAGTGGCTCATCTCAAGGCGTTTTTCGATCATTATAAGGGTCCCGAGTTCGGTGACCTCAAATCGTTCATCTCCACGCCTCCCAACGTGGAAAATACGGTCTATGCCGCGCTGGAGAAAGCGATTACTTCCGACACCCATGAGCAGAAGGCGTTGGAGATTGCTCTTGCCGAGGAAAAGGCCTGCATTGACCAGTACTCTCTCTTTGCCCGGGACATGGTCGACCCGCTGGTGAGAAATATCTTCCAGGGAGTCGTCAAGGAAACCCAACAGCATTATGCCCTCATCGAATCCGAGTACGCCCACATCATGGGAATGGTTCACGAATCCGATCAGGATACCTATGTAAGAGAATAAGCAACTCGGATGGGAACTGATTCCCAAGCGGCGCCGCCGAGAGGATGCGCCGTTTTTTTAGCACGCAGGTAGAGAACAGGTTGAGCTCATATTGGTAACATTATAACCGCAAATAACGCACCAAAACGTAAAAAATATTTGACAACTATTCCCACCCTGTGATATATCGCTTCATTATACTAGTGTAAATCCGGTCGGCAGTAAAAGGATTAACAGCATGAGATGTCGGGCTCGTTCTGAAACTATCGCTATTCGCACATTCGGCGGGTTAACCTTTTACCGGGAAAATATCCCCATGGCCATTCAATGGGACAGCCAAAAAGCCCGACTTCTTTTCTGCTATCTTCTCATTACCTCGGACCAGTGGGTGCATCGCAGCCAGTTGATAGAACTTCTTTGGCCCGGATGCAATCACGAAGCCGGATTTAAAAATTTCAAGACCACCTCAAGCCGGCTTCGTAAATCATTAAACGGCAAGGAGCAGTTCAATTACATCCTTGCCCAAGGGGACGCCTATCGTATCAACTTTGAGGCCATAACCTGCGATTGCGAGCAGTTCCGAATCAATGCGGTAGCCGGCATTCGTCTCATGTCTCGAGGAAATACGCTGGAGGCCAAAGCACACCTGGAAAAAGCAGGGGACCTCTACGCCGCTGAATTTCTCCCGGAAGAACCTGCCGATCATTTCATCGGCAAAGCTCGAATTGAGATGAAAGAGCTCCATCAGACCTCCATGGCTCTCTTGATGCGGATTTACGAATCAGAGGATAGAGGCGATCTCATGGCCACTCTCCAAAGCCTTGTCCATTTCCCCACCTTTCAGTTCAGATAACCGTCACCTCATCAATAACTCGATTAAAACATAAAGCCGCTCCTTCTCAGGGGCGGCTTTTTGCTTGCTGCAGCATGCTTGTAATCGGATCATCCAAATCCCTTGACCATCCTTCCTGAAACGCGCGAAATTGACCGGAGCTCTGTGAAAACGGATTTGAATCAAGAGCATTTCCCACAAGTCTCTCCACACGGCCAAGAATCGCCGCCTGTATGATTGAAGTTTTTCTTTCCTTTTCACGGACATTACGGATCTCGGCCACGCACTGTTTTTACACTAAAAAAACAAAAAATACACTATAAATATTCTGAATTCGAACGGGCGATTACGAAAATTTGTTAAAAAAAAGAGCGGCCAAGGCCGCTCTTTTAAGCATAAACAGATGATGAAGACTATCTTCTGACGGCTTTGCCGGCTACTTGCACGCGGATAAGCGCCCGTTCGAGAGCCAGCTCATGTATGCGAAACTCCTTGTCTTCCGGAAGCAACTTCTTCATTGCCTCTTCCGCGCGGGAGAGAGCAGCCCTGGCCCGCACAAGGTCGATCTCATCGGCGAGTTCGGCAGTCTCCACAAGAATGGTAACCTTATCATCTTCTACTTCGAAATAACCCCAATTGAGGGCCAAATGATCGACGCTGTTCCCCTGCTTGTAGGACAGCTCTCCTATCTTCAGTGAGGTAAGAAAAGGTGCATGTCCAGGGAGCACCCCGAATTCCCCCAGGGCGCCTGTTGCGGTGATCTCATCAACCTCCACGGAAAGGACCTTCCGATACGGAGTGACCAAGTCCATCACTAGTTTGTCTGCCATAAAAGTTCCTTGGGTTTAAAAATTCAAGGTTCAAGGTTCAAGGTTCAAGGTTCACCATTCACCTTTCTCCTGATTTAAGCTACCAACTTCTTCGCGCGCTCCAGAGCTTCCTCGATGGTGCCGACCATGTAGAAAGCCTGCTCGGGGATGTCGTCATGCTTGCCGGCAACGATCTCCTGGAACCCCTTGATGGTGTCCTTAAGCTCAACGTAAACTCCGGGGGTACCGGTGAAGGCTTCGGCCACATGAAACGGCTGAGAAAGAAAACGTTGAATCTTCCGTGCGCGGGTAACCACCAGTTTATCTTCCTCGGAGAGCTCATCCATGCCGAGAATGGCGATGATATCCTGGAGATCCTTGTATTTCTGAAGAACATACTGAACAGAGCGGGCAACAGCGTAATGCTCATCACCAACGACTTGGGGATCCAGGATTCGGGAGGTGGAGTCCAGCGGGTCAACGGCCGGATAGATCCCCAGCTCGGCAATCTGTCGAGAAAGAACCGTGGTGGCGTCAAGATGCGCAAAGGCTGTCGCAGGCGCCGGGTCAGTCAAGTCATCGGCAGGGACATAGATGGCCTGCACCGAAGTAATGGATCCTTTGATGGTAGAGGTGATTCGCTCTTGCAATTCCCCCATCTCCGTGGCCAGGGTGGGCTGGTATCCGACGGCGGAGGGGATACGGCCCAGAAGAGCTGAAACCTCGGACCCTGCCTGGGTGAAGCGGAAAATATTATCAATAAAGAGGAGCACATCCTGCCCTTCCTCATCACGGAAGTACTCGGCAACGGAAAGCGCCGAAAGAGCCACACGTGAACGGGCCCCGGGAGGCTCATTCATCTGTCCATAAACAAGGGCAGCCTTTTCCAGAACACCGGACTCTTTCATCTCGTGCCAGAGGTCATTCCCCTCGCGTGTCCGCTCCCCGACGCCGGCAAAGACTGAGTAACCGCCGTGCTGCTTGGCGATGTTGTTGATCAACTCCATGATAAGCACCGTCTTACCAACCCCGGCGCCTCCAAAGAGACCGATCTTGCCGCCGCGAACATAAGGAGCGAGCAGATCGACAACCTTGATGCCGGTGACGAAAGATTCGACCTTGGTTGACTGGTCCGCAAAGGAAGGAGTCGGCCTATGGATCTCATATTCCTTTTCCGCGCCGATGGGCCCCATCTCGTCCACCGGTTCTCCGATGACGTTCATGATGCGTCCCAGAGTCTTCCGGCCCACCGGCATGACGATCTGTCTTCCGGTGTCCTTGACCGCCTGACCGCGAACCAGACCGTCGGTGGAATCCATGGCGATGGTCCTGACGACGTTCTCGCCAAGATGCTGAGCGACTTCCAGCACCAGATTGTCGGGGCGGTCGTCGATGGACGGGTTGGTCAACCGAAGGGCGTTAAAGATCAGGGGGAGCTTACCCGGCTCGAACTCCACGTCCACAACCGCTCCTACGACCTGCGAAATCTTACCGATGTTCTGACTCATGATTCCTTCTTCCTCCTGCGGCCTGTCCAGCGGCCATTCTCTGTATGTGATTCGGTAGCGTTTATCCCTTGATTGACTCGGCGCCGGAGATGATCTCCGTAAGTTCCGTGGTTATTGCAGCCTGACGCGCCCGGTTGTAGATAAGCGTCAATTTGCCGATCATCTCCGTGGCATTCTTGGATGCGCTGTCCATGGCGGTCATCCGGGCGCCATGCTCGGAAGCAACCGATTCCAGCATCGCCTTGAAGATAGCGACCTCAATGGATTTGGGAAGAAGTTCGCCGAGCAGTTCACCCTTGGTGGGCTCGTAGATATATTGGACGCCGCTCTCCGCCTCTTCGCTCATCTCGGGAGCAGATATGGGAAGGAGTTGCTCGCACGTGATGTCCTGGGACATGACACTCCGAAAGGCGTTGTAGAAAAGAAAGACATCATCGTACTCTTCCGCGATGAATCCCTGGATTACTTCCCGAGCAATGAGAGCCGCGGCTTGGTAGGTCGGCTTGGAGATGACCCCGGCGTAGTTTTGCCCCATCTTCTGACGATTCTTAAGAAAATCATACCCCTTGCGACCGATGGTCGTAATAGTGACCTGGGAATAATCGTCACGATGCTCCAGGATAAAGCGTTCAGCCGCCTTGCTGATGTTGGCGTTGAAGCCGCCGCAGAGACCACGATCAGAGGTGACCAGAACTATCAGCGCCCGAGGGGACGTATCGCGACGCACCATGAGCGGATGCGGATCCGATTCCTGTGACTGCGCCAACCGCTCCATGACCTCACGCAACTTACGTGCGTAGGGGCGGGCCGCCACGACATTATCCTGGGCACGACGGAGTTTCGCCGCCGCAACCATTTTCATGGCCTTGGTGATCTGCCGGGTGCTCTTGACCGACACAATCCGCTTTTTAATACTCTTCAGATTTGCCATGCTGCATCCCGTCCTTGATTCCGGAAATTACGCCGTAAACTCTTATTTGAATTCGTTCGGAGCCGCGATTCTGGACATTACGCCGTAAACTCTTTTTTGAATTCGTTCAGGGCCGCGATCATCTTGGCCTTGAGATCGTCGTCAATGGCCTTTTTATCGCGCAAATCGGACACCAGTGATCCCTTTTTCGTATCGAAGAAGGTGTACAGTTCGGGCTCATACCGCTTCAGAGCGGAAACCGGGTAATCATCCAGGAAGCCGTTATTGGCGGCAAAAATGATGATGACCTGCTTCTCGAAGGGAATCGGCTTGTACTGGGGCTGCTTGAGAATCTCCACAAGACGCTCGCCTCGGGCAAGCTGCAACTGGGTTGCTTTATCCAGATCGGAACCGAACTGGGCAAAAGCCGCCATCTCCCGGTACTGGGCAAGATTGAGCCGCAGCGTTCCGGCAACCTGCTTCATTGCCTTGGTCTGGGCTGCACCGCCGACACGAGATACGGAGATCCCCACGTTAATAGCCGGGCGGACACCGGAGTAGAAGAGATCCGCCTCAAGGAAGATCTGACCGTCGGTGATGGAAATCACGTTGGTGGGGATGTATGCCGAAACGTCACCGGCCTGGGTTTCGATAATGGGGAGAGCGGTGAGAGAACCCGCGCCGCACTCATCGGACACCTTGGCGGCGCGCTCCAGGAGGCGACTGTGAAGATAAAAAACGTCTCCGGGATAAGCTTCCCGTCCCGGTGGGCGGCGAAGCAACAGCGAAAGCTGCCGGTAGGCAACGGCTTGCTTCGAAAGATCGTCATAGATGATCAGGGCATGCTTGCCGCTGTCACGGAAATATTCTCCCATGGTGACGCCGGTATAAGGAGCAAGATACTGCAACGGGGCCGGCTCGGAGGCTGTGGCCGCCACGATGATGGTATAATCCATGGCGCCGTGCTCGGTAAGCTTGGAGACAACCTGAGCAACAGTGGAACGCTTCTGGCCGATGGCGACATAGATGCAGACCACGTCCCCGCCCTTCTGATTGATGATCGTGTCCATGGCCACGGCGGTCTTGCCTGTCTGCCGATCGCCGATGATCAATTCGCGCTGGCCGCGCCCGATGGGGACCATGGCGTCGATGGCCTTGAGCCCGGTAGCCATTGGCTGATGCACGGATTTCCGTTTGACGATTCCGGGAGCCTTGACCTCGACCTTACTGAAGGTAGAAGTGTTGATGGGTCCCTTGCCGTCAATGGGTTCGCCTATGGCGTTGACCACCCTGCCGATAAGAGCCTCGCCCACCGGAACTTCGGTGATCCGTCCGGTCCGTTTGACTGTGTCGCCTTCCTTGATATTCTCGAAATCACCGAGGATCGCGGCGCCGACATTGTCTTCCTCCAGGTTCATCACCATCCCGGCTACACCGCCGGGGAACTCCAGAAGCTCGCCGGCCATAGCCTTGTCCAGGCCGTAGATACGGGCAATACCGTCACCGATGGAGATGATGGTGCCGGTCTCGGCAACCTCGACCTCTTTGCCGTAACCCTTGATCTGCTTCTTGATAATCTCGCTGATTTCTTCGGCTCTGATTTCCATAGGAACGTCTCACCCCTTCTGTAATATGCCTTCGATCCGATTGAGTTGGGTTCTGATACTGCCGTCATATACCATGTCGCCGATCTTGGTGACTACACCGCCGATGAGCGACGGATCCACCTCCACGGAGAGGACCACCTTCTTGCCGGTAGCGGTAGTCAGTGCGTCCTTTATTCCCTGTATCTTGTCAGCCTCCAGGGGGATGGCCGTGTAAAGAATCGGGCGGACAACACCGGAGAGCTCATCGGCATAAGCGCCGTAGGACGCAATGATCGCCGAGAGGAAACCGATACGGCCCCGTTCCAGGAGGAGCAGGAGAAAATTGGCTACCGTTCCCACGACGTCCATGCGCGCCAATAGATCCTGCACGATGGCCCGTTTTTCGTTTATGCCGTATGCAGGATTGATCAGCACGGATCTGAGATGGCTGTGCTCCGTCAGGAGTGTCTCAAAACGGGTCAATTCCAGATGAATCAGCTCTATACGCTCTTCTTCAGCGGCAAGCTGCACCAGGGCCTTGGCGTAACGCCGGGCAATCGCATTCGTAATCAATGTAGCTCCACCACCTTGGAAAGATAGTCGTTCACCAGTTTATCCTGGTCGCTTTTCGTGATGTTATCCTTGATCTTCTTTTCGGCAAACTCCACGGCGAGAGATGCGGCTTCCTGCCTCAATTGAGTCCGAGCCTTCTGAATTTCCAGTACGGCCGTCTGCTTGGCCAGTTCCTTGATCTTTTCGGCCATGGCGCCCGCCTCGGCGATCATTCGAACTTTTTCCGCCGCCGCATCCCGCTTTATTCCGGCGGAGAGCTCATCAATCTCCTTGTTGGCGGAATCAAGTTTTGCGGTATACTCTTTCAGTTTAAGCTCCGCGGCTTCACGCGCGGCGGCTGCTTCGGCCAATGTCGCTTCAATGGCTTCCTGACGGGCCTTGAGAGCCCCCTTTACGTTCTGCTTGACCAAGGCCCAGACAAGAATCCCCACAAGCACGGCAAAGTCGATAACCCGCCAGATAAAGTCCTTCAACTGTGCGCCGCCGGCGGCATGTTCGCCCCCCTCGGAAGCAAAGGCCAGCCCAGCCGTGCAAAGGAGCGCGGTGCAGATCATCACAACTCGCACGATTTTTCTCCGATTTTCCCAAACGTTCAGATGCCGCATCTTACAGACTCCTTCCAAGAACCTTCTCGCAGATATCGGACGAAAGAAGTAACGCCTGCGTCCTGAGCAGTTCCCGGGCTTCGGCGGTTTCCTTCGCAATCTTTTCACGGATGGCGCCGATGGTCTCGGTCGCCTCAAGACGCGCTTTTTCAAGAAGCGCCTGCTCCTCGCTCTCGGCCCCCTTCTTCATGGCGGCCCGCTCAAGAGCTGCCTGGGCCTTCACCTCACGCATCCGCGCCTCGTAAGCCGCCACTTTCTCCTGGACTCCGGTATCCACCGCTTCGGTCCTCTGCCTGGCGCTCTCGATCTCACCCCTCCGGTCAGCCAGGGCCTTGCGGATCGGTTTATAGAGGAACGTATTGAGGACGAACAGGAGGATGAAAAAGTTAACAATCTGAATGATAAAAGCCAGGTCAAGTGTGATCACGTAGACACCCCGTCAGGAGAGAATTGCATTTCTAAAAACTGTTCAAAGTTCCAAAACTGTGGATAGCTATCATGATAATGACGCTGCTGTCAAGGAATTTCACAAAAAAAGTTAAAAAAAGCTCGAACAGCTCTTGCAGCGTGGCTTCCCCGGCGGCGCGGTCATAACCCCATCAGTTCCACAATCCTCGTCAATTCCGTCCCATCACCGAAGTTGATTTCTATTTTCCCCTTTTTGCCGTTCATGGTTATCGCAACCTTGGCCTGGAAATGGCGCTTGAGCCGCTCCTGAAGGTCGGTGAGTTCCGGCGAGAGCGCTCCGCTGCCGCTCCTCTTGGCGCGGACACTCTGAAGTCGGCGCACCAATGATTCGGTCTCCCGTACGGAGATGCCACGCTTGACGATCTCATCACGGGCCTGCCTCATGAACGGTGAATCCACAAGAGGGAGGAGAGAGCGGCCATGTCCCATGGTGAGACGCTCCTCCACGATATCCTTTTTGATTTCTTCCGGGAGCTTGAGCAACCGAAGTGAGTTGGCCACGGTGGATCGATCCTTTCCCACACGCTTGGCCAACTCCTCCTGGGAAAGGCTCAAAGTTTCCATGAGCGCCTGGTAGGCCTCGGCCTCTTCCACGGCGTTCAAATCCTCCCTCTGAATATTTTCCACCAGAGCCATCTCCAGGGCAGTCTGGTCGGAAACATCCTGAATAACCACCGGCACTTCGCGGAGCCCCGCTTTCTGGGCCGCCCGCCAGCGCCGTTCTCCGGCAATCAACTCATACTGCTCGTCCTTCTTCCTGACCACCAACGGCTGAATGATCCCGTTCTCACGGATGGAAGCGGCCAGTTCATCCAGTTTCTCACCGGAGAATGTCTTGCGCGGCTGTCCCCGCAAGGGGCGAATCTCCTCGATGGGACAGGAAAAATAGATCCTGCCGCGCTCTTCAACCACCGGCAGGAGCGCCGCCATTCCCCGGCCAAGTCCGGTTTTTTTAACCACGGTCCACCTCCCGGGCAATCAGTTCCCTGGCTAGCTCCAGGTAGCTTGCCGCTCCACGCGAGGCAATATCGTAAAACATGATCGGCCTGCCGTGACTGGGGGCTTCGGAGAGCCGGACATTGCGGGGGATGATCGTGGCAAAGGTCTCTTTTGGAAAATGCGCCCGGATCTCGTCACAGACCTGCCTGGAAAGGTTGTTCCGGCCATCAAACATGGTGAGCAGGATTCCTTCCACGGCCAGAGCGGGATTGAGTCCCTTGCGAACGAGATTAATCGTCGTCAGGATATGGGAGAGCCCTTCCATGGCGTAAAACTCGCATTGGAGTGGGATAAGCACCGATGCGGCGGCGGTCATGGCGTTAAGGGTAAGGAGTCCCAGTGAGGGGGGGCAGTCGATGAGGATATAGTCGTAACGCCCCTGGAGCATGGCCAGCGCCCCCTTCAGCTTCTGCTCTCTCCCCGTGACGGTAACCAGTTCCAGTTCGGCGCCGGCCAGGTCTCCAGTGGAAGGGAGAACCTGAAGCCCGGCGAAAGGGGTCGTGACAATGGCGTCAGCCGGGTCGACGCCATTGATGAGAACATCGTAGACGCAGCAGTTCAGGCTGTTCCGGTCGATTCCGGCGCCGCTGGCGGCATTTCCCTGGGGATCCATATCCACCAACAAGACTCGCCGCTCCGCCGCGGCCAGCGATGCGGCCAGGTTAACGGCGGTGGTAGTCTTGCCGACTCCCCCCTTCTGGTTGGCGATGCAGATGATCTTGGCCATAGATTTTATCTTTTGAGTGATCTCTTCTGTGCGGAACTGGCAGGCTGTCCGGCGCGGGATTTTAAGTCCTGACAAATACCACAAAGCACCAGCGATGGGAAGGGTAATTTTCTCCATGGCGGAGGGTTGCCGAAATTGCCCCTTTTAAATTCACGGCCCGGGGTGGTAGCCTCCCAGATACGGCCCCAGGATTTCCGCCAGATGCCGCTTTAGCGAATCGAAAAGCTGCAGAGTCTCTTCCGCCGGATTCCGACAGGAGAGCCGCGACGCCGCCATGTTGTAATAGATTCGGCATGCAAAGGGACGGACGCCGTAAATGCCGCAGTTTTTCTTCACCCTGTTGAAAAACGGACAGCATTCCCCCATGTTTGCCAGACGCTTGGGGAGATGGTCCAAGAGTTCCTGCTCCCAGGCAAAGACGTCAGGCTTGCAGGCACAGCAGGCGCCGGTTACGCAACCGTCGGCACTCCCCGCCATCCCGTGACAAAAAGTGTGAGGGAAGAGCCGACTGCCGTACCGGTCCGCCACCCGGTAGAGAACGGCGATCTGTCGCCACCGGTCAACCTGAAAACTCCCCAGGCGGATAACCCGCCGTTTCAACCGCTCCCCTTCTTGCTCGGCTTCTTGGTTTCGTCTCCGCCACATATCTCCTGCTCCTCTACTCTTCCATTTTTCGGATCATGGTTTTGAACATTCAAGCAGAGAGTCATTACCCGGTTCCCTAAAAACCCGCTGGTACTCCGCCGCGTCATCAAACGTTGACTTCCCTGAAGTTCGAGGGTATCAAGGGTATGAATTCATATGCTTCGATATTTTCAGTCATGAAATGCTAACATGCAAGGAAATCATCCCCATGCTCAAAACAAGCCGCAACGCCCCCTGCCCCTGCGGCGGCGGCAAGAAATATAAAAAGTGCTGCCTGCTCCAAGAAGAGACGTCATTACACCGAAGACGGGAAGAACAGGGAGCAGTAGAAATCGCCCTTGACTGGCTGCACACTAATTACCCCGCCGAAATCGCCGCGGCGGTCCGTTTCGATTACCTCGGAGAACCGGATGACGAAAAAATGGCGGCCATTGACGGTATGACGTCGGATCGTGACCAACTTTTGGGACTGAATATCGGTGATTGGCTCCTGGCCGACGCCGTTCTGACGGTGAACAAAACGGACATTCCCGCATTAGATCTGATCCTGGGCAAGGAGGGGCCGTTATTGCCTCCCCACGGCAGGGAGTGGCTTCAGGAGATCTGCAAGCGTTCACTATCTCTTTATGAGGTGCGGGAGATAAAAAAAGGCGAGGGGATGTTTCTTGCCGACATGCTCAAGCCCAGTGACCCGCCTGTCTGGGTCAGGGAGCGATCCGCCACCCAATTTCTTGTGCCATGGGACATCCTCGGCGCCCGTCTCGCACTGCGGGACGGAGATCTTGTCATGTCCGGCGCGGCATATCCCATGGAGCGGGGTACGGCCCTGGCCTGCCGGGAAGTGATAACAGGTGACGACGCATACCGGAACGGCCCACCCGACCTCCCACGGGATCTTGTCGCCCGCACCATCATAAACTGCTGGCTTGATTCGATCATAACCGTTAAGCCGCTCCCCCTGCCGGTTGACGCCTCCTCCGGTAATAAGGCGTTAGTGTCGGCGAAACCACCGCCAAAACCTGCCCCCCCCCTTGAGACGCAGCAACAGATCATTACTTCCTTCCTGGCGAAACAGTATGAATCCTGGCCGGAGATCCCCCTGCCGGCACTGCATGACAAAACCCCCTCTGAAGCAGTCAAGACGGAGGAGGGACGTCGCGCCGTGGCGGAGATACTGAAAACCATGGAACAGTCCGATGCCCGACTGACTAATTCAGGCGCCAAGCAACCCTTAGACATCACTTTTCTCTGGGAGAAGTTGGGGCTTATCCGGTAACCGTCCCGGTTCAACTGAAAACTTCAAAAATGCCTGACTTACTCGTGATTTTCAAAAATACGGCAAGAACATACAGCATGGAGAAAAGAATTATCGTGGACAATAAAAAGTGCCGATGTTTAATTTTAACTACTCTTCTTATGGTGTAACTTTCATAATTCGAGAATCCATGCCAAACCCAGAGAGCACTCCTGCACAAGAGTACCGCCATTCCATAGAACGTGAAACCTACGGCGATGCCGTAGAGAGATATCCTGCCGTTGGCGATATCGCTGTAATAACGGATGAGATCATTGACATCGACAACCTCTTCCTTATGCGTCTCCATGATGATCGTTATTACCACGAAAAAAACAGCCACTGCCGCAACTCTTGATATTCCTACTTCCATATTTTGACGGGTACCCGTCACGAATTCCGAACTGCCGCGGTTTGATATAGGTTTAGCTCTGTCCGCCACTCTATCGTTACGCATGGCATCTCTCCCTTCATCCTGCTCGGCACTTTTTCATGAACGCAGCTCTCCACCTCCATCCCGCCATACCTATTTTTACCACAAAAAACCGGATTATCCAGTTGAAACCATCCATCCTGTTACCGCGGTAAACGTTTAGCTAAAGTCTCCGGCTCAACGAGATGAACAAACCTTACAGATACCTGACCAATTCCTGCAACTGATCCGCTTGTGATTCCGATCCGAAGAAAACCTTGCTCCATTCCTTGGCATCCAGGGGAGTACGACATTCTCGTGCATATATCCGCAAATTGTTCTCCACAAAACGGCGATCCAGCTCAACGGGTTCATCCGAGCAACTGATTGCGTGAACGACGGGATCATAAGGCGACTGCCCCGGACTACAGGCAAAACAGTTGGCCCTGTAAAGACAGTACAGTATCTTGTAACAAACAGGTTGAGACAGCGCACCGGCTAATTCATCCTTAATTTTACGTGACAATTCGATTATTCTTATCCCTTCCTGGCTGTCTACGGCGGCGATTATTTCGGTCAGCTTTCCATATATTTTTTCACGTTTTTCATGACTTGGAAGCTCAATCCTCATTTTCTGCTCCAGCCATTCCTTCAACTGCAAGCACGCCTCCTCCTGACCTTGGACAGAGGCGGAGTGTCCCTGAATCTCTTCTCCCGTGGAAGAAATTTTACCAGCCAGGCGAAGATTAAAAACTACCCCATTGTGCTCTATTTTAATACGGCCGGCTTCAGCTGCATGTTCGCAGAGATGTTTGAAGCTATCATAGCCATATCCTGCAAGATCAAAGTCCGCCCTGATTCTTCGCATCATCTGGATGACGCTGGCTCCGGAATGAACGGTTGCCCCCTGCGCCTCCAGGGCCTGCAGGGCATCCGAGAGTAATTGTACGGCCTCGCTTTGTCCGGAACCGGTCGTCATGGCGGAACCGCCGGACTCTTCCGCAAGCGTGGGGTGTACGTCATCGGATAACTCCGCGGTAACCATCCCTTCGATCATTTTTGCTTCATTGCCTTGCTCCATGGCGGCCATGGAAGGAGCCGACCCGCAGAGGACCTCATGGTAGAAAAAGTAATCACACGCCTTCACGTACATATCATGCGTATTATCACGGCTTCCCGTTATGCCGATAACTTCCTTCCCTATTTCCCTGAGCTTTGCGAAGAGGGGGAGATAATCCCTGTCATAGGCGACCACCGCCACCATGTCTATGCCGTCGTTGGTATATGCCGTTGACAGGGCGTCAACAACCAGTCGGATATCGGCGGCATTCTTGAATTCATTCATGTGGGGAATATCTTCGTGCTGAATCAGGTTCTTTTGCAGCATTTTTCGCAGCTCATGCATCTTTGCCGAGGTCAACGGCATCTTGTAGATATCGCCGAACGATCTGCGCACCGAAATTTTACCCAACTCAGTCAGTCGGGTTAATTCCGGAGCAAGATCGATGGGCAAACCGAGTCCGAGGCAAAAGCCGACAAAATTTTCCAGATCGATAAACAGTGCGATTCGGTCAGGACGTCCTTTCATCTGTCTCCCTTTCTGATTGTGTCTCAAAAATTTATCCGCCAACGAGAATTCAGCATATCATAAGAGCTCCAGGAACCCTCATAAGGTGATTCGTTACACAAAACATACCCTGCGGAATTCCCCCCTTCGACAAGCTCAGGGCGAACGGATTAAGGTTTATAACTACCTTCTGTTCCGTTCGTGGTGAGCTTGTCGAACCATGACGGGACATTTCCGCCGACCTTGTTGCGGTACCTATTTACCTGCGAATCACCTTAGCGGAA
>CAIYUY010000326.1 GCA_903929485.1 uncultured Desulfuromonadales bacterium
AGTCAGAACTCCGTCTGTATACGGTAAAATTGTCAGAACTCCGTCAGAATTGGCCGGGTTTGGGACACTTTTGGGGCAATTCCGTCAGATTTCGTCGGTTTCTCCAGCCGATGATTTTCCGGCATTTTAATGACAAAGTCCGGAAAAGGGGTAAAGGCGGTGACTGGTGACTGGTGACTGGTGAAAAGAACAAAAACCGTTTAATAACGGTTGGTTAGGTAGGGGCGCGGCTTGCTGCGCCCGCCTCTGATTTGCCCGTTTTTGAATCGCCCGGCTCTGAACGGAGCTCTTCCCTCCAGCATTTGTTTCCTCTTAGTCAGAACTCCGTCTGTATACGGTAAAATTGTCAGAACTCCGTCAGAATTGGCCGGGTTTGGCCCATTTTGGGGTAAATCCGTCAGATTTGCGTGGGTTGTAAAACCGATGATTTCCTGACATCCTAATGATAAAGGCGGTGAAAGGTGTATAGGCGGTGAAAGGTGAAAAGTGAAAAGTGAAAAGAACAAAAACTGGTGAAGGGTGGTTGGTAATATAGGGGCACGGCATGCCGTGCCCGCCTTTGAACCGCCCGCCTTTGAATCGCCCGTCTTTGATTTGCCTGTCTTTGATCTTTGTGGTTGTTGAACCTTGACGGCAATCTGAAACCTTACCACCCCCGGCCCCTCCTAAAATAGGAGGGGAGCAGGCGTTGGGTATGCACCGGGTTCAGGGTGCACATGGGCTGCTGGTGATTGTTTAGATTAATATAAATGGAGACCCGCCATGGCCGCGTTCTTGCACAACCAACCAAAGCCTCGTAGCCGAGAGTTTTTTCGTAAGTAGTTCACCCTCGCCGGCGTTGTGGGAGCAGATTCATGCTCTCATGCGCAGGTTTTTTTTTCGTTCCCATGATGCGACAGGTAAATGAATTGAACCGACTCGCTTAACCCGAGGTAACGAGATGTCGATCATGGCCACGTGGCTTCTGCTGATGGCGGTAATAGCTGTTTTTTTAATCCTGGATATTTGGATGGCTTGGCGCCACTACCGGGACAGCATCTGTTTCGAGCCGGGGCTCTCTCCCTTTCTCCGGTTCTGGGTTTCCATGAGCCGGGTCAAGCTCCCGTCCGTGGCGCTCGTTACCGTCATTGTCACAGGGGCGCTTTTCCTGCCGGAGTATACCCTGGCGATACCGCATTCCCTGAACCTGGCGGAACTCCCCAAGACTCTCCTTGGGGCGTTGGCCGTGGGCGCTGCGTTCATCTCCTTCGTATTCTTCGATCTCTGCATGTCCTGGCGCTCTTACCGGCATGGCCAGGAGTGGAGCGCCGCCGAGACCGGGTTCTTCCGGTGGTGGCTGATGAAGAGCGCCAAGATGCTCTGCGTTATGGCGGGTGTTGCATCTCTTACTCTGGGAGCGGGGGTGCTTGCCCGGCAGTACAAACTCCACGAGAACTTCCTCCCCGTGAACGAGTCCGTTACCCTCATGAACAAAGCCCGCTCGTACTACCTTGCAGGCCAGTTCCGAGAGGCGACCCTGGAGCTACGCACCGCCATCCAGCGTAACCACGATGATTATGAGGCGTACCTCTGGCTGGCCCGCTCCTACTGGCGAATAGGACGACTGACCGAGGCTCGCGACGCATACCGTATGGCGCTCCGGGGCGAAGCAAACCTCCCCTCGACGCACCTGGAGCTTGGTCTACTGGCCCTCGACATGAAAGAATCGACAATGGCCCTGACGGAGGCGACTGAAGCGGCCCGTCTGGCGCCGGAAGACGTGGAACCCCGGCTGTTGCTGGCCGAGATTCAGGAGGAAGCCGGCAAGCGGGAGGAGGCCCTGGCGCACTGCCGAGCGATTCTGGGGGGAGAGTTCCCCGCGCCGGAACAAAGAGAACAGCTCGTCGTCGTCCTGCTGCGACTGCATGCACCCGCCGAGGCTCTTCAGGCCGCCGGCGCGGGGCTCGTCAGTAAACCCCATGACCAGCCGCTCCGGTACTTGCAGTCCCAGGCACTGATAGCTCTGAATCGTTTGGACGAAGCCGAGAAGGTGCTCCGGGGTATGGTCGCCGATACCGCCGCCCCGGAACCTTGTCTTGCTCTGGGTGACCTGATGATGGCGCGCGGAAAACATCCGGAGGCATTGAAAGGGTATGAAGAAGCGCTCAAGCGGGCGCCGGACAATAATCTGGCCATGAACAACGTGGCAAGTGTCAATGCGGAATACGGCTTCGACCTGGAGCGCTCCGCGGCCCTGGCGGCGCGACTGTACAATAGACAACCCAAGAATCCCACCGTGGCCGACACCCTGGGGTGGACCCTGTTCCTGCAAGGGAAGACAGAACTGGCCCTGCCGCTCCTGCAACAGGGAGTGACCGGGATGCCCGAAAACCCGGTGCGTCGCTACCACCTGGGGGCGGCGCTTAAAAAAAGCGGCCAACAGGCGGCCGGAAACAGGGAACTGTCAACGGCGCTGCAGTTATCCAGCACATTTTTCGGCGCGGGAAAGGCCAAGGCGCTGTTGACAGGGAAGCAGGTTAAGTCGTGAGGGGAATTGGGGAGATGAGCGAATATTCTACCAGTTCGATAAAAGTGTGAAAAAGTTTCATGAAGCCCGGGAGTTTCATCACAACCAGTCATCATCACAACGGAGGTACTAATGAAAATGCGTATTCTGGCTCTCTTCGCCTTGGCAAACATCACTTTCTTCCTTGCAGTTTCTTCGGCATATTCGGACGTCGCTACCCTGACCGACAATACCGGTAGTTTGCAAGTTTCTTCCCCCTTTGTATCCAATTCAACTTGGCAGGCGCAGGGTTTCACGACCACGGGCTTGGAGTACAGACTCACCGATGTCGCACTTCTACTCAGTAATAGTACTCATTCAACCGGAACATTTGCTCTGAGTATTTATACTATCGCATCCAATACATCACCGGTGTGGGTTGCCGATATCAGAACCGGTATCGACGCCTCAACGATCGGTAACGGATCGGGGGGCTACGCTCGTTATGACGTCCTCGGCATTAGCATCTCTTTGTCCCCCAGCACCCCATATTTTCTGGTTGCCAAGGGAACTAATTTGAGTGCTAACATCCAGTGGGGAGCTGCCGCGCTCATCACTCCCTCGTTACACAAAAAGAATACTAGCGGTACATGGACTGATATAACTACTAACCCACTGATAATGAGTGTTAAGGCGTCGGAACCCCTCGCCGTCGCCACCCCCGAACCCTCCACCTATCTCCTCCTCTGCATCTCCCTGGGGGCCGTGGGGATTGTGAGAAGAAAAATGGACAATTGAGAATGGAAAATGGTGAAAGGCAAGGGTGAATGGTGAATGGTTTCGTAGGGGCGCGGCTTGCTGCGCCCGCCTTTGAATCGCCCGCATTTCGTAAGGGCACGGCGCGCCGTGCCCCTGCCTTTTAATCTTGTTCCGAGGTAACATCATGTCGACACTGATGATCTGGCTGCTGCTGGTCGCCGCCCTGACTGCATTTCTCTATTTTGATTTCAACGCGGCCCGACGCTTCTTCGATAACACCGGAGGCCGCAGCGCCGATTTCACCCGCTGGTGGATCTCAGAAAGTGTCGCCAAGCTCTCCGTGGTGGCCGCCGTGCTGGTGGTCGTTACCCTCGCTCTCGCACTGCAAAACTATACCCTGACCCTTCCCGACTTCGCGCACAAGGTCAGACTCCCCAGGATGATCCTCTGGGGAGTGCTTGCGTCTCTCCTCGTGACGGCATTCGTCCTCTTCGATCTCTTCATGGAATGGCGATGTTATCGGAAAGAGCAGAACGAAGAAAAGATCGGCACGGACTTCTTGCTCTGCTGGCTTCGGAAGAGCGCACTCAAATTCAGTGTCGTCGCCACCGTCGGATGCCTCGCCCTGGGCGGCGTCTGGGGGGCCAAACGCTACAACCTGTTGCAAGCCAAATCCGAGACCTCAGGATTCATGGCCGGCGCCCAGCGGTACTATGAGGCGAAGAAATACCGCGAGGCGTCACTGGAACTCCGCAACGCCATCAAACAAAACCAGGGAGATTATGAGGCCTACCTCTGGCTGGGGCGCACTTCCTGGCGACTGGGCGCATTGACCGAAGCCCGTGACGCCTACCGGGAGGCGCTCAGGATCGAACCTAAGCTGTATGCGGCGCAGCTGGAACTGGGCCGACTGGCCCTTGCCCTGAAAGATCCGGACACGGCGCTCAACGCGGGGAAA
>CAIYUY010000327.1 GCA_903929485.1 uncultured Desulfuromonadales bacterium
ATTTTTGCTTGATCAGATTGTAATCCGAATTTATCGGATTTGATCCGCGTGATGGCCTTTGACTTTCCTGTTTGGTTCCGGCTTGTCGACAGTTGAAACTTGAGGTTCGAGACTATGAAATATGATATAACCGCTTACCGCCGATTTTAAGGAATTTGAGAGGTTCGCTCATGTACATCAGTAAAATCGTTTTGAAAAATATCCGTGGTTTTGAACAGTTGGAATTCGACCTTGACCGTGGAAATAGCACCTATGCAGGATGGACCGTCTTTACCGGTGATAACGGCTCAGGTAAGAGCACTCTTCTCAAGGCCATTGCCGTTGGGCTAACGGGAAAGGATACTTCGCGATCATTGCAACCGAGTTTTAACCGCTGGATTCGCGAAGGAGTCGGTACTGACGAAGCATCGATACAGCTGGATATAGTCAGGTCTTCTGATGACGAAGTCGCGGATTACGGGAATACATCAAAGAAACCCGATTTCCCTGCAAAAATATGTTTAACAAATGGCGGCAAGGAAACAACACTTCAATCGGCGATTCCTCAGGGAAAGTCGAAGAACTACGCCACGCCGGATCGGACCATTTGGTCGCCCAATGCCAAGGGGTGGTTTTCCTGCGGATATGGACCTTTTCGACGAGTTTTTGGCGCATCTTTTCAGGCCGCGCGTCAAATGGTCGCGCCGTCCACCGAGAAGTTCGTCACCATGTTTGAGAAAGCGGCTTCTCTTGCCGAGGTAGATGAATGGCTCAGGAAGTTGCACCATATGACCTTGGAGAATAAAGCAGATGCGACTGTTCAGCTTGACTTGCTTTTAACGATCTTGCGGGATGATCTTTTACCCAACGAGATAACCGTAGACCATGTCGATTCCGGTGGTCTCTGGTTAAAAGACAGGAACGGCGTGGAATTGGCATGGCCTGAAATGAGCGACGGCTACCGATCCGCATTAGCGTTGTTAACCGATATAGTGCGCCATCTTATCAATGCTTACGGTGTTGAAGGATTAACCGGGACAGGTGCGGACGGCAAGCTTTATGTCAAGAGGAGTGGTGTCGTCCTTATAGACGAAATCGATGCCCATCTTCACCCTGAGTGGCAACGCACTATCGGTTTCTGGCTCAAAAAGCATTTTCCCAATATCCAATTTCTAGTTACGACGCACAGCCCGATTATCTGTCAGGCGGCGGATCTGAACGGTCTTTTCGTGCTGCCTGAACCCGGCAGCCATGAGCAGCCGAGGCCATTGAGTCCGGAAGAGTACTGGGAAGTCATCGCTTCGCGCCCCGACACAATTCTTCTTAGTTCGGCATTCGGCCTGCAAAATACTCGTTCACCTCGTGCGGTTGAAAGTCGGGCGGTTTTGTCGAAACTACAGGCAAAGAAGCATGCCGGTGGGGCATTGACCCAAGAGGAAGCTGATCTGTGGGCACGTTCACAGCCTTTTGTTGCAACCGATGAGGAGTTGTAACGTATGCGTCGTGTCAGCAGATTGCCGTTGAGCGCCAAGGTGAATGATTACCCTCGGAGAAAACAGAACCGTACGAACATGAAGAGAGCAGAGGGTACGCTGACTCCGACAAAAGAATGGGATAGCGCCAGGCAAGCAAAGAAAATGGAAAGTGTTCTTTTAACACTCCAGCGGATGATGGGTCCTCATGAACGATGCATGTACTGTCATGATTCCCATGGCGCGGACATAGAACATTTTTGGCCCAAGTCGCCGTACCCTGAAAAAATGTTTTCCTGACCGAATCTGCTTTTGTGCTGTACCGAGTGCGGCAGGTTCAAGGGCGATCGGTTTCCTCTTAAAAACGACCATCCGCTGCTTATTGATCCAACCGTTGATGAACCTTGGGACGATCTGGATTTCGACCCGATAACCGGTAATATTGCGCCTAAATTCGATTTAGTTTCAAATAGTTGGTCCGAGAAGGGAGTGGCGACGGTAGAGGTTTTACAACTTGATCGTCGCGAAGCGCTTTCAGCCGGATACCTCAAGACATTCCGCCGTCTCTCTTCATTGCTGACGCGGTGCTTGAATATGGACACAGGTGTCGATACTACGGATCTGCTTGCAACACTCAGAGATGCTGATGATCATGGTCTTCTCGGGTGGTGTCTTCATGGTGATGGTTGTAACGTCCCGCCGTTCAGTGATTTCCGTGCTCACTATCCCGAAGAATGGACAGCCTGTGTCACTACTCTTAGGTCAGCTTAAACTCTGATAAAAATCGGATCAATCCACAAGATTTTTGCTTGATCAGATTTGATCCGAGTGATGGCCTTTGATTTTCCTGTTTGGTTCCGGCTTCTCCGGCTTAGGCGGGTTCAGAGGATGTTTTCGTGAGAGATCAGTGATGGTAAGGTCTCAGCATGATTGCAATCGGTCCCTTTCGATGCTGTTTTTCGAGCAGCCTGTAAAATAGTGCCGATGCTACTGCCAGGGTGTTGGCAGCGAATCGGGTTATTTTATACGCCGGAATGGCGATTACTCCGCTCGTCGTAACAGGAGCAGATATATGAGCAACATCAAGCTGTTTGAATCGAAGCAGATTCGCTCTGTTTGGAATGATGCAGACCAGAAATGGTATTTTTCAATAGCAGACGTCATCGAAGTCCTTACGGATTCGGCAAATGTTAA
>CAIYUY010000328.1 GCA_903929485.1 uncultured Desulfuromonadales bacterium
CAACAGATCCACCTTGACGAAGACACCATCATGGCTGAAGGCGGCCTCGTAGAGAGTCGTCACTCCGTCGTCAAGGAGCTGTCGGGTCCGGGCCAACTGCTCCGTCGTCGTCAGACCGTCATAGGGAATCTCCACCCCGCCGGGGAAAATATCACGAGCCAGCACCCCCACATCGGTCCCGCTCTGAAAGACGGCTTCCTGGGAGTCGGAAACCTCGTCCTTCAATTCAGGCCGGTAGTTGTTGAGCCAAAGCGCCTTGGGGCATTGGAGCCCCAGCATATAGCGGGACTTGCTGAGAAAAGTGTTCATGGTGCGGGTGGTAGTCATGGTCTGCCTCCTGAATCAGTGATGCTGTCAGCATATAATGGTTGTGCGTCTCTTTGTGTCGGATGTAAACCGATGGAACGCGGATGACGTGGATTGTGCGGGTTTGCGCGGATAACAAAGGTATTCGCTTTTCCAGGTTGATCCGCGTGGATCCGTTCGATCAGATTTGATCCGCGTTCCATTGGATGTGATCCTGTCTTTCAATTCACGGCTTTTTACAGTAAGTCCTCGCCAGCTTGCGAGCCGCTGCTGCGAAATCCTCTCTCATTTCCGTCGGCTCCATCACCTCCATATCAGCGTCGAAACCGTTCAACCAGAAGCGGAGCTGAAGGGTGTCGGCGACGTCGGCGGTCACCTCCACCATACCGTTTCCCAGATCGTCATAATTCTGATCCAGGGACAACCGTGTTTCCTTCAGGTGCCACCCCCTCCCCTCCGGTAGCCTTATCTTGAGCCGGATCGGTTCCGGGGAGACAGGATAACTAAACGACTGCCCCTGCAGATACTGCTCCAGGGAAAAATCCGGCAGCGGCGTGACCGGCTTGTCCAGGAGTTCCACGGAGACGAACCGGGGAAAGAGGAGCTGGGTCAGGTCGGTATATTCATTGAGGGTCGCAATGAGATACGGGATTCTGTTTGACGGTAATCCCTGTCCCCCGTGAATCGTGGGGAAGAATTTTGAGAATCATGATTCGCCGGTGAATAGCGGAACCGGCCTCTGTTTTTCCCACTGGTGACGGCATAACTCTATCCTCCTGCTCCGTACTGTCCCCTATTCTATCGAACCAATGCGTCAGTTTAGACCGGATTACTACGAACTCCTAGAAAAAGCAGTTCACCACGGAGTCACGGAGGCACGGAGGATAATCTTTCAGAATTTCGGGTAGTTTCACTGAGGTGAAGTCTGAAGATGATCGAACCTTTTGAGTTAAAACCAAGAATAAGATTTTCTCAGTGATTTTCTCCGTGGTTCAATGCCGTTTTCCGCAGTTGGCGGCAGTCATATAATGCTTTTCATATCAAGAGGATAGCGGTATTTTGTCCGCCATTTCAGCCACCGGGAGAGATTTCATGACGAAAGCGGATATCGCCAGCAGGATCGCCGACAAGCTGTCCATGACCAGAAATGAATCAGCGGAACTGACGGATCAGCTATTCGAACTGATGAAGCAGGTCATCGTGGACGAGGGGAAGTTGAAGATCGCCGGGTTCGGTAACTTCGAGGTGAAGCGTAAGCAGGACCGCAAGGGACGCAACCCCCAAACCGGTGAAGCCATGACCATCACTGCCCGCAGCATCCTGTCATATCATCCCAGCGTGATTCTGAAGAACAGGATCAACGGGATACACAAGGCGGAGTGAAATTGGGTACCCCTCCCCTGTCTATGCAGGACAGTACCCCGACTGAATCCGCCCAAAACTTGGTCCCAAAAAGGAAAACTGACTGATGGGTTCCCTTCTTGCCGTTGATCTTGGTTTGAAAACCGGTCTGGCTCTGTTCAACCGGGACGGCACGCTGGCCTGGTACCGCTCTCACAATTTCGGCAGCCGGGAACGGCTCAAGCGAGGCATCCCCGGAATACTGGAGACGATTCCCGATATCTTGGCGATTGTCATGGAGGGGGGCGGTAATCTGGCTACGGTCCGGGAGAAGGAAGCGGAGCGCCGTGGTATAGCTACGGTCAAGATAAGCGCCGAGGAGTGGCGGCACGAATTTCTCTATTCACCGGAGCAACGTTCGGGAACGGACTCCAAGAGACATGCAGGAGAACTTGCCCGCAAGGTCATCCAATGGGCGCAAGCATCACGGCCGACGGCACTCAGGCATGACACCGCCGAGGCCATCATGATCGGTCTTTGGGGACTGCTCCATTGTGGATTGATGATATGACTCACGTTGCAGCCGCTACGGTTACGCGGGTCGATGCAATCGTCTCCTGGAATTTCAAGCATATCGTGCGATTGGACAAAATGAAGGCGTATAACAGATTGAATTTGCTGAATGGTTACGGCATCCTCACCATCATCTCGCCCAAGGAGGCGATCATCAATGGCAACGATTAAGGATTTCGACTGCATCGCTTTTAAACGCGCCGCACAGGAAACTATCTATAAACAGATACAGGATATGACACCAGCCGAGGAAATTGCCTGGTTCAAACAAAAGGTTGAAAGTGGTCCGTATGGGAAGTTATGGAAGCGCATTTCTTCAATTGAAAAAAAGTAAAATATGAGGGGCAGTTTGGTGTCACAGCTTGGTATCAGGCTCGACTTCCAGGTATTTGCAGTAATCTCCATGTATGCCCCGTAAAGCACTTAAAGACTTCGCCGGTGTTATCGATTTCGTCACATTGCGTGGCAATGCAGGCGTCCAGATCTCTTCAAAGAAACGACGGCGCCCGGATCTACTTCTACGCACAGGAAAACGAGGTTCGAACTCTCGACTTCAACCTTGGCAAGGTTTAATGGCACACCAATCTAAGGTCATACTACATCATAACCGACTGTAAAGCAGGTATTTTTTTAAGGAGACCAAAATATAAAATCACAGAAAACCATATAAAACATTTTAGTTTATATTTTTATTGGCACAAAGCCGGAATTTTAGAGTACAAATTTTCGACTTCAACCTGAATAATTTACCGCCTCCGCTGGTCATCAAACAGGGGAAGAGTAAACATCAGGCGGTA
>CAIYUY010000329.1 GCA_903929485.1 uncultured Desulfuromonadales bacterium
ACCGACTGTCTTGCATAGTGTTTTTTGAGAAAGTGAACATGTGAAGAACGTCCCGCTCGGCACCTAACCTATCAAGAGATTGAGTTATTTTTTCAACAGTGCATTCAAGTCAATCCCCGGAAGTAACCTCGTCAACTGCCCCATCAACCCGTCACCGGCATTTCCACCTCCCGTAACCAGTACATCAGGAACAATCTTGATCCTGCCGTTTTCAATGGCGGAGGCGATCAGTTCGACGATCTTGATCTGTTTGATCGCTTCTTCGCCGATGGCCTCCTGTTGTTTACTGTAAGCTTGGGCGGTGGCTTCACCGATGGCGGCAATCTTGGATGCCTCGCCATCACCAATGGCTTTCAGGCGCTTCCCTTCTCCAGTTCCCTCAAGCGCCTTGGCTTCGGCATTGCCTTCGGCAAGGGTGATCATTTCGGTCTTCTTCTGAGTCGCCACCTTTACGGCAATTTCCGAGGCCACCAATATCGGCTGTTGGTCGGCGGTGGCTCTCATCTTCTCCATCTCGGTTCGCTCGGTTTGTGACTTCTGTTCCATCTTGTACATTTCCTGCTGCTGCTCGGCAATGATTCGCTTGGTCTGGGTCTGCATTAACTCTTCAGGAAGCTTGATCTGGCAAATCAACACCGACACGCATTCCACATGATATTTTTCCAGATCCACACGGGCGCGGGTTTCAGCCTTGGTCTGTTCTTCTGATCGACTCTGGAGGAAATTCATCGCCGAGGCGGTGGACGCCTGATTACGGAAGGATGAGTCGATCATCGGATGAATGACATGCTGGATCAGGTTGTCGATGGAGCCGACCTTGGCCACCATGTAGGGCGCCTGATCCGGGCGGACGCGGATAACGACCTTGACAGCCACCTGGATAGGGAAACCGTCCTTGGAGATGACCGTCAACTGGTCAAAACGGGTATCTTCCTGGTCGTCCCAGTCGATAGTGATATTGGTCGTATCGATGATGTACGCCATGAATGCCCGCCGGTTCAGATAATAACGTCCTGGTCCGGCCACTTCTTCCTGAATGCCCCGGAACCCCTTGGGCACGACATATTTCTCCTTCCCTTCTTCCACCGAGGCGCCGGTCTGGGACGAGCCGAGTCGTTTTTTCATCTCTTCAGTGGGGTCTTCACCCACATTGGAGACGATAACCCCCACCTGGCCGCGTTCGATGACAGCCACGTCGTCAACCGCCACGCTAAACATGAACGGGTTGATGTAATAGGTTCCCGGTCGGAGCACGTCCAGTTGCGGGCCGCGTTGCCCCTGCTTGGTCAAGAAGGCCGAGCCATCCTGGTAATCGTTATGGCCGGTAATCGGGCTCGCCACGTATTCCCGTTCGGGCAACGGGATGCCGTCCAGCGCCGTCATCAGGCCGATCTTGTTGGCTTCGATGACCACGGCGGGGGCGACCTGCACCTGGAACAGATTCAGGTTGACCCGGTAGGTCCCCGGCAGGAGCACGTTTATCTGTGGTCCCTTTTGCCCGCCGTTTTTAAGGAAGGCTTCACCGTTTTCGTAATTGGAATGACCCGTCACACTCTGGGCCAGCAGTCGTCCCATGGGAATCTGCCCACCGTCCTGAGCGGTGACCATACCGACTTCACCCTTGGCGATGACAACCGCGGCGGCCTTGGTAATCTTGAACAGATTCGGATGAATACGATAGACACCCGGCGGCAGGATTTCGGTCTGCGGTCCTTTTTGGCCGCCGCTTTTTATGAAGTCCTGACCGGACTGGAAGGAGTTGTGCCCCGAAACCACGGAGGCAAAGATGCGCCCCGCCGGAATTGCCGAACCATCGGCGGATTCTACCAACCCGATCTCCCCTTCGCTGATCTTGGTGGCGATACCCTTGGTGACTTTGAACAGATAAGGATTGATACGATAGCTCCCAGGGGGGATGATATCGATTTGCGGCCCTTTTTGTCCTCCGTTGGTGATGAATGCCTCGCCATTCTGAAAAGAGGAGTGCCCTTTCACCGCTTGGGCGAAGATTTTTCCTTCGGGGATGGCTGCACCATCTACCGATTCCACAATGCCGATCTCGAAATCCTTAATTTCGGTAACGGAGCCTTTGGTCAGCTTGAACAGATAGGGATTGATCCGGTATTTACCGGGGGAGAGGACTTCAATCTGTGGCCCCTTTTGCCCGCCGTTCCTGATAAACGCCTCGCCATCCTGAAAGGAGTTGTGCCCGGCGACGACGGCGGCAAAGATCAGTCCGGAGGGGATGGACGAACCGTCCACCGACTCGATCATGCCGATTTCGTTTTCCAGAATTTCAATAAAGACACTTTTCGATGCCTTGTAGATGAACGGAATCAGGAAATGCAGGCCGGGGCCCAGTGTCCGCGCCTGGATACCAACCTCGTTGCCTAACGCCACAACCCGTCCCTGCGGCATCTTCTTGCCAAACCAACGCCGTTCGATGAGCGCGATTTCGTTGCCGCCAACTACGACGGCGGATGCGTACAGCAGAATTGCCGTGGGAACCAGCAGGGCAAAATACCCCCAATGATGCATAAGAAATTCGAGAACCATGATATGCTCCTTTCACAATTACTTCTCAAGATACGAACCGATCGTTTTGCGTGGCGCTTCCTTGGTTAGAGTATCATCCTTTCTGTAAAATCTGAAAGCCTGACAAAAAGGCAGGTCAGGGTTATCCTCCTAGTTTTTGGTAAACCGCCAAGCTAACCAAACAGGAGACAACCATGACCCGCCCAGAAGATGATCGCACAATGC
>CAIYUY010000330.1 GCA_903929485.1 uncultured Desulfuromonadales bacterium
AATCCCACGATGTTCCGACTCTCGCGGCTGAACTCCACGCCGACCAAGCTGATGGGTTCACCGTACCGCCGGTATTTCTCGGCATACCCCTTGCTCTTCAACTGCTCCAGTGCCTTCCCTTTCGGAACCATCTCCACCACCTTGAATTCAAACAGGTAGATCCGGCGGTTGTACCGCACCGTCATGTCGATCCGCCCCTTGTTGGTGGCGTCCTCCACGATTATCTCCAATCCCAGCGCTGCGAAATAGCTGTAGAAGATACTGGCGTAATACCCCTCGTAACCTGCCAACTGATTTTTCCGGTACCAGTCATGGGGGATGGAGGCGAAGAAGGAGTGGAAGAGCTCCCGCAGAGCCGGCAGGTCGTCGGCTTTCAGGATGTCGTAGAGTCGGCTGACATTCACCGCGGGAACCATGGGGTCCCGGGATAACTCCCGCAACAGAGCGTCGTTCAGGCTGGACTGAACCTCCTTGTTGGGATAGCGGAGGGTCAATTCCAACCGACCGGGGAGGTAGCGGGCGGAGTCGATGGTGAGGTAACCGGTCTGAAACAGCAGCGCCTCAACGGGAATGTTATCCACGTCGAAGGTGGAGAGGAGCGATTCGGGGGCCATGATCCGCGCCAGGTCGGGGGTGAACTGCTGTCGTTGGGAAAGGAGCTTGATCAGAAACGTGGGGGTTCCGGTCTCGAACCACCAGGGGCGGAACTCGCGGTTACGGAACAGCAGCAACAGGTCAAAGGGGTTGTAAACGGCTTCGCCGGTCCAGTTGTAACCGTTGTACCATTGTCTGATCTCGTCACGATCCAGTCCCTCCAGTTCAGGGGAAAAAATCGTCTCCACATCCCGGTCGGTATAGCCGCAGATGGCGCTGAAGCGTTTATCAAGGGTGATGTCCTCCAGATTATTCAGCCCGGAGAAGAGGCTCACCTTGGAGAACTTGCTGACTCCGGTGAGGAAGGCGAACTTGACATGGGCGTCGGAATCCTTGATAACGGAATAGAAGTCCCTTAACCCCTCGCGGATCTCGCGGGCCGTCTCCGGCTCTTCAATGCGGTCCAGCATCGGCTTGTCATACTCGTCAATAAGGACGACCACTCGCCGCCCGGTCTGGGCATGCACCAAGCGAAACAGTTCAAGAAAACGGCTCCGGATATCGGGAAAAGCCGCCGGCAGGCAAAAGCGCCCCTCATGGTAACTTAATTGTTGATGGAGAGTCGCCTCCAGATCGGCACGATCTCGGACCACCCCACCGCCAAAGCTGATCCTGATAACCGGGTAGGTTACCGACCAGTCCCATTGATCATGGGCCGCCAGTCCCTGGAAGAGGAGCCGGTTTCCCTCGAACAGTTCCTTCAGGGTGTCCAGAAACAGGCTCTTGCCGAAACGGCGGGGCCGGGAGAGGAAGTAATGGCTCCCCTGATCGATGAGGGAGAGGGCAAAACCGCTCTTGTCCACATAGTAATAGTTGTCTTCGCGAATTTTGGAAAAAGTCTGAATACCGATGGGAAGTTTCTTGCGCATGATCTGCCCCTGGAATGATACGATAAGCTACTTCGATTCACCCAATCGTGTCAAGCGATTCATCCCACCTCATCCCGCCGTCGAGTCGGTTACATCATCCGGAGAAGTACGGAGAAGCTGTACCCCCGGCGGTAGCCGCTTTCCAAGGGGGCGGGACGTCCGGTGCTGCTCTCGATCTTGCGCCGCAACCGCTGCACGATGGAATCAAGGGCTCTGGAGTCGGCGCCCACGGCGTCATACCCCAGCACGGTGTAGAGGTCGGCGCGAGCCACCGACTCTCCCTCGGCCTCCGCCAGACACTTCACCAGGGTCCGTTCCTGTCCGGACAACAGCACCCTGACTCCCAGGGGGGAAACGAGGGTCCAGGATGCCCGCTCCAGAGTCCACTGTTCGACGGGAGGAGAGATCATCGGGGTGATTCGCTCTCGACGGCGACGCGCCAGGTTGACGATAGCCGCCGCCAGTTCCGGCATGTTCACCGGCTTGACCAGATAGAGATCGGCCCCCGCGCCATACCCCCGCACGCGGTCTTCCATGCCGTCCCGGGCGGTAATAATGATGATCCCCAGGTCGGTCTTGCGACGAAGGTAATCAGCCAGGGTGAAGCCTGACTGGTCCGGAAGATTAACATCCACCACGGCCACATCGAAATTGTGAGTGACAACCTCCCGGTAGAATTCCATGACGCTCCCCACCCCCTCGGCCACCACTCCGGAAACGGTAAGAAAGCGGATGATGCTTTCCCGCAGATCCCGGTCATCTTCAATAATCACTACTCGTGGGTGGTGGGGCACAAAACTCCTTCAACCTAAAAAAGCAGTCCACCACGGAGACACAGAGACATGGAGGATAATCTCACTCAGTTTCAGATGGTTACACTGAGGTGAGTTCTAACGTTGCTCAAACCTTTGGGTTAAAACCAAAAAAAAAGATTTTTTCAATGTTTTCCTCCGTGTCTCCGTGCCTCCGTGGTTTAATTGCCGTTTTCAGGATTACTTGTTAGCACTCCATGCGCCGAGATCCTTGGGAAGGGACGGATCAAAATAGGCGCCGGTGAGATTGCCGGCGGCATCCTTGACGCCCGTATACGTCTCGCTGTACGCCCCGTTCTCATCCGTTCCGGAGACATTGAACGTCACCCCGGTGTCGGTAACGACGAGATTGGAGTAAACCTCGGTCAATGGCGTAATGACCCCTGTGGCGCTCTTCCGCGCGGTGGTTCCCGAAACCCTGATTGTGGGAGGGGAAGCGGCGTCGATGATTACCGTCGTCGCGTAGGTGTAGTTGGCATCAATGGAGACAAATTTGTAGGTTCCGGCCAGGGTAAGCGCCGGCGCCGCACTCCAGGTCCCCGCATCGGCCGGTTTCGAAGGGTCGACAAACGTTCCCAGCATGGCGGCGTTGGCGTCTTTGCTGCCGGTATAGGTTTCGTTGTACGCGCCGGTTTCATCGGATCCCGTCACCTTGAACGTCACGGCATTTCCCGCAACCGTCAGGTTGGAAAAAGTTTCGGCACGTTGTATGACGGTTCCATCGGCATTATTCTTCCGCTGGGTTGTCCCGGAAATCAGGATCGATGGGGCGGGGGCGGCGACAATGATTGCCGTGGAGGTATAGGTGTAGGTGGCGTCCTTTGACACGAGAGTGTATGTCCCGGAAAGCGGGATAGAAAGCGTGGCGTTCCAGGCGCCGATATCGCCGGGGACGGTGGGATCAGTATAGGTTCCGATCAGTTTACCGTTGGCGTTTCTGACGCCGCGATAGGTTTCATTGTAGGCTCCTTTTTCATCGGTTCCGGCAACCTTGAAGGTGACGCCGGAATCGGTAATGACGAGAGCGGAGAAAACTTCGGCAAGTTGAGACACGACGCCGGTAAGGTTATTCACCCGCGCGGTTGTCCCCGAAATGGCGATGGCCGGTGGCGAGGCGTTATCGATGATCGCCGTGGAGGTATAGGTGTAGGTGGCATCCTTTGATACCAGCGTATACGTCCCCGGATACGCGCTGGTGTCCACGGTTGCCGGTGAACTGCTGGAACCGCCACAACCGGCCAGGCAGAACGTCAGCAGGGCAAACAGGCAACTCATCAGACAAAACAATTTTCGACTCATCGCTCGTCCTCTGCGCAAAACATCATCAGGCCTGATCCTGATCTCTTTTTTAAAGGCGTTCTTTTTTAACTGCGACCGTTCAACACAAACCAATTGCGGACACTCCCCCTCTCGTACCAGAAGAGTAAACCCGGCGCCGCAGTTGTTGGGGCAAGCCACTACCTCCGTATGCTCCAGGGGAATCCCAAGCTCATATTCAACCCCACAAACAGGACAGTTGTAGTCGAATGAAATAGAGTAGCCGTGAATTATCCCTTGTTGCCTGTCCATGGTTTTCCTCCTGACAGTTAAAGCCATGCACACCCGGCATTGTTCTCTTCCCCTACCTCTGCACGAACCTATCCGCAACGAGTAGTGCCGCGCCGACGGGAACAGCGGAATGTATACGTAACAATGGGGGGGAAAAAGGGAGCGGAGCAGGAAGGAGTAACCGGAATGATTCACTTTACAGAGCCTGACGGCTGAAGCGTCCGCCACGCATACCACCGAACACAATAAATGAAAATAATAATGAGACAAGGAGCCGTGACGCAACCAGGCGCAATTGTAACGAAATGCATCGAAATGCATCGAAATGTAACGGGTTTTAAGGGGAAAAAAGCGCGATTTATCAGTTATTTGACCGAACAGCTACGCCATATGACAGGGGAAGAGAGAGAGAGTTTGCGACAAGAACCCAAGCCGAACAAGCCGGAACCAAAAATGATCGGAAAAAACCGGGAGCAATCGAGTAGCGGACGAGGCCGGGCGGGAAACTGCCGAAGCCAAGCGAGAGGCGGACGAGGGCAAGAAAGCTGTTGCGCGCAACCTTAAAGCAGCGGGTATTGTGCTCACGACAATCATGCAGGCGACCGGTTTAAGCAGAAAAGAGATTGAAAATGTTTGATTCTCACCTGAAAGGCAGGGGCGAAGCAGGCCGCATGTGCTTCGCCCCTGATACCCGTTTTTTTGTTCTCCTTGCAGCAGGGCAAACGGATACGTTTACCGAAGGGGCAACGAAGGAAGAGGCGTAGTTTAACGCCTCGGCAGTGCTCTCGGTAATGCGGTCGTGGCGGTTAAGACTCCTTCAATAATTAAGCGCCGCAGTTACTTTCAGCAACGCACGAGCTTTGTCCGCGCCGTAAAAGGTTCCGGAGATGCGCAGCGCTGTTTCCAGTTCCTTTTTTCCCACCGCCTGATTGTCGTATTTCATCAGCGCCGCACCCAGATGATAGTGATGCAGGGGACTTTCGGGCTTCCGGGCCACGGCTTGCTTCAGAAGCGGGAGAGCTTCTCCGGTTTTTCCCAGCAAGAACAGCGTCCATCCCAAGGTGTCGGCCACGTCGGGATTGGCGGGGTATTTGGCATACAATCGCGCCGCCAGCGTTGCGGCTCTGTTCAAATCCCGGCCGCTTCTCGCGGTCAGGGTGGCGATATTGTTCATGGCCCGGAACTGTTCAGGATCACGTTTCAGGGCCTCTTCATACCAGGTAACGGCGGCGCGTTGATCACCTCGCCGCAGGAGCAGATCACCCAATGCCATGCAGGGATCAGCGGAGTTCGGGGCGGCGCCGGCAGCAGAGCGGAGTACCGCTTCGGCGTCAGCCGCCCGTCCCAATCCCTCCAGCGCCCCGGCTCGCAGCAGTTTCAACCGGGTATCGTTCGGCGTCTCTTTTAATTCGAATTCAGTCTGTTGAAGCGCCTCGGCAAAGGCGCGCTCGGTCAGAAGGAGCAGCAGGAATTGCTGTTGCGACTCGGGATCGGCGAATTTCTTGCCTATAATGGTCCGGCACTGCGCCAGCGCCTGATCACGTTTGCCGGTGAAAACAGCTAACCGGGCCAGCAGCAGGCGGGGTTCCGGCGCGTTGGGTTCCAGGGTCAGCGCCTGATTCCCCGCCGTCAGCGCTCTGTCCGGATCTTTCAGGACCAGGGCAAGACGGCCCAGTTCCAACTGCGCCGCATACAGCTTCGGTTCGATCCTGACCGCCTCCCGGTAGGCGTCACGGGCTTCGGCCAAGGCGCCGAGCTGCCATGAAGAACGGGCCAGCCAGAGATACGCCTCATAATCACCCTGGTTTTGTTTGATGGCGTTGCGCAGTTCCAACGACGCTTCACGGTACTTCTTTTCCGTATAGTATCGCTTTGCGCCGGCCATGAATCCCGAGGTCTCGGATTTCGCTTGCAACAGGTTGTAGCGCTTGGCCGCCCAGGCGCCGCCAAGGGCGAGGCATCCGACCATGCCGACGACACCGATCTTTAACGCGCTCTTCTTGAGCCACCAGCGGAAGAATTTCGCGCCGATAGTTTCCACACCCTTCTCGTTCCGATAAAATCTCCAGGCCATTAAGATATCGAAGAGTACAAACATTACCATGAGGAGGAAAGCGATCACTCCCCATTGGATCATCCTGGGGAGTTTTACGCTGTGCACGATATCCGGGAGGACCAGTGTGTAGTTTTGCAGTATGAGAGCGAGGGTAACGATTACCAGCGTGGCGGCCATCACGGAGAGCTTGGCGGCACTTTGTGAAATCCACCAGCGGAAGAAATCATCGCTGCGGCCACCCTTATTATTGAAGTAGCGTCGAGCCATGTTGAAATCATAGTAAAAAAATGTAGCCAGGGAGGCGACCAGCAGCAGCCAGATCATCAGTGTCGTCATGAGTAGTTACCCTAATTTTATTCATCACACGAAAAATTTGCATGCGCACGTAGGTTGAGGTGAGGCACGAACCCCAACGTTAAAATGTTGGGGGGTTCACGATGAGGCTGTTCACCCCAACCTACAACTGGGAGAGCGGGCATCCTGCCCGCGTTTTGCACGGCTTCATCCTTGCATAATTGTCATGTTACAAAAGACTGTTCAAGCGATACACCCGCTTGAATACGGACAGGATGTCCGTGCTCCCCAAAAGACCCAAGAGTCGTAGGGTGCGCACGGGTTTATGGTGCGCACCATGAACCCGTGCACACCCTACAACTACACAGGTTTTGCTCTTTTCACCCTTCACCCTTCATAGGTTTTTCTCGTAATTCTCAATTCGTAATTCGTAATTTTCTTCTCGCAAGCCCCACCACTCCCAACGAGAGGCAGAGAAGAGCATAGGTGGTGGGCTCGGGGACGACATTCGCTTGGGTAAGCTGCATGGCCACACCCGTTCCTCCGATGGTGGCGATCGTGTAGTAATCAATCCCGCTGGGCGCCAAGCTCCCAACATTGGCATAAAACTGAAAGTCCCCCGTTAAAACCGGAATCGCGGGATCATACACGCCCCAAGGACCGTTAGGCGTCGCCTGACCGATAAGTCCTTGATCGAAGGACAAGTCCACCGCAGTCAACAGGGAAAGGTCCAAGATCATCCCGTAAAAGTCACCCCGGCTGTACTGTCCGACCAAGCTGCCGCCGCTGTAGACGTCCACGTTCAGCGTCTTCACCAGCGCGTCACTGCTGTAGGTTTCGCCGGTAATGCTTCTATCGGGATTCCAGACATAACGCAACGGGGTGTTCAGGGAGAGCAGCCCCGCGCCGCCGGTGACCAGGGCCATACTCACCGTGGCGTAGTCGCCCGATGCAGCCTCGCCGAAGGTGAAATCAAAGACGACGTCAGCCAAACCGGGGGCCGCTGATACCGCAGTGAGCATGATCGCCAACAAACATCCGATAACTAACTGTTTCATGTAAAGCTCCTTGAAATATAAACCAACAAACGGCAGGTTAACCACAGATCCACTGAGAACACAGAGAACACTGAGAAAATCATTAAATGTTTCTGTAACCTGAAGGGTAAACATATTATTTCGGCTTTGAATTCTTAGCTGATTGTTGAATCCAAAGATTTTACTCTGTGCTCTCCGTGGCTCTGTAGTGAACGGTTTTTTACTCCAGGGCGATTACTGGGTCACGCCGGTGAAGCTGTTGGAACCGGTGACGCCACCGGAAGCGCCATACCTGACCGTGACGGTGAACTTCGTCAGCAACGGACACTTAGCGAAGTTTACCTGGACGTTTTGCGTGACGACGCCGGGACCGGCAACGACGCCATAGGCAAGAGGCAACAGAGAATCGGTGGTTACCGTCGGCTTGCACGCGCCACTGGTGGAAAGAGTCACCGAGTTCAGCGTCACTCCGTCGACGACGGCGCTCCCCGTATTCTGGATACTTATCGGCCAGCTCCGGATGCCGCCGATGATCCCGCTTTTGCCTCCGGTGACAATGGTCGCGCTCAGGTTGGCCGGCGCAAGGAGCAGCATGGCGCCGTTGACGCCGGTCGGCCCATTCATGGCCACGGAGGTGGTGACGGCAGCAGGATTGGTAATGACTCCGGACCCGCCGGTGAGTGTCCAGGTCGAGAAGACATAGCCCGAAGCGGGGGTCGCCAGGATGGTCGCGTACTCCCCGGCGTTATACCACTGCTGAGCCGGGATGGCTGCGCCATGGCCGTCGGTGGTGGTGGTCAGCTGATACTGTGTGGCGAAGGCGGCGGTATAAGTCGCGCTGGCAACCGGAGCGGTGACGGTATGAGTCATGCTCCCTCCGTCGGACCAATTATTAAAGAGGTACCGAACTCCGGAAATTCCCGGTTGGGTGGAGGTGGCGGTAACCGTATGAGCCGAGCCCGGGACCCAGTTGAAGAGATGGGGAGCGACGTAGCTGTTCGTGCCGTCAGTGTCGGTGACGGTGAAGTTGAGGCCGGAAGGAGTCGTCTGAATCACCACCGAAACTTGGCTTTGGGGGGTGACGATGAGGTTTTGTGTCGTCTGCTGGGCGGCGTTGTAGTAGCCGTCCACACCCGCCTGATTGGCCGCAACGGTGCAGGCGCCGGGTAATAAACCGGTAACGGTGGAACCGTTCGTCCCGCTGGCGCTGCACGTAGTGAGGGTTAGGCTGCTGAAGACTACGGGGTTGCCGGACGTTCCGCCGGTGGCGGTGACGGTTGCCGTCCCTTGAGCTTCCAGGTTCGGTGCGGAGCCAAAGGTGATGGTCTGATTACCCAGGCCGACGGTGAATGATTGCGTGGTGGGTGAGGCGGCGGTGAAGTTCACGTTACCCGGTTGAGCGGCGGTAATCGTGCAGGTGCCTCCCTTCACGCCGGTTAAGGTGGAGTTGTTGACACCGTTAAGGATACAGACATCGGAAGTAGTGGTGGCGTAGGTGACAACAAGCCCCGAAGTGGCGGAGGCGGAAACCGTGCTGTTCCCTCCGACAACCAAGGTTCGTGAAGGAGCGAAGGTGATGGTCTGATTCCCCTGACTTATGGAGAAGCTCTGCGTCAGCGTCCCGGCATTGTAGTTGGCGCTTTCAATTTGATCGGCTTTGATGATGCAATTGCCGGCGCCGACTTTCATACCTGTTACGTTGGCGCCGCTCACACTGCAGTCGGCGGTTGACGTGGCGCTATAGGTAAAGCTCCCTGACCCGCCGGTGGCGCTAACCGTGCCGGAACCGCCGACAGTAACGGATAGTGAGTTGAAGACGATGGTCGGATCGGCCTTGTTTACGGTCACGTTAACTGCGCCAGAAACGGTCGAGTAATCGGCCGTATCCGTGGGGGTGAAGGTGACATTTTGCGAGTTCGTCCCGGCGTTGGGCGCGGTGGTCGGGGTGGTGAAGGTAAAGTTACCAGCCGGGCTGGATACCCCGCCGGTGAGGGAGGAATCAGCCAAAGTCCGGCCATAGGTGATGGTCAAGGCGGTCGGCCAGCTGGTTATGCTGGGGGTCGCCTTGTCGATGCTGAAGGCCATGGCGCTGGAGGAAGCTGCTGTGTAGTTGGCGTCGGTCGCCGCCGTTGCGGTGACGTTGTAGGTTCCCGCCGTTGTCGGCTTGGTTGCGCTGGCCGTATAGGTCGTGGAACCTGTTCCCAAATAGCTGAAGGTCAAGGCACCGGTGGAACTCCCCTCGGTGGTTTCCGTCGCGCCCGGCCCTTGAGCCGAGCCGGTGTACGTATAGGTCCCTGGCGTAACCGTCACTACAGGGGTGGCCTTGCTTATGCTGAAGGCCGTGGCGCTGGAAGAGACGGCGGTGTAGTTGATGTCGGTCGCCGCCGTTGCGGTCACAGTATAGGTTCCCGCCGAAGTGGGCTTAGTCTCGCTCGCTAAATAATTCGTGGAACCCGTTCCCGCATAGCTTAAGGTCAAGGCTCCGGTAGAACCGCCGGTAGTGGTCTGTCCGACGCCCGGCCCTTGGGGCGAACCGCTATAGGTGTACGTTCCCGGCGTTACCGTCACGAGGGGAGTGATCTTGCTGAGGACGAAGTTCCCAGCGGCAAGTCCGGTCGCGGCATTGTAGTTCGTGCTGGCATCGCAATCTGCAACTACCGCATAGCTGCCGGCATTGGTCTGAGTCGTGCTGCCGCCGGTAGTGATGTTGCCGGCTGTGCCGCCCCCCAGACAAGTGACTGTGGCGGACTGGGCCGAGCCGGTGTAGTTCTGTGGGCTGTTACCGACAGAAGCCGTCGGGGTGCCCATGCCGATGCTGAAGGCCGTGGCGCTGGAGGAAGCGGCATTGTAGTTGCTGTCAGTCGTCACTGTAGCAGTTACGGTGTAGCTCCCCGCGTTGTTCGGCGCGGTGGTGAGCGGACCATATGTCGTGCCGCTGACGCCGACATAGCTGAAGCTCAGAGTCCCGGTGGAACCGCCGGTGGTGGTCTGTCCGGCGCCCGGCCCCTGAGCCGAACCGCTGTACGTATACGTCCCTGCCGTGACCATCACGATAGGGGTCCCCTTGTTGACGGTAAAGGTCTGCGGGACCTGGGGAGCTGCGGAGTAACTATCGTTACCGGCTTGGTCGGCGTTGATGGTACAACTGCCGGGGGTAACGAAGGTCAGAAGGCCGCCGGTGGTGATCGTACAGACTCCCGTGGTGATTGAACTGAAGGTCGGCGTCAGGAGGGAAGAGGCCGTGGCAGTGAGGGGCGACGTGGTACCGTAGGTCTGGGTACCGGGGTTGGCGAAGGTGATGGTCTGGCTTGCTTTGTTCACCGTCTGGGTGAGGGTCGAGGAGTTCGAGCCGTAGTAACTGCCAGCGCCGACGTAAACAGCGGTAATACTGTGGCTGCCGACGGTAAGAGCTGTGGTATTGTAGGTGGCTGAGCCGCCGGAAAGGGCGCGGGTTCCAAGGGTTGTCCCGTCAGCATTGAACGAGACCGTGCCGGTGGCCGCGGAAGGTGTGACTGTGCCGGTGTAGGTGATCGAAGCCCCCACAGTGGCGGGGTTACTGCCGGAAGAAACTGCGGTTGACGAACCCAACCCCAGCCTCATGACAGAAGCCTTTTGGTTAACAGTAGTATAATCCATATACGACACGTAGGGGGCGCCGTCCGGGGCGAAGGCAAGTGAAGTGCTGTCGGCTCGACCGGCGGAGAACCCGGCGCTCCCCACCAGGGTCCAGGCCGTTCCGTCGTACTTCATCACGGTGGCCTTGTTGTCGATGTCATCCCAGTCCTGATACGCCACGTAGGGGGCGCCGTCCGGGGCGAAAGACAGGGAGACGGAGTAAGGCATTCCGGCGGAGAACCCGGCGCTCCCCACCAGGGTCCAGACCGAACCGGTGTACTTCATCACGGAGGCCTTGTAGTTGTTGCCGCCATCTTGATACGCCACGTAGGGGGCGCCGTCCGGAGCGAAGGCAAGTGAGGGGTAGTTGGCTCCACCGGCGGAAACCGCGGCGCTCCCCACCAGGGTCCAGACCGAGCCGGTGTACTTCATCACGGTGGCCTCGCCGTGATTCTTCTTATCCACATATGCCACGTAGGGGGTCCCGTCTGGGGCGAAGGAAAGTGAGGCGGCTTTTGAGGAGGACCCAGCGCTCCCCACAAGGGTCCAGGCCGACCCGGTGTACTTCATTACGATGACCTCCCCAGTATTATCATCCTGATACGCCACGTAGGGTGCTCCGTCCGGAGCGAAGGCAAGTGAGGGGTAGTTGGCTTGGTTGACGGAAAACCCGGCGCTCCCCACCAGGGTCCAGGCCGAGCCGGTGTACTTCATCACGGAGGCCTTGGAGCCATTGACGCCATCCTGATACGCCACGTAGGGGGCGCCGTCCGGGGCGAAAGAGAGTGAGGTAGAAGGTGTATAGCCGGCGGAGAACCCGGCGCTTCCCACGATGCTCCAAGCCGGAGTGACGCCGGCGGTCATGGTGGTAGTGGTAACATTGGCCGCGACCGGGGTGGTCTGAAGGTTCGTCCCGTCATCGGCTGTGTAGCAGACCGTAAAGGCAGTGGTCTGAGGGAGGTTGTGCAGCGTGTAGAGACCCGCCACGGTTGCGGTGAGCGGCAGAGAACCGTGGTAGGGGGCCGTGACCCCACCGGCGGTCTGGCCCAGTTTGACCTGGTCCCCGGTGCCGCAGGCCGCGTTGGACCCACTGAGCAGGGTGAAATAGCCGGTTCCTGTGGCGCTGGAGGTCAGGTTGAGGGTGACCTGGTTGGTCCCCAGGTTGGTCGTGGTGGGGGTGGTAAGGGTCGGTGTCGCCGCCATCGCGCTCCCCCCCCACATCACCAGGGTCAACGCCAGCATGGCCGCCACCCCGGTGAAACGTCGGTACAACTTTTGTCTGTTCATCAGCTCTCCTTTTGTCCTCTTCCGGTTTCTTACCCCTGTTTCTGCACGAACCTCTCCGCAACGGGGGTGGCTCTGCTGACGGGAGCGCAGCGTGTATACACAAAGTTTGCAAGGGGAGGAGTCGTGCCAGAGGGGAGTAACCGGAATGATTAGGATTTCAACAGTTGGCGACTGGATCGTCCGCTACGCATACCACCGCACACAATAAATGAAAATAATAATGAGACAAGGAGCCTTGACGCAACCAAGCGCAATTGTAACGAAATGCATCGAAATGTAACGAAATGTAACGGGTTTTGAGGGGAAAAAAGCGCGGTTTATCAGTGATTTGACCGAACAGCTACGTCATTTGACGACCCTTCGACTTCCCTTCGACTTCGCTCAGGGACCACGCTCAGGGACTACGCTCAAGGACCGGATGACGGGAGAGGGAAGGAGCTTAAGGCGAGCCGGAACCAACCAGGACGCGGATAAACGCCGATGAACGCGGATCAAGTACGTCAACGGATTTTGTCGGGGGGTATTTTCGCGTCCCGCTATCCGACCAACATTGATCACTACAATTTCAATTGCTCATGTATAGTGTTGCTGTTACGGTGTCGCGGTCGGTATCCAGGGAGTCCATTATGCAGATAGCCAATCCGATTTACGATGTCGTCTTCAAATACCTCATGGAAGACGCGAAGATCGCTAAACTGTTGATCTCCTCCATCATCGGTGAGGAAATCGAAACCCTTGATTTCCGACCGCAGGAATTTACCGCTGACATCGATACGGGGCTGGAAGGAAGAATCGGTCTGTTGACGGTGTATCGCCTGGATTTCAGCGCCACCATAAACACTGTCGATGGCCCGAAACAGGTTCTCATTGAAATACAAAAGGCGAAATACGCCACGGACATCATGCGGTTCAGGGGATATCTGGGCAGCCAGTACAGCAACAAAACTAATGTGAAACTGTCTACCATCAACAACCATGAAAGAAAAATCGGGATACCGATTATCGGCATCTACTTTCTCGGGCATAAGCTCGATTCTACCGATGCTTCAATCATCGGTGTGAATCGCATCTACAAGGACCTGGTGACCGGCGAACTGTTAACGGTCAAGGAGAGTTTCATTGAAAGCCTCACCCATGACAGCTATGTGATTCAAATTCCGCATCTGGCGCAAAAACGTCGTAATGATCTGGAAAAACTCCTGAGCATCTTCGACCAGAGTATGTCTGTTGACGCGGGACAGCATATTTTGAACATCAAGGAAGAAGAGTATCCCGAAAAGCATCGGCCCCTCATCCGTCGGTTACAGGCGGCGATACTGGAACCGGAGATGAGAAAGCAGATGGAGATTGAAGACGGCATTCTCGATGATTTTGAGGATATGCAGCGTAGGATACAGCGTCAAAGCCATGAAATAGCCGAAGCCGAACGGCTGGCGGATGAGGCAAGGCGGGAAACTGCCGAGGCCAAGCGAAAGATAGATGAGGTCAAACGAGAGGCGGACGAGAGTAAGAAAACTGTAGCACGCAACCTTAAAGCAGCGGGTATTGCGCTCACGACAATCATGCAGGCGACCGGTTTGAGCAGGGAAGAGGTCGAAAATGCTTGATTCTCACCCCCCTACCCTTCGATCTCGAACCCCACGATGTTCCGGCTTTCGCGGCTGAACTCCACGCCGATGAGGCTGATCGGTTCACCGTATCGCCGGTACTTCTCGGCGTACCCCTTGCTCTTCAACTGCTCCAGAGCCTTTCCTTCCGGAACCATCTCCACCACCTTGAATTCAAACAGATAGATTCGGCGGTTGTACCGCACCGTCATGTCGATCCGCCCCCTGTTGGTGGCGTCCTCCACGATGATCTCCAGTCCCAGGGCGGCAAAGTAGCTATAGAAGATACTGGCGTAATAACCTTCGTACCCTGCCAACTGATTCTTCCGGTACCAGTCGTGAGGGATGGAGGCATAGGAGGAGTGAAAGAGCTCCCGCAGGGCCGGCAGGTCGTCTGCTTTTAGAATGTCGTAGAGTCGGCTGACATTCACCGCGGGAACCATGGGATCCTGGGATAACTCCCGCAACAGGGCATCGTTCAGGCTGGACTGAACCTCCTTGTTGGGATAGCGAAGGGTCAATTCCAACCGACCGGGGAGATAGCGGGCGGAGTCGATGGTAAGATAGCCGGTCTGAAACAGCAGCGCCTCAACGGGAATATTATCCACGTCGAAGGTGGAGAGGAGCGATTCGGGGGCCATGATCCGGGCCAGGTCGGGAGTGAACTGCTGTCGCCGGGAAAGGAGCTTGAGGAGAAACGTGGGGGTTCCGGTCTCGAACCACCAGGGGCGGAACTCACGGTTACGGAACAGCAGCAACAGGTCAAAGGGGTTGTAAACGGCTTCGCCGGTCCAGTTGTAACCGTTGTACCAATCTCTGATCTCGTCGCGATCAAGCCCTTCCAACTCGGGTGCAAAGACGGCGTCAAGGTCGCTATCAGTATAGCCGCAGATGGCGCTGAATCTTTTGTCAAGGGTGATGTCCTCCAGGTTATTGAGTCCGGAGGAGATGCTCACCTTGGAAAACTTGCTGACTCCGGTGAGGAAGGCGAACTTGACGTGGGCATCCGCTCCCTTGATGACGGAATAGATATCCTTCAGTTTTTCACGCATCTCGGTGGCCGTGTCCGATGATTCGATGTTATCCAGGATCGGCTTATCGTATTCGTCAACCAGGACCACTACTCTTTGGCCGAATTTTTGGTGAGTCTTTCGTATCAGTTCCAAAAAACAGCCGGCGTTGCTGGCGGCTTCACAGCTGACCCCCAACCGCTGCTGATGATGACGGAGCAGTTCGGTGATTCTCTCCTTCAGTTCGGCGCCGCTTTTCACCACTCCCTCGCCGAAGCTGATCCTGATAACCGGGTAGGTTACCGACCAGTCCCATTGATCACCTGCCGCCAGCCCCTGGAAGAGGAGCCGGTTTCCCTCGAACAGTTCCTTCAGGGTGTCCAGAAACAGGCTCTTGCCGAAACGCCGGGGCCGAGAGAGGAAGTAATGGCTTCCCTGATCAATGAGGGAGAGGGCAAAAGCGGTCTTATCGACGTAGTAATAGTTGCCTTCGCGGATTTTGGAAAAGGTCTGAATACCGATGGGAAGTTTCTTGCGCATGATCTGCCTCTTGAATGATTCCCTACGCTACTTCGTTTTTCCTTACCGTGTCAAGAAATTCATCCCCGTTCATCTCGCCGTCGAGTCGGTTACGTCATCCGGAGAAGTCCGGAGCAACTGTACCCCCGGCGGTAACCACTTTCCAGGGGGGCGGGACGCCCGGTGGCGCTTTCAATCTTGCGCCGCAACCGCTGCACGGTGGCGTCAAGGGCGCGGGAGTCGCCTCCTGCTTCGTCATACCCAAGCACAGTACAGAGGTCGGCGCGCGCGATAGGTTCTCCCCCTGCCTCGGCCAAGCACTTCACCAGGGTCCGTTCCTGGCCTGACAACAGTATCTTCACCCCCAGTGGGGAGACGAGAGTCCAGGAGGTCCGTTCCAGAGTCCATTGCTCGGCGGGAGGAGGAGCACTCACCTCGGCAGTTCGCTCCCGGCGGCGCCGCGCCAGGTTGACGATGGCCGCCGCCAGTTCCGGCATGTTCACCGGCTTGACCAGATAGAGGTCGGCCCCCGCGCCGTACCCCCGCACCCGGTCTTCCATGCCGTCCCGGGCGGTGATGATGATGATCCCCAGGTCGGTCTTGCGGCGGAGGTAATCGGCCAGGGTAAAGCCTGACTGGTCCGGAAGATTAACATCCACCACGGCTACGTCGAAGTCGCGAGTGACAACCTCCTTGTAAAATTCCAGGACACTCCCCACCCCCTCGGCCACCACTCCGGACACGGAAAGAAAACGGATGATACTTTCCCGCAGATCCTGGTCATCTTCGATAATCACTACCCGTCGGGCTTCGGTCATGAAATCCTCAAAAAATCTTTTTTCAGGTTACAGCTTTCCTCTGCGTACCTCCGCGTCCTCTGCGATAAAACTTCTTACAACGCAGAGGACGCAGGGGAGCGCAGAGGAAAACCGGTCGACAGGGGAAGACGTACGATGGCCACGGCCCCGGTGGGACCACTCTCCAGAGTGACGCGTCCCCCATGCTCCTCCAAGATTCGTGCCACCAACCAGAGACCCAATCCGGCCCCCACGGTTCCGGTGGCGGCGCTCCCCCGGAAATATTTCTCGAAGAGCCGCTTTCCCTCCTCCGAAGAGACGCCGCTCCCCTGGTCCGCCACCCGGATGACAACCTGGCCGCCGGCAACCTCCCAGGTGACGGTGACGGGACGATCTACCGGAGAGTATTTGAGCCCATTGTCCACCAGATTGAGCAGCGCGGTCTGAAGCAGGAGGGGATCCCCCTGTACCACGACGGCAACGCCGGGAACCACCACCACCCGCCGGTCGGGCCAGTACTCCGTCGCCTGTTCCAGGAGTCCGGCGCAGAGCTTCGCCACTCCCAACGGCTCCGGACGGAGTGTGAGGGCGCCGTCGGAAAGCCGCACCCGCCCCAGGGAGACCTCCAGGACCTCCACCAGACGGATCACGGCCCGCTTCATCTTCCCCACGGCGAAGGCGATGTTTTCATCCTTGTCGTGCAGCAAATCCAGCAGGTCCAGGTTGGTCCGGATGATGGCCAGCGGCGTCCGATATTCATGAGTGACCATGGCCACGAAACGGGTCTGGCGCTGCAGCGCTTCCCGCAGCTCGCACGTCATCTCTTCCGCCAGCTCCACGGCCACCGCCTCGGTGCGGCGGGAAGCCGCCAGCACCAACTCCCGCGAGACCTCCAACCGCTTGATCAGGGCCAGGGTAATCATCACCATCTGGAGGATCATACCGTAATAATAACCGTAGGTGGTGAACCAGGTGGGGTGGATCAGGCCGAGAACCACGAGAAACCGTGGCACTGCGGGGATCAGGACCACGGAGAACCCCGCAATAATCCACCCGCCGGCAGGGGCGCCGCGCCGCAGGGATTGATAGGCCAGCAGCGGGATGAAACAGGCCAGGAGCAGATAGCAGATCGTCGTCACCGGCGCCAGCCGGCCATACAATCCCAGGGGAATGCCGAGAGCGTTGAGAACTCCGATGAGGATGTTCAGTTGCAGGAGGCGGTGAACATACGGCCGCTCGTCGCTGGTATTGAAGAGCCGCATGACAAAGAGGCTGTAGGCGCACAAGCCCAGGCTGATCCCCCCTCCCACCAAATAATCGTTCACCAGGTGAGCACCCGACGGCCAGAGGACGAAGATCGCCCCATCAATCCCCAACTGCCGGATAAAAAAAGTCAGGGCGAAGAGCGAATAATAACCAAAAAGAACGTCACGGAGCATGAGCGCCAGGAGGGTGCTGATCACCAGGTCGAAGAGAATGATCCCCAGCAGTCCCCCCATCCAGGTGGTGTAGTGGGCGGACCAGGCAATAAACTCGTCTCCGGGATAGATCCACCCCTGAAGGGTATGAGTGCTGGAGCTCTTGACCCGGATGTAGACCTGATGAGGAACGGCGCTGGAAGGAAGCTGCGCCACCATGTCGGAATGGCGGATCGTCCGCTTTGTCGCGGGATAATGGTCTCCCAGATCGTAGACGCGGTAGGAGGAGGGAGTTGTCGGATCTGCTCCCACCTGGACATAGACCGTGACCTCGTCCAGAAAGGCCGGAGTCAGTCGAAGATACAGTTCCCCGGAGCTCTCCGCGCCGGGAAGATAGGTGAAGCGGCTCCAGCTTGCCGAGGAGGTGAACCCGTAATTCACAAAACCGGGGAGCGGGACGAACCGGGGGGAGGATTTGCCGGTCAGCAGCTCCCCCAGGGTGAGGGCGCCCCCCGGATCAACCAGGTTTTCCAGATGACCGGCCAGGGAGAAGGGAGGTGCCTTATCCAGGAGGAGCGGCGAGGCGTCCGCCACGGGGATACAACGCCAGAGACAAATGAACAGCAGGAAGCAGAAGTGGAGGAGCAGTTGCGGCATGGGGGGATCACTTTCGGGGATAAAGCAAGTTGTCATTACCTTTGAACCGCAAAGACGCAAAGTACGCGAAGAAAGCAGAGAGAAACGACGGAACCTGGTTTCTTATCTGGTTTTCCTCAAAAAAAGGCTTTTTCTTTGCGCTTCCTTTGCGTCCTTTGCGTCTTTGCGGTGAAAATGTTTTCATATTTTGTCGTGCCGGCGAGTTTTCCGTTATTCCGGCTTGTCCGGCTTATAGTTTCGGGTTCTTTCCGTGCTGTAACCAATTAGGCAGAGTAATCCGGTTGGCAGATACTTTACGTGAAACTGACTAAAACAGCTACTTCCAGCTACACTTGGGAGGTCCGGCCTCCGGCATGGTGATAAGCCGGACCTGACGCTCGTGAAAAAAGTAGTACCAGGCCCAGTTCATGATAATGAGTATCCTATTGCGGAAGCCGACCAGATACATGAGGTGCAGCCCAAGCCACGCTATCCAGGCAAGTATCCCGGAAAGTTGAAAACCGAAGGCGGAAGCGACGGCAGAGCTCCGGCCGATGGTGGCCATGCTCCCCTTGTCGTGGTAGCGGAAGGGAGGGAGCTCCCGGTCACTCTGCCTGGCAAGGATCGACTTTCCCGCGTACCCCCCCATCTGCATGGCCACCGGAGCAACCATGGGAAGAACGGCGCCATCCTGCTCAAAGCAGGCCATATCTCCCACCACATAAACCTCGGGATGACCTTCCACCGTCAGGTCCGGCTTCACCTTGATTCGGCCGCCGCCGGCCTTGGGGAGCTCCAGCACCCCGGCCAGAGAGGAAGCCTTGACCCCGGCGGACCAGAAGAGAGTGTGGGTCGGAATGACGGCGCCATCACCGAAGACCACATGCTCCGAGGTGGCGTCTTTCACCGCAGTAGAAAGAAGCACCTCAACCCCCATCCGTCGGAGACGATCCACGGCGTACTTGCGCAGTTTTTCGGGTTGAGACGCCAGGATCTTGTCCGAAGCCTCCACCAGCATGACCCGGCACTCGGTGATGGAAAGCTCCGGATAATCCTTTGCCAGGACATACCGGACCAGCTCCACCAGAGAGCCGGCAAACTCCACGCCGGTTGGCCCACCACCCACCACAACGAAGGTGAGCATGGCTTTCCGTTTTTCCGGATCATTCTCCTTCACCGCCCGCTCGAAGAGGCCGAGGATCTGATTCCGGAGCTTTTCCGCATCATCCAGCTTCTTCAGATCATAGGCATGCTCGGCGATGGAGGTCATGCCGAAGTAGTTGGTCTCGCTCCCGGCAGAGACGATGAGGTAGTCATACTTCAGGGGCCCTTCCGAGGTGAGAACCCTCTTCCCCTCCAGATCGACGCCGCAGACCTCCGTCAGGCGGAAACGGGTATCGGGCCAGCGGCGCGCCATGGCCCGGATGGGATAGGCGATGGACTCCTGCTCCAGGGCCGCGGTGGCTACCTGGTAAAGGAGCGGCTGAAAAAGGTGGTAGTTGTTCCGATCCAGCAGAAACACCTCCATCCCCTTCCCCGCCAGCTCCTTCGCGGCCCGGATGCCGCCAAAACCCATACCGACGATGATGACACGTTTCATAGAAATAAGACTCCTTCTCGTCACACAAATAACCCCACGGCAGACCTTAATGTTACCGCAGGGGAGCAAAAATATAAGTAACTAATTTATAAATGAAATATAAGTCTAACGACCGCATCCCCTGTGGGGATTAGACTTTGTCTTCCCATTTGAACCCGGTACGCTTGATGCTTATAACCTTACCGTTCCCGTCTTCCAGCCGTAGGTTACTTTTTTCATGAAACTGCTTACGGATTGCCCTCCGTTTTGCGTCCGTCAATCTCCTCGCCGTGAAGGTGAATGTTTCACTTTCAACAGTGAAAGCCAGGTCATCTGATTGGCGTAAAACATATTCTATGTGCAAAATATTCTCCTGTTGAACGTTATCGCCGAAGGCCGGACAGGGTCTAGGGAAGAGTTTTCCTCAGTTCCAAGGCCCGCCCATAGATCTCGCTACGGGGAACCCCGGTTTCAGCGGCAACCATGCTGACGGTGTCGCGAAAGGAGAGGTTGGGATCAGCAAGATACCGGTTGAGAAGTTCATCCGAATCCACCGGTGCGGCGACCTCCTCCGCCGGAGCGACAAGGAGCACGATTTCCCCCTTTACCTCCCGATGAGCAAAACTCGCCAGCACCTCCGTCACGCTCCCCCGGACAAACTCCTCGTAAAGTTTGGTCAGCTCCCGGGCCACCACGATCTGCCGCTCCCCGCAAACCTCCAGCAGGTCGGCCAGGGCCGCCGGAAGCCGATGGGGCGCCTCATAATAGATGACCACCCTCCCCTCATCCCGCAACTGGGCCAACTTCTCCCGCCGCTTCCCCTGCTTGCTGGGGAGAAACCCGGCGAAGGTGAACGAATCCGTGGGGAGACCCGATGCCGAGAGGGCCGTCACCGCGGCTGATGCTCCGGGAATGGGGACCACGGCAATACCCGCGGCCACGGCGTCCCGCACCAGCTGATAGCCGGGATCGGAGATGCAGGGGGTGCCGGCGTCGCTGATGAGCGCCACATGAGCCCCATCCCGCAACCGCTCCAGGAGGTACTCTCCCTTCAGAGACTTGTTGTGATCGAAGTAGGAGGTCAGGTGGCCGGCGATGCCGAAATGGTTCAGGAGCCTGCGGGAGTGACGGGTATCCTCGGCGGCGATGAGGTCCGCCTCCTTCAGAATCCGCACCGCCCGGAAGGTCATATCCTCCAGGTTCCCGATGGGGGTGGCGACGATGTACAATATTCCAGTAGGCAGTTTTATTTCCCCCAATCCCGTGAATAGCGGAAATCACGGTCGATGGTCCGGTTGGAAACCTTGGCGATAATAGGAAGCCGCCGCTTGAAGTGGGAGTTCTGCACCTTGGCGTAGATCTCCTGGATGAACTCCGGGGCAAAACCGTGGATCGCCAGTTCGGCCCGGCTCATGCGAAGATCAACCATCCGGTAAAGAAGTTCATCCACCTCCCGGTAGGTGAAACCCAGCTCCTGCTCGTCGGTCTGTCCGGCCCAGAGATCCGCCGACGGCTTCTTCTCCACGATCTCCATGGGGACCCCCATGGCCTCGGAGAGCTGCCAGACCTGACTCTTGTAGATGTCGCCGATGGGGTTGAGGGCGCTGGCCATGTCCCCATGGAGGGTGCCGTACCCCAGGAGCAGCTCGGTCTTGTTGCTTGTCCCCAATACCAGGGCCGGGAGGAGCGCCGAATGATCGAAGAGAACCGTCATCCGCTCCCGGGCCATCTTGTTCCCCCGGCGCAGGGGGCTCGCTTGAGGAAAGAGGTCGAAATAGGCGTCCACCATGGGGGTGATCTCCACCACCTGACAGGATATCCTCAGCCGCTCAGCCACCAGCCGGGCATGGGATTCGCTCTCCGGGTTGCTGCTTTTGTACGGCATGATGATGGCGTGTACATTCTCCGGCCCCAGGGCCTGGGCGGCGATATAGGCAACCAGGGCCGAGTCGATGCCGCCGGAGAGTCCCAGCACCGCCTTCTTCATCCCCACCTTATGGATCTCCTCACGGACAAAACCGACCAGGATTTTTTGCAGCAACAGACAGTTCACCCTCAGCTCGCTCATGAGTTCCGCTCCTTCCCGATCCTCTTCAGCTCCTTGAGGGTGACGAAGAGGTTTTCGTCCCGCATCATGGGTGAAGAGATCCGCTCCCGCCGAAGCGCCGCTTCACTGATCCTCCCCGTGACGAAGTCTTCTTCCAGAATAGCTCCCCGGGCGGTGACGGTTCCCGACGGATCGATGATCTCGGACCCCCCCCAGAAATTGACCCCATCCTCATACCCCACCCGGTTGCAGTAGATCACCCGGCTGTTGAGGAACATGGCGGTGGAGCTGGTCAGCTTCCGCCACGAGGCGGTGGAGCCCAGGGTGTCGGCCTCCGAAATTCCCCGCCCCGGGCTGCTGGAGAGACAAATCAGCGTGGTGGCGCCGTCCATGGCCAGAATATAGGGGGCGGAGAGGTGCCACATGTCTTCGCAGACCAGGAGCCCCATCCGGCCGAAACGGCTGTCAAAGGCCCGAAAACGCTCCCCCGACGCCAGATACCGCTGCTCATCGAAGAGCCCGTAGGTGGGGAGATAGACTTTCCTGTGATGATGCCGGATCTCTCCCCCTTCCAGGTAGAGCGCGGCATTGTAGAAATGGTAGTCAGGGGAGATCTCAACGAATCCCACCGCAATACTGATATGCCGGGAAAGCTCGGCCAGGCGGCGAATCTCCGGGGAATGAAGGGAAAGCGCCACCTCGGGGACCAGGTCCTTGAGGAAGTACCCGGTGAGGGCCAGCTCCGGGAAGACGATCAGCCCGGCCTCCTCCCTGATTCCCCGCTCCACCGCCTCTTGGATGAGGAGCAGGTTGTCTGCCACGCAACCAAGTTTCGGCTTGATCTGGGCCAGGGCGACGGTGAAATCCATGATAAGCTCCTCAAAACGAAGTGGCTGCACGGTATCACAGGATGGATGAGTTTGCAAAGGGTAGGAATTGCCCATCAGGAAAAAGCGTGAAACTTCAGGAGGAGAGATCGAAGGCGTTCCGGATATGATCGATCTGGGGAACTTCGCCTTCGGGGAGGAGAATGGCGATAACATCGAAGCGGGCGATGGCGTTGGGTTTCTTCCGATGAGCCAGCCAGGTGAGAGCGGTGCGGGAAATCTGGCGCTGCTTGAAGGGGGTCACGGCCAACTGCGGCACTCCATAGGCCAGGTTTCGGCGGGCTTTCACCTCCACGAAGACGATGGAATCGCCATCCCGCGCCACGATGTCGATCTCGCCGGTTCTGCCGCGATAATTCTTCTCCAGGATGGTAAACCCCTTTCCTCGGAGATACGCCTCGGCAATGGCCTCCCCCCGCGCCCCGACGCTCGTGCTACAGCTCTTTTCCCCGTCGATCATGTTCATCCCTCCCAACAAAAAAACGGGTACGGCATGCTGCGGGCGACGCATGCGTCGCCCCTACAGACCCCCACCCTTCCCTACCGCATTTTTGGTTTTGCTCTTTTCACCCTTCACCCTTCACAATTCACAATTTGTTTCACCCTTCACCCTTCACAATTCACAATTTCAAACACCCCTTGAAGCTCCGCCGGTGAATGGGGCAGGGGCCGAGGCGGACGATGGCGGCGCGGTGGGGAGCGGTGGGATATCCCTTATGCTGAGCAAAACCGTAACCGGGATACAGGAGATCATACTCCTCCATGAGACGGTCCCGGGTCACCTTGGCAATGATGGAGGCGGCGGCGATGGAGAGGCTCAAGGAATCCCCCTTGATGATCGTCTGCTGGGGAAGCTCCAGCGAGAGAGAGAAGGTTCCGTCGATGAGAACGTAGTCCGCCACGACCGGAAGGGCCGTGACGGCCCGCCCCATGGCCTCCAGGGATGCCCGAAGGATGTTGAGCTTGTCGATCTCGTTATGGTCGCAGATCCCCACGGCAACGGCTCTCGCCTCCGCCATGATCATCGGGAACAACTTCTCCCGCTGCTGGGGGGAAAGCTTCTTGGAGTCGGTGACCCCGGGGATGAGCTGCCCGGGGTGGAGGATGACGGCGGCCGCCACCACCGGTCCGGCCAGCGGGCCGCGCCCCGCCTCGTCGGTCCCGGCAATGGCGTGAAAACCGGAAGCAAGTAATTCCGTTTCATAGCGAAGCAGATCAGTCATAACAACTCCTATTCAGCAAAGAGCTCGGCAAGATCTATCTCCAGGTCGGGAAAGATTCCGACGGTAGCTCTGTCCCCTTCCATGAAGAGCAGGGGCGGACCGTAGCGGCCATCCTCACCCAGGATGAAAATCCGTACCGTCTTCCCCTCCGGATCAACGATCCAGTATTCCCGTACCCCGGCTCGCTCATACTTGGCGAACTTCACCGTAAGATCCTTTCGGGCCGTTGCGGGAGAGAGGATTTCCACCACAAGATCAGGCGCTCCCCGGCATCCTGCCTTGTCCAATTTCGTACTGTCGCAGATTATGGAGAGATCAGGCTGCACCACCGTCTCCACCTGATCGTCAGACTCACCTGCTTCAGGAAGGCGAACATCAAAGGGAGCAAGAAAGAGCCGGCACGGCTTACCTTTCAACCAGAGGCTAAACTGGAGGTATAACTCGCCAAGGATCAGTTGATGCGTCGGCGCCGGCGCCGGCGACATGTCATAGGGGACGCCGTCAATGATTTCCCACCGCTCGTCATCGTCCCAGGTCAGATAATCGCCGTAAGTGAACCGTTCTTCCCGTTTAAGCGCCAATGGTCCCATGAGAGTCTCCCGATGCCGTTTCGTAGCAGATGCCGCGGAGTATAGCAGAAACGGGAGTCTCTGGCAAAAGTCTTAAAATGGGCCGAATTCAAACAGAAGAACGTAGGGGCGACGCATGCGTCGCCCCTACCGGTAATGCCGGTCTTAGTGATGACGCCAACATGACAAATTCGGGCACGACAACCGATGGGCACGACATGCCGTGCCCCTACGGGTAACGCAAAATGACAAACCAAAGGCGACGCATGCGTCGCCCCTACCGGATGACGATACGATCCACCGTCACCGTTCCATTTTTGATGGTGACTCCTCGCAAGGTGGTTATGCCTGTCCGGTTAAGATACTGCTGGTCGTACCCGCCCATGATCCGAAGCGCGGTGCCGTTGCCGCAAAGGAGAGATTCCGGCAGTTCGATCCCCCAAACCTGTATGATGTTGCCGGTCAAAGCTTTGTCATAAGCAGACTGAAGGGTCGGGTAGTAGACAGGGATCGCGCCATCGATCCGGGCGACATGCACCGTGTCCTTGGTGAAGGTAACGGTGGTTGTCCGGTCACTGGTCAGTGTCAAGGTGCAGTCGGCGCCACTGGCGGTGTCACATCCTTGCCACCCTCCGAGCAGCGAATACCGGCTTGCCGCGGCGGTAAGCCGCAACGAAGTGTTATCCAAAAACGTCTGTTTGCAGTTCGTGTTGCAACTGAACGGCGGCGAACTGCCGGTTACCGCTCCGGCGCCGCTCCCACCGAAAACGAGGCTCAGAGTGTACGAGGCGATACCCACGCCGTAGGGGAATTGCGCCGCCGGCTGACTGCGGAAACCCATCCAGCCAAAGTTTTCGCCCCAGGCGTAGCCGCTGAAAGTTCCGGTGACGGGCTCAACGCTCACCCCGCCCCCCGTGGGGTTGAAGTTGATCCACCCCCGCCCCTCGCTCCAGGCGTAGCCGGTGAGATTGCCGGCAGCATCCCGGTTCACCCCCCAGTTCGTCGCCATCGTATTGAGATATGGTCCGCCCCCGTCGGAACCAAGTTTCAGCCAGCCGATGTTTTCATGCCAGGCGTAGCCGGAGAGATGGTCCGCCCTGATCGTCACACCGCCGTCGGTAGGGCGAAAATTGGTCCAGCCGACCGTTTCAGACCAGGCGTATTTACTGGCGGCGCTCATATTTCCCACGGACGAAGCCGTCGCCGCAACCTGGTAAGAAACCAGGGCGCCCGGTAAACTCTTGAAATGTATCCAGCCGATATTTTCTCCCCAGGCATAGCCGTCGAAAACTCCGGTGATGGGCTCAACAGTCACCCCGCCCCCCGTGGGTTTGAAATTGACCCATCCCCGCCCCTCGCTCCAGGCGTAGCCGGAAAGATTGCCCGCGTTGTCTCGGTTCACCCCCCAGTTCGTCGGCGAGATGTTCAGGTATGGCCCACCGGTGTCGGAACCGAGTTTTAGCCAGCCGCTATTCTCGTGCCAGCTGTAGCCGGTGAGATGGTCGGCATTCACGGTAACCCCGCCATGGGGAGGCCGGAAGTTGATCCAGCCGCTATTTTCGGACCAGGAATATTTGTCGATGCTGTTGATGTAGGCGGCTGTCGCCGAACCGGGAAGAGTGGAGAGAAAAAACGCAACGAGGGGAAGCAAGAGAAGCATTCGTGACAGAGGCGGCCCCTTCAATTGTATGTTCATGAGGTAGACTCCTGGAAAAAATATCCTTCTGTCGAACCACCCCCCGACCCCCTCCTTAGCCAAGGAGGGGGAGCGGGGGGTGGTTCGGTTTAGCTCCCCTCCTATTTTAGGAGGGGCTGGGGGTGGTAAGGTTCTCGCCGATGAAAGTAGGTTGGGGTGAGGCACGAACCCCAACGGTTAAAGGGCAGGGTGACAGATAGTAGGATATGCAAGGATTTTCCGTGCGCACAATGAACCCGGTGCGCACCCTACGACTTCACTTCGTTCAGGATGACAAGCTAAAAGAACAGGATGACCGAAAGTAGGGTGTGCACGGGTTTATCGTGCGCACCATGAACCCGGTGCGCACCCTACAACTTGCAGGAGAAGCTCCAGCTTCAGGGATGACACGGCACATGGTTCATGACCGTCGAAAACGCACAAAGCTGGAGCTTTGTAGACATCGACGTTCCCAAGCTGGAGCTTGGGAACGAGAAAACAAACTAAAGAACAGGATGACAAAAAGTAGGGTGTGCACGGGTTTTTCGTGCGCACCATGAACCCGGTGCGCACCCTACGGCTACAACTGTCCGCCGCGAACCGGCCACATATATATGCTGCTACTTTTATTGACGACGCTTCCGCCGCCGCCGTCGCCCACATCACCATTTCCCATAAACATGGGCCATGCGGTATTGTGAGAGACATCACCATGGTTGTCAGTTGATGACCAGTACCATCCGTAGGATGCGACGTTGCTGAACGGGTGCCCGGTGGGGAGGGCTGGCACAGTGTGGGCGTAATCAATAAGACTCAGCAACTCTTTTATATTCGATAACCGCCACTGCCCGAAGGTGGAACCGTCGCTCAGCCCACAAGCCCCAGAGGCCAGGGTATTGGAAAGTGTAATGGCCGTGGACCAATTCTGTGCTCCAAAACAGTTGGCGTTCTTCAACCAGATCAAACCCGTTGCATTATCAGTTACCGTGCCGTTGAGATTATCGGTAAAGCGGGGAGATGGTGCTAGAACCCCTTTCTGCCAAGTTCCGTCATCGCCTGCCTGAAATACGATAGTCTGCCCGGTCTTTCCCACAGGAATTGGCACAGATGACCCGCCCCCGGCATAGCTCCCGACCACTCCGAAGATCGTCGCCCCGGACTTGATGTTCCCCGATATCAGATTGGCGTCATTCGCCGTCGCCGTTGTGGCTGTAGAATATATGCCATCAGGGATGACGAACGTTTTCAAACCATCACCGCCTGAAACGTTCGCCCCGGTGGCGACAGTCCCAATCACCGCCGCGCCGTTGACAAAGGCCTTCCTCCCCGCCAAAATCTGCCCCGCCCCGGCAGGGTTGGCGACTTCCGCCGTATCCACTACCTCACCCTTCCCATTCACCCCGAAAATACTCACCCCACTCCTGATATTGGCCGAAACCAGATCCGGATCCACCGTCGCCAGGTTCGTGGCGGCATAATATCCCGCCGGAACCGCCATGGATGCCGGACTAAGCGCCTGCACCGGCATGGTCCCGACCTTGAACCCCCAGGTTCCGTCACTCCTCAGCCCCCAGAAACTCTTCCCTGAAAGCACCTCCCCCACCGTCGCGCCGTTGCTGTTATCCGCCGCCGGCATGACCGCCATGATTTCGTCGTCGGTATGTCCGGTGGGGCCGGGCGGCGCCGTGGGCTCGGCAAAGGGGCCGGTCCGCTTGACTCCGGCGGCGCCGCTGGTCAGCCGATTATAGAGATCATTGGAGGTAAACATGGCGCCGGCGCTGCTGGTGGGAGGAGCGGGAGCATCCAGGCTTCCGGCAATGGCCGCGCCGATGCCGGTCAGCAGGAAGAGAAACGTAAACAGGATACGGCGAAGTGTGATCATGATGTGCCTCCCTTGGATTTCATGCAGGTCAATGTGACTACCCGGACTATTAGCACAAAATTAACACATTAACAATTGCAAACTGACCGGGATTTTTAGGATTAATTGGATTAAAGGATTAACGGGCGTAGCCACCATTCCATTTGCATCGCTGTCATTCCGAGAGAAAGGATCAGTTTAAAACGGAAGCAGATTCTTCGCTTCGCTCAGAATGACAAATTGGGCTTATGATTCCGAGAAAGAGATTATTATTGACAGAACAGACCGATTCCACTACTGTTTTCCAATGGCAACCATAACCTTTGACACCCTCAAATTCGTGACGCATCTCAAGGAATCCGGTCTGGCGGAAAAGCAGGCTGTCGCCATCACCGAGGCTTTTCGGGAGGCCCATAGCGAGGCGGAAGTTGCAACCAGACGTGATGTCGACGAATTACATTTGGAGATGAAAGCCATCGAAGCCCGCCTTGAAGTCAAACTGGCTGAAACTAAAAGTGAACTCATCCGTTGGGTAGTCGGCGCCGGTTTTTTCCAGACTACGCTCATCGCCGCGCTCCTGCTCAAACTGATCAAATAACCAACCCCGTCAGAACCGGGATTTTCAGGATTAAAGATTTTTCCGGACGTAAGCTCTGCATGCTGCGTCCCGATAAAAAAAGAGCACCGAGATTGAAATCTCGGTGCTCTTTTCATAGGTGACAGTGCAATCAACCCCACAACGAAAAACGCCCCGGGGTGACCGGGGCGCTTCCTGTTACTTGACTGCGACGTATTTCTTTTCCTTGATGCGGGCGGCCTTGCCGCGGAGTTTACGGAGGTAATAGAGTTTGGCCCGACGAACCTGACCGCGGGTAATGACTTCGATCTTGTCCAGCGTCGGCGAATGAAGCGGGAAAACGCGCTCTACTCCGATGTTGTTGGAGATCTTCCGGACAGTGAACGTTTCACGAATGCTGCCGTTCTGCCGGCTGATAACCACCCCTTGGAACGCCTGAATCCGACTCTTGTCGCCTTCCACGATCTTCACGTGAACCTTGACGGTATCCCCCGCCTTGAACACCGGAATGTTCTTCTTCATCTGCTCCATTTCGATTAAATCAATCTTGGTCATCTTTCTTTCCTCCCTTATCTATTCACTATCAGTTTGTGATCTGCTGGTCTATTTTGCTCATTCCCCAAAAAGGCGGTCCAGGATTATTGCCGCGGCGGAGCGGACAGAAAGGTGGTTATATGCTCCCGGCCCCTTCAAGGGGGGCAGGATAACGTCGGCGGCAGCCATGATCTCATCCGCCAGCCCCCACCCGGTGCCGAACAACAGAAGATGGGGTGTTACCGAGCTCCGTAGCTCGTCCCTGAAGCCGGAAAACGTTGTCGTCGCGGCAGCCCCGGCGCCGGTGGCCACCAGCTTCACAGGGTCGCCGAATTCCGACTCAAAATCGTGAACGGCATCGGCCAGGGTCTCCTTCACGGTGACGAGTTCCAGCGCCGCCTTCCGCTTGGGATTATAGGTGGCTCCATACCCCACCTGCCAATGACCGATGATCTTCTCGGCCAGTCGCTGCTGCTCTACAGCCGGAGTCACGATGTAATATCTGTCGACTCCGAAAGTCCGAGAAGCCCTGGCGATATCGTGAAGATCCAGGTTGGTGATGGCGGAAACTACCGTCCGATGATTACGATCATAAACGGGATAATGGATCAGGGCGATGGCCAAAGGGGCCCCGTTCATTGAGCTCCCTCCTGCCGTCCGTTCTCCGCCAGCCATTTCCGCTCTTTCTCCGTCACCGAAGCCGTAGCCAGGAGATCGGGTCGAATCCTCGCTGTTTTCAGCAGCGACTCGCCTCTTCTCCATTTGGCTATCTCGGCATGGTTGCCGGAAAGAAGCAGTTCAGGCACCGTCACCCCACGAAAATCGGGGGGGCGGGTAAACTGGGGATACTCCAGAAGTCCGTCGCTATAGGAATCGGTCTGGGCCGCTCCGGCCCCGCCAAGAACCCCCGGCAGAAAACGGGAGACGGCATCCACGATCACCATGGCGGCCAGCTCTCCACCGGTAAGAACGAAATCCCCAAGGGAAATTTCATGGTCAACATACAGGGTGCTGACCCGCTCATCCACCCCTTCGTATCGGCCGCAGATGATAATGAGCCCCGGCTCTCCCGCAAGATCACGGGCCATCCTGTGTGAAAACGTACGACCTCGGGGAGTGGTAAGAATTACCTTCGCCCGGGGACGATCCACCTTCACCGCCTCGATGCAACCGGCCAACGGCTCCACCTTCATGATCATCCCGGTGCCGCCACCGTAGGGGGCGTCGTCGGCGGTGTGATGCTTATCCGTGGCGTAATCCCGGATATTGTGACAGCGAACCGTTATCAGGCCACTCTCGGCGGCACGCTTCAGAATGCTCTCCGTGAGCGGCCCGGCAAACATCCCGGGAAAGAGCGTGAGAAGATCAAAGGTCACAGATCCAGCAAACCATCCGGCGGGGAAACCGTCATCGTCTTGGTCTCAAGATCGATCTTCCCGATGACATCATCCAGAGCCGGAATGAGATACTCCTTCTCTCCTCCCTGGACAACATACACGTCGTTGCTCCCCGTTTCGATGATCTCTTTCAACGTACCCAGATGGGCGCCATCATGGGTGATGACTTCAAGGCCGATAAGGTCGGCCCAGTAGTACTCACCCTCATCGGTTTCCGGAAACTGATCTCGCCGCACCAGCAACTCTCCACCCACGAGACGCTGGGCGGCGTTGATGTCGTCACACCCTTTCAGGGAAAGGAGACTCTTTCTTCCGTGCAGTTGCAGAGCGGTCACCGTAATGCCATGCTCCCTGCCATCGGGATGACGCAAAACAAGCTCGTCAACCGCCCGCAGCGTGCTGTCATCCCCCGAATAGAGGTACAGCCTCAGCATCCCCTTGATGCCGTGAGTTCCGGTGATCTTGCCGATGATCAACAGTTCCGATGATATTGACATCACTCTACGATCTTCAGGACAGCCTTGGCAATGGGAACTATGAGCTCTTTCATCTCCGTATCCTATGTTGCGGAAAAATCCGGCGAACCGGTTCGGACAGAGAACAGGGCTACACGGTACAGAATTTTTCCCAGATCCCTTGTTTCTTGAGAATCTGCTTCACCGTATCGGTGGGCTGTGCCCCCTTGGAAAGCCATTCCAGAGTCGTCCCCTCATCCAGCTTAACAATAGCGGGGTTTTTGGTGGGATCGTAGGTGCCGACATTTTCAATGAAGCGACCATCACGCCGACAACGCTCGTCAGCGATAACAATCTGGTAAAAGGGTCTTTTCTTGGCGCCGGCGCGAGCCAGTCTGATTTTTACTGCCATTTTTGTTTCCTCCTGGAAAATCCGTTCTAGGTACTAAGTTCTAAGTTCTAAGTTCAAGGCTTGGAATTGTCAATTGTCAATTAAAATGGTGGCATCATCCCTTTACCCATGCCGCCCATCCCCTTCATGAGTCCCTTGGGACCAAGTTTTTGAAGCTGCTTCATCATCTTCTGAGCCTCGGTGAAACGCTTGAGAAGCTGGTTAACCTCCTGCACGGTGGTACCGCTCCCCTTGGCGATGCGAAGCCGCCGACTCCCATTGATAATGGAATGGTTGGCCCGTTCACCCCTCGTCATGGAATCGATGATCGCTTCGATCCGCTTCAGATCCTTTTCTCCCGGAGCCGCCCCCTGCATCTGCTTGAGCGCCTTCCCTACACCGGGGATCATCCCCAAAATCGACTCCAGCGACCCGAGCTTCTTGATCTGCTGGAGCTGATTTTTGAAATCTTCCAGATCAAACTGGTTTTTCTTCAATTTTTCCTGAAGACGTTCCGCTTCCTTCACGTCGAAGGTTGACTGAGCCTTCTCAATGAGGGTCAGAACATCCCCCATGCCGAGGATTCGCGACACGAGTCTGTCAGCGTAGAATATCTCCAGGGCGTCCAGCTTCTCCCCCACCCCCACAAACTTCACCGGCTTGCCGGTGACCGCGCGAATGGAGAGGGCTGCTCCTCCCTTGGCGTCGCCGTCCAGTTTAGTCAGGATGACACCGGTAAAATCCAGTTTTTCATTGAAGCCGGAGGCTACATTCACCGCTTCCTGACCGGTCATGGCGTCCGCCACGAAAAGGATCTCACGCGGCGCCACGGCTTCCTTGATCCGTGCAAGTTCATCCATGAGGAATTCGTCTATCTGGTGCCTGCCCGCCGTATCGAAAAGAACCGTATCGAAGCCGTTCAGCTCGGCATACTGAAGAGCCTGCCGACAGATCTCCACCGGCTGGTCACTCTCCGAATGATAGACCTCGATGGAAAGCTGCTTCCCCAGACTCTTGAGCTGCTCGATGGCTGCCGGACGGTACACGTCGGCCGGAACCAGGAGCGGGCGCCGGCGCTGGCTCTTAAGATGCTTGGCCAGCTTGCCGCAACTGGTGGTCTTGCCGGAACCCTGGAGACCGACCAGCATGATCCCCACGGGGGGACGGGCCGCCAGATCCAGACTGTTATCCGTATCTCCACCCATGAGAAGGACAAGCTCATCGTGAACGATCTTGATGACCTGTTGGCCGGGAGCCAGACTCTGAAGCACCTGGGTCCCCACGGAACGGACCCTGACTTTTTCAATAAACTCTTTGACGACCTTGAAATTCACATCGGATTCAAGGAGCGAGAGCCGAACCTCGCGGAGGGCCTCCTTGATATTATCCTCGGTCATGACTCCGTGGCCGCGGAGCTTTTTAAAAATGCCGTCTAGTCTGTCGGATAAAGAATCGAACATGCCCGCCTGGTGACGCTGCTAAGACGTGGTGATGGACGCACGTAGCCCGTACGACTTCCCATCGCAGTAAAGAAAAGCACTATAGTGGAGAGCGTGGCGGATTGTCAAGCCAAAAAAACAGGAGGTTACGTCGCTCATATCCGGACCATCCCCCCCCCCGCCATGACGGATTCCACGATGGTGAACATATTCGTCACCGACCCGGCTCGCAACGCCTCTCTCTTGCCGAAGAACTCCAGGCATATCCCGCAAGAGAGAATTTCCACCCCACGATTCCCCAGCTTTTCCAGAGCCTCCAGGAGCTCCGAACCTTCCGTGGCCAGCAACACCCCTTGATTCACCAAGAGAATCTTTCCGGGAAGCTGGGCGCTCTCCAGGAGCGTGATTATAAAATTTTTCATCAGGAGTCGTCCCAACTCCTCCGGTCCGTCCCCCAGCCGGTTCGAGGTCACCAGCAGACTTCTCTCCGCCGACATGACCGGGTAAGGGGGAGGTGACACGCCCCCCTTTGCCGGCGGAGTAATCACCAGCGTTACCCCCTCAGCCGCCACCGCCTCGCTAACCTCATACCCCCGGTTCATGGCAAAGCGGGTGACATTCTCCCGAGGGGCGCCATCGTCCACCGTGACCGTTACCCCATCCCCCCCCGGTTCTTCCAGCGCTCGCTTCACCGTCACCACCGGCAACGGACAGGCCATGGTGCGACAATCAATGATTTTCATATCTCCCCCCCCCCAAAAAAAACTGTTCTACGTTCAAGGTTCAAGGTTCAACGTTATACCTTTCACCATTCACCCTTCACCATTCACCTTTCACTCTTCCACACCCCGACAGAGAATGAACTCTTCGCCGCGTTTCAGGTACACCATTTCCGGCGTCAGATCCGCGCCGGCAAGAACCCCCTCAACGACAATTCTCTCCGGCTCGGCATAACGAATGGCAAGTCCGCAATCGGAGCTTACCGCCCGGGGAGCAGGGATGAGGAGAATCGGGACTCTTTTTTCCTTGAGCAGCTGTTCGGCTTTCATGACCCGATGGATGGAATTGAACACCGCGATATAATCCCCTTCGTTGACCACGTCGTTAACCTCCATAAAATTCGTGATTGTACCCGTGGACGTTCATCTGCGCAAGCATCAAACGGCTTAAAAAGAGTATCCAGCGATTGACAAAGCTCCGGTAAAACCCTACTATGCCGTTCATGCATCCCATGGCCGCCCTTGCACTACTCATCCTCCTCGGTTTTCTCTTCAACATCCCCCTGGGCTATATCCGACAGAACTATGAAAAGTTCTCCTTCGGCTGGTATTTCTACATTCACATCTCCATCCCCCTCATCATCTTTCTTCGGGTCAAATCCGGCTTCAGTTGGCGCTACATCCCCCTCACCGTCGGTGCCGCCATCCTGGGACAAATTGTGGGGGGGAGACTCAAACGTCGAAAAAATCTGAAGTTGAATCCGGCCACCCCCCATGAAAACTCCCTCTGAACTCTCCACGCTCCTCCCATCACTCTTTTCCGACAAACCCCTGGGAAAACGGCTCAAGGAGTCGGTGATCTGGCGGGTCTGGGACAAGGCGGTGGGTCAACCCATCGCGTCCAAGGCGCGTCCGTCGGCTTTTCGCCAGGGGATACTTACCGTGGCGGTCACCAGCGCCCCCTGGATGCAGCAGCTCGGCTTCCTCAAGCAGCAGCTCATTGAGGCGGTGAACGGTGCGCTGGGTGAAGAGATGGTCACGGAGATCTATCTGAAGGCCGGCACCCTCCCCCCCCTCCCTGCTCCTCCCCCCCCCCGTCCCCCACGCATGGTCCGGCAACTTACCGGTGAAGAACAGAGCCGCATCCAACAAGAGGCGGCGACCATTCCTGACGAAGAGCTTCGCGCCGCCTACAGCCACTGCCGCGCGATCTGGCTGAGCAGCCGGCCTTAAGCAGGACAAACCGGAACCACACAGGATATTCAAAGGCAACCTCACATTGGACGCGGATAAACGCCGATGAACGCGGATCTGAGACATTAAAACCTAACCGATGCGATCCCCAAATTCCACACTTGATGAATAACACGGGATAGCATACGATAAAAATCGACACCACAGCATCGAAAGGGGTACTTATGGCGAGCCTGACTATACATAATATTGACCCAGTTTTGAAGAGTGAGGCGATGGCAATCATGAGACAGCATGGGATGACGGCACGGGCAACCGTTGAATCATTCTTACGGCGTATGGTAAACGACCACCGGGCGGGAGAGCGGTGTTTCTGTCACGACTTGGAACCGAACGAGGAAACGCGGCGGGCGCTGGCCGCATCGGCGGCGGGTGAAGGGTTGCAGCGGTTTAACTCCGTGGATGAACTCTTTGACCACTTGGACGCAGAATGCGCACCTTAGTCGCTCGTAACCGTTTCGGCAAGGAATACTCATTGAGGGTTAAACGGGGCAAAGACGGCAACAAACTCAAAGCAGTTATCACCCTGCTTGCCAGTGGTGGAGCCCTGCCACCGGAATATCTGGATCATCCGCTTAAAGGTAATTTCAAAGGTTGCCGCGACTGCCACATTGAGCCGGATTGGTTGCTAATTTACCGGCGTGACGATGACACCCTCTATCTTGAACGTACTGGTACCCATACCGACTTGTTTGAATAACCAGATAAAAGTTCCGGTGTGCGGCTATTTCTTTTACAATCAACTTGGCAACTTGGAAGCCTGATAATCATATTAAAGGCACCTCCTGGCACAGGCAAAAACTACCTGCTAAGATTTTAAGGTAAGCGACCTTTAAAATCGGGAGGTGCCTTATGAAACTCTACTCCGGGATCGATCTGCATTCTAACAACAGTTATTTGGCAATTGTCGATGAAAACGGAAAACGAATCTTCAAAGAGAAACTGGCGAACGATATTGTCGCTATTACTGACGCACTATCTTTGTACAGTGGTTCTCTTGAAGGTGTGGTTGTTGAATCCACCTACAATTGGTATTGGCTGGTTGATGGCCTGATGGCAGAAGGCTTCGCCGTACACCTGGCGAATCCTTCCGCCATCAAACAATACAGCGGCCTCAAACATACCGACGACAAGCACGATGCTTTCTGGCTCGCAGAGATGTTACGGCTCAACATCTTGCCGGAAGGGTACATCTATCCGAAGGAGGAGCGTCCCTTGCGGGATCTGCTTCGGAAACGAAGTCATCTGGTCCATCTCAGGACGTCGTTGATGCTCAGCTTGGAAAACATTGTCAGTCGTAACTGCGGTCACGGCCTCACCGCCAATAATGTCAGGAAAATCCGTGAAGATTTGGTAGCTCCGCTACTTGCCGGCAATGAAGACCTGGCATTGGCCGGTCAGGTCAGTAAAGAAACCATCGACTTTCTGACGCATAAAATTCGGAAGATTGAGAGTCCAAGGGGACGACACATAAGAGAGTCCAAGGGGACGCACATAAGTATATAAGTTACTTGTCGCCTTCGTACAAAACACCTTTCTCTCAAATTAAATCTTTAGTGCACCAAAGAGGAAACTTATAAACTTATGTGCGTCCCCTTCTTTCCTTGTGCGTCCCCTTCTTTCCTCACGGGGACGATACGGGCACCCGGTCCAGGATCGACCGTTAACTCCGCGCGAAGCTGCACGTCTGCAAGGTTTTCCCGACTGGTTTGTTTTTGAAGGGAATCGGTCCGATGTAAAGGGAGCCGGGGTCAGGATTGCGACATTGCAACTTGGAGGAGGCAGGAGGAGGCAGGGCTTTGGAGGAGGCAGGGGCAGGCTTTGATTTGTTGAATATTCAACAAACCAAAACCTGACTCCAACGACCGACCCCAACGACCCCACTAAAATGAATGGAATTCAATTCCTGCCATCATGCAATCGCTTCAAGCCCTTTTCTCCGCACCAGATCAAGCAGTTTGAGCGCCGGGCCGCTGGGGTGTTTTTCTCCCCGTTCCCATTTGCTGACAGAACCAACTGAAACATTCAGGTGATGGGCAAACACCGCCTGGCTTACGCCTGCCTTGATTCTGGTCTCAGCGATTTCACTGGGCGCCAGATTTTCCACAGGCATAAGGCATGATCCATCGAAATGTCGCATGGTCTTCGTGTCAACCAGGCCGATATCATGTAGCCCCTGGATGGATTCATGCAGTGCGGCCAGAGCCGGACTTCTATATTTCGTTGTCATGATGGCGTGACCTCCTCCATTTCATTTCTTTCAATTGCTGCGGCTATCTCCGCGTCGCTTAACCCAAGGTACACGGCAGCGGCGCTCTTGAATTCGGTGACTTCGTGTCTGTCCAGATTATCTTTATCGTTTTTGGCAAAGCAGTACACGAAAACCGACCTTGTTTCAACAAAAACCGCGACAGATCTATTAAAAGCCAATGAAAGGGGATGAAGTGGAAAAGCCCGTGTCCAGGCTTGAACGTTCAGACATTCACAGGGGGCCAAGAGGGACGGGCCGACCGGGCGCGACGCAGGTAACTTAAGTAACTTATTAATGTTGCGGGATACAGGATTCCGGGTGGCCCACCATACTCGGGCTCACCGGTTCGGAACAGAGGCTTCATGACATCCACCTTATTTCTCTCGGAGAGGGAGAAGCGTCCTGTATCGCCGTTGCGGCGCAGAGAAACCTTTTCTTTGCCTGCGATGACAAGCTGGCGCGCAAGGAAGCCACACGTCTCGCTATTCCCCTCACCGGAACCATCGGCATTCTTATGAAAGCAGTCCGGTTGGGTCTGATCAACAGCTCCATAGCCACCAAACTGCTTCAAGAGATGGTACGGCAGGGGTTCTATTCCCCCCTCCCCAGGATCGAGACAGGAGATTATTCATGAATGAGCGGATCCGGATTGTTCAGGGAGATATTACGACTCTGGCGGTGGACGCCATTGTTAACGCGGCCAACGGTCGCCTGCTGGGGGGAGGAGGGGTGGACGGGGCCATCCACCGGGCAGCTGGACCGGAACTTCTGGCCGAATGCCGGACTCTGGGTGGATGCGAAACCGGCGACGCCAAAATCACCGGAGGCTACCGCCTTCCGGCGCGACAGGTCATTCATACCGTCGGGCCGGTATGGCATGAGGGAGAACAGGGTGAGCCGGAACTGCTGGCAAGCTGCTACCGCCGCTGCTTTCAGCTGGCCCATGAACATGGCATCAGAACCATCGCCTTCCCTGCCATCAGTTGCGGGGTCTACGGCTATCCGCTGAAGGAGGCGTGCCGGATCGCGCTGACGGAGGCAAAAAGTGCGATTGAGAGCTACCCGGAACTGGAGCAGATCCTCTTCGTCGCCCTGGGGGATGAGGTGCTGGCGGCCTACCGGGAAGCATGCAGGTTTGTTTGGGGAAACAAGGGGACAGGCATAAAATTATAAGTTTCCATCGAGAATCTTATAATTTTATACTCGCCCCTCTCATTCCCTTTTAGGGAAAATTTGGTTTGTCATGAACGTCCCTCAAACCCTCGGAATAGGGCCGGGTAAGGACCTCGGCCCTATTCATTGCTTCGTTTAAATCCGGAATTGATCTTCTATCACGGATGTATATACTGTCCGACAGCCACGGACAACAAACCTGAGCGAGTCAGATGGTGTTGCGTAGCATAACGATCTATCTCGCGTAATAAGTTTTCCGGAAGAGTTATATTGACCCGCCTCGATTTTATATTCAGGCGGGAAAGATCGACATCGACCAAAACCCAGGTTCCCCCTTGGTATTCGGAATCATCGATCCACCTCTCTAGTGATGATGCCGCCGGGAGGGATTCCTCACCGGTATAATGACACTCGACGGCATCCTGAATATTGGCCACAGCCAATTCAACTGTTTTACCTGCGGTAAAACAACCTGGGATATCGGGGATTGTAACACTGTAATCGCTCTGGGTATCCTTATGAATCACTACAGGAAATAACATGTTTTTAGCTCCATTCCCATCCGGCCTGTCGGTAGATACTACGCAAAGTAGCAACGGCAAAGTCATGATTGGGATGTATGACCGTAACATAACCGGTTTTTTCTGGGTGCTTGAATTTGTGGTGAGAGCCGGTAACTGCTACCAACTCCCATCCTTCCTTTTTTAAGCGCTTTATTATTTCGCGGCTTGACATATCGACAATATACATATCAGTACACACTGCGTCAAGACGGAAAAGGGGCCAAGTTGTTTTGTCGAAAGAAAACAAGGGTCCGACCGTACTTAACTTCTTTACTTACTCAAAAAACAACAGCAAGGCAGACGATTAGGGGGGGGGGAACTGGGGTCAGGGGGAACTGGGGTGTGTCATGATCCAGACCCTTGAGACACATACAGATTCAGCAAACATTAGCAGTAAGATGACTCAGCTGCTCATTCAGCCAACTGTTGATACTTTCGCCTGACTGCTTGGCAGCAACGTACACCTTGCGGTGCAGGTCGGGAGTCAGACGGAGCATGAATTTGCCGGTAAACGGTTTTTCCGGTACTTGGGCAAGCTGGGTGCAAAAGTCGAGATAATCGTCAACAGAGTCACGGAAAGCCTGTTTAATTTCATCCACCGTCTTTCCCTGAAAGGTAATCACGTCACGCAGACCGATCACCTCACCGTGAAAGATTTCAGCCTCATCATCATACTCTACCTTACCGGAATATCCTTTATACTGCATCATGGTCGAGTACCTCCTTCGTGCAGAAAACGTCTTACCGATTTCACTGCGCCTCTATCGGTTTCTTTTTGTGGATGAGGCCGATGAAAAGTAGCCTTTATGCCGTCAAGAAGAAACCTGACGCGGGAACCGTTACCTTCGAACCGTTCAGCCCCCAAAGCCATGAACAATGACTCGATGTCATCCCAGATTATGCCGGAGTTCACAGGGTCATGAAAAATTGCTTTTAACGTTTTTTGGTGCTTACTCGTCATGATTATTTGATATCACTTTTTGATACTATTGTAAATAGTTATGTTGGCGGTTGATTTGATTCTTTGCTCATTTTTGCGTGCGCAACAAAAAGACGGGGTCTGAGGTCTGCCTGAGGGTCTCAGACATGACAAATCATCAAATGCACCAAATGCGAAGGCCGCTCCCCTTTGCAGCAGGAACGGCCCTCAGTAACGTTATAACTATAGGGCAACAGGGGACTCTCCCTCTACGCCCCGCAACACTTCTTAAATTTTTTCCCGCTCCCGCAGCTGCAGGGGTCGTTTCGCCCCACCGTCTTGGTGCTCTTGATCGGCTTGGGTGGAGGGACATTTCCCCCCTCCACCAGATTGAAGACCAGCTTCTGCTTCTTCTGCTGCTGCTCCTGAATCTGCTCGATCTCCCGCTCCACCTCTTCCTGCTCCTTGGCGATCTGAACCCAGAAGATCTTCTCCACCACCTCCTGGCGAATCCGGGTGATCAGATCCATGAAGAGCTGATACGCCTCCCTCTTGTACTCCTGCTTGGGATCCTTCTGCCCGTAACCCCGCAGGCCGATCCCCTCCTTGAGATGATCGATGGAGAGGAGGTGATCCTTCCACTGTTGGTCGATGGCCTGGAGCATGATCACCTTGATAAGGTGTTCCATCAGCTCGTTACCGAAGGAGGCAAGTTTGGCGTCGAAGATCTCCCGGCTTTTCTGGGTCAACAGTTCCTGGAAGTTGGCCGGATTGAGCCGGACAATGGTCTCCTGGGGGACATCCAACTGGAAGCCGAAGAGCCGAAAAGCCTCGCCGGTGATCCCGTCCCAGTCCCATTCGGAGGCATGAACCTTCTCCACGGCGTACAGCTCGGCAATATCCTCCACGGCGTTTTCCATCATCTCCAGAAAGTTCCCCAGGGGATCGGTGCCGGCCAGGATCTCCTTTCGCTGGGTGTAGATCACCTCGCGCTGCTTGTTCATGACATCGTCGTACTCGATGAGGTGTTTCCGGATCTCGAAGTTGTGCGCCTCCACCTTCTTCTGGGCGTTTTCGATGGCCCTGGAGATCATCCCGTGGGTGATGGCCTCCCCCTCCTCGATTTTCAGCATCTCCATGATCCTGGCGACCCGATCCGAACCGAAGATCCGGAGGAGGTCATCCTGGAGGGAAAGGAAGAACTTGGATGAGCCGGGATCACCCTGGCGACCGGAACGTCCCCGGAGCTGATTGTCGATGCGGCGGGATTCATGTCGCTCGGTTCCCAGGATATGGAGACCTCCCAACCCCACCACCTCCTCGTGTTCAAGAGCGCACTGAGCCTTGAACTTGGCCAGGGTCGCCTCCACCTCCTCTTCCGTCGCCTCCGGGTTGGCCCGGTGCCACTGGGTGGTCATCCCGTCCGGGTTCCCCCCCAGGACGATATCGGTGCCGCGCCCCGCCATGTTGGTGGCGATGGTGATGGCCCCCTTCCGGCCGGCCTGAGCCACGATCTCCGCCTCCCGGTCATGCTGCTTGGCGTTGAGGACATTGTGGGGGATGCCGAATTTCTTCAGCATCTCCGAAAGGACTTCAGACTTTTCGATGGAGATGGTTCCCACCAGAACCGGCTGCCCCTTGGCGTACATCTCCTTGATCTCTTCGATGACGGCGGTAAACTTCTCTTTTTCCGTCTTGTAGACCACATCGGGAAAGTCCGGGCGCAACAACAGCCGGTTGGTGGGGATAACGGTGACGTCAAGCTTGTAGATCTTGTGAAACTCCTCTGCTTCGGTGTCGGCGGTGCCGGTCATCCCCGAGAGTTTCTCGTACATCCGGAAATAGTTCTGAAAGGTAATGGTGGCTAGGGTCTGGTTCTCATTCTCGATCTGAACCCCCTCCTTGGCCTCGATGGCCTGGTGAAGCCCGTCGGACCAGCGGCGCCCCGGCATGAGACGGCCGGTGAACTCGTCCACAATGAGAACTTCGCCATCCTTCACCACGTACTCCACGTCTCGCTTGAACAGGGCATGGGCGCGCAAGGCCTGGTTCACATGGTGGAGGTACTCGATATGGAGCGGGTCGTAAAGATTGTCCAGATTGAGGAGTTTCTCCACTTTCAGGACCCCTTCCTCGGTGAGGGTGGCGGATTTGGCCTTCTCATCCACGGTAAAGTCGCCGGTATGGCTCTTCCTTTTACCGGAAAGGGTGTTGGCCTCCACTTCTATGACCTCCCCCTTTTTCAGTTTGGGGATGATCCGGTCGATGATGTAGTACTTGTCGGTGGAATCCTCGGTGGGACCGGAGATGATGAGCGGAGTCCGGGCCTCGTCGATGAGAATGGAGTCCACCTCATCCACGATGGCGTAGTAGAAGGGGCGCTGCACGTACTCCTCCAGGGCAAACTTCATGTTGTCCCGGAGATAATCAAAACCGAATTCGTTATTGGTACCGTAGGTGATGTCGGCGGCATAGGCGGCGCGCCGTTCGTCGTCGTCCAGACCATGAACAATGACCCCCACCTGCAGTCCCAGAAACTCATGAATCTTACCCATCCACTGGGAATCGCGCCGGGCCAGGTAATCGTTCACCGTGATGACATGGACCCCCTTCCCCGCCAAGCCGTTCAGGTACGCGGGAAGGGTCGCCACCAGGGTTTTCCCCTCGCCGGTCTTCATCTCGGCGATCTTCCCCGAGTGGAGAACCATGCCGCCGATGAGCTGCACGTCGAAGTGCCGCATCCCCAGCACCCTTTTGCCCGCCTCGCGGCAGACGGCGAAGGCATCGGGGAGGATGTCGTCCAGGGTGGCCCCTCCGGCCAATCGCTCCTTCAACTCCGGGGTTTTCGCCCGGAGTTGCTCGTCGGACAGCGCCGCCATCCGCGACTCAAGCTCGTTGATATTTTCCACGATGGGGCGCATCCGCTTCAGCTCCCGCTCATTCTTGCTCCCGACAATCTTTTTTATGAGTCCACCGAACATGGTCTGATCTCCTGGACGAAACGGGTAGTTCACTTTGAAAAAACAGGTAAGGATACCATAATCCCCCCAAACGCTCAACAGAAAAGGGATGAACCGTCCCGGCGGCCCACCCCTTCCCGTACAACCCTACTCTGATAGTTACCCTCTACTCCACTATTTTCGCGGAGATGATGCTCACCGTTTCCACGGGAACGTCGGATTGACCCGACTTGTTGCCGGTCTTGACGACTCGGATCAGGTCGACCACATCCATCCCTCCGGTCACCTCGCCAAAGACAGCATAGCCGAAACGATCCGGGGTTTTGCCGCTGTTATTGAGAAAGGCGTTATCCACGGTATTGATGAAGAACTGTGAGGTGGCGCTGTCCACCACGGCGGTCCTCGCCATGGCCACGGTTCCCCGTTTGTTCAAAAGACCGTTAGTCGCCTCGTTCTTGATGGCGAATTTGGTCTTCTTCGGCTGCAGGTCGGCATCCATCCCCCCCCCCTGAACCATGAAATCCTTGATAACCCGGTGAAAGATTGTGCCGTCATAATATCCTTCCTTCACGTAGTTCAGGAAGTTACGGACAGAGATTGGAGCCTTCTCCTTGTTGAGGGTAATGGTGATGGTCCCCATGGAGGTTTCCAGGGCCACGACGGGGTTTACTTCTTCACTCATGCTCTTCTCCTTACAGTCGGATGTCATTGTCCGCCCCAGGGCGGGACGCCATGCAGATAAGCATGAGGCCGCGATATTCCACGGCCCCATGCTCGTCAAGCTTACAAATAAGTCAATAATTATGGCAGATTATGCTTTCCACTGACCATGAAGGTTGCAGTATTCCCGTGCGACCACGTCGTCGCCGGTGATGGGGAAGAACGCCTCCGGGGCATCACCCGGATTGAGGAACTGACGATAGGCCTTACCATCCACCAGAAGCTCTATCCACTGGATATAGTGCTTCTCTTCCATGGGATGAGCGACACTCCCGACCTTCACCAGAATGCCTGCCTCGCATTTCTCGATAACCGGCAGATGCTTTTCCTTGGCGGCATCCACGGTATTCTCCACCAACAGCGTCATCTCCTGACCGCAGCAGCTCAGGGTGCCGCCGCCGGTCTGAAGGGTTTCAACGATGTTTCCGCAGAGTTCGCATTTGTAAACTTCCAGTTGAATAGCCATGTTTTCATTTCTCCTTAGATAGTTTTGTTATTTTCCCAGTCCCCGGTCCCAGGTCCCGCTTTTACCAGTCCCCGGTCCCCGCCTTTACCAGTTTTCTCCCAGAATTTCGAAATAGGCCTTGGGGTGATGACAGGCGGGGCAGAGCTCCGGAGCATCTGTTCCTTCATGGAGGTAGCCGCAGTTGAGGCAACGCCAGGTCACCGGCTCGTCCCGCTTGAAGACCTCACCCTTCTCAATGTTAGCCAGGAGGGCAAGGTATCTTTTCTCATGCTGCTGTTCCGCCACCCCAATGGCGGTGAAAACAGCGGCGATCTTGTCGAACCCTTCTTCCCGGGCAATGGCCGCAAAGGAGGGATACATCTCGGTATACTCGTAGTTCTCGCCGCCGGCGGCCCGTTTCAGATTTTCGGCGGTGGAACCGATGACGCCGGCGGGAAAGGTCGCCGTTATGGTGGCGTCCCCCCCTTCCAGAAACTTATAGAGACGCTTGGCGTGCTCTCGCTCCTGATTGGCGGTCTCTTCAAAGATGAGCGAAATCTGGACAAGCCCCTCGGTTTTCGCCTTCGCGGCATAATAGGTATAACGATTTCGCGCCTGACTCTCGCCGGCAAAAGCAGTCAGGATATTGGTTTCCGTCCGTGTCCCTTTCAGCCCCATGGCAGACTCCTCCCCGTGATAATTTTGTGCAGGCTAACAGAAGCAGCGTCTTCGTGCAAGCATCTTTATGACGCCAGCTCTTCCATCTCAATTTCCCGCGAGAGTTCCCGGAGAAGCAGCTCCGCTTCCTCTTCACGGCCGGCAGGAGAGCGGATCTCCACAACTCCCCCCCGCGGATCAACGCTGCTGACGGTCCCCACACCGTCATAGGCTTCAAAGATAAAGTGAAGATACCAGATATCCTTCCGGTTAAGCCGGAAGGTACGAACCGACATGTCACGATGAGGGGGCGCTCCTGTCTGCATTTTCTGGAAAATAGCACGAGCCTTGTGATATAACAAGGACGGGATTCGGTTCATGTCATTTTTTTCCCCTCCCGAGGTCATACATGAGAACCATCGACGACGCCGCCACCTCAACCGACAAGCGAAAAACGGTCACGCGACGTTTTATCGTCAACAAGCTGAATTATATCAATTTTCAGGATCGCACCATACAGATAAACCTTAAGCACACCAAATACGAAAACAGCGTCACCCTTCAAGCGCACCCCCTCCCCTGCAGCGGAGAAATCCTTCACTGCACCTGGAGCGACTCCGCCGAACCGGGGAATCTCCTAAAGAACCACTCTTTTCTGAATTTGCTGATTCCCGATGACCAGAAGCTCTATCTGGTGACGCCTAAACTCGTCACGCTGGACGAATCGGGGATAACTCTACAGTTACCGGAAAGCGGCTGTGAAGCCTTTTTCAGGAAAGCGTACCGTCATCCCTGTGTCGGCATAGCGATCCGGTTCATCCAGAACAGTATCGTCTTTACCGGGGTCCTCGCCGATTTCAACCCCCTCTCCTTTCGGGTAACAGTTGATCTCTCCCCCGGCCAGACCTTTCGGTGGATCGACCCGGAAAGTGACACCACCATCCACCTCCTGACGGAAGGCAGGCTCCTCTATTCCGGTGAATGCCGCATCATCAGGCACGATGACGGACAAAACCGTCGAGACTACGTGCTTGAACCAACCAACAACAAAAACCGGAGAAGGTTCCTCCCCAAGGAGTATCGCAGTAACCGCCAGGAACTGCTCCCCGCCCCAACCATCGAGTTTCATCATCCCTTTACGGGCAGGAAGATCAGCCTCAAGGTAATAGACCTCTCCGGGGGGGGATTTTGCGTGGAAGAAAATGAGGGGATGTCTCTACTACTGCCGGGGATGATCATCCCGGAAATCGTTATAAACTTCTCCGGCACCTTTCGGATCACCTGTATGGGGCAGATAATCTATCGGAACCCCGTAAAAACCGACAATGAGGAACCTTTCGTCCGGTGCGGCGCCGCCATTCTTAACATGGATGCCGACGATCATCTGAAACTGTTGTCCCTGCGACAGCAGGCAGCCAACCGGAAATCATATATCGGCGCCTGTGTGGAAATGGACGCACTCTGGAATTTCTTTTTCGCCTCCGGTTTCATCTATCCGGGGAAATACGCCTATTTCGAGAGCAACAAGGAAGAAATAAAGCAGGTCTATGAAAAGCTCTACGGCCAAAGTCCCCATATCGCCCGACACTTCATCTACCAGGATCGCGGTGCGATCCTGGGCCACATGGCCATGATCCGTTTTTTCGAGAACTCCTGGCTTATTCACCATCACGCAGCCAGTAAAGACGAATCCATGCGAGCAGGGGTGGAGGTTTTGAACCAGATAGGCCGGTTCATCAACGATTCCCACAACCTTCACTCCCTGCACATGGAGTACGTCGTCTGCTATTTCCGGCCCGACAACAAATTTCCGGACCGGATTTTCGGCGGTCTCGCCCGTAATCTCAAGGCGCCCAAGGAGTGTTCCCTGGACACCTTCGCCTATTTTCACTTCCACCCGGAGGATCAACAGCCGGAAGAGCTCCCCCTCTCCTGGGTCATGGAACAGGCGTCCAAAGACGACCTGCGGGAGCTGGAATGCTTTTACCAACACACCTCGGATGGGCTGATGCTGGAAGCCCTGGATCTGAAAACCGATACGATTGACTGCCGAGAACTAGCCATTGAATACGAGAAACTGGGGTTCAAAAAAGAACGGCTCCTTTTCGCACTGAAACAGGAAGGAGAACTCAAGGCCTTCGCCATGGTCAACATCTCGGACATCGGCCTCAACTTGTCCAACCTGACCAACTGCCCCACCCTCTTGGTTCTGGATGAGGATTTAAACGTAAAGATCCTTTTCTCTTTTCTATCCTTTATCGCCACCAAGTATGAGGTGAATGAACTCCCGGTACTCCTCTACCCCGCGGCTTGCGCCGCCAACTGCGCTATCTCCACCGAAAAGCTGTACACGCTCTGGGTCCTGAACATGCAGTATACGGACCATTATTTCAGGTATCTGGAGCATCTTATCAAGCATATTCAACACTAAGAAATCAAGGAGTGACGCATTCATGACGTCACCTGAAACGCCGCTGCTTTACAATAGCCGGATAATCGACACCTACATGAAGCTGATCATGAACCGGTACAGCTATGTGAATGTGGGGGAGTTGTTGAATTTTGCCCGGATGAAACCCTATGAGGTCGCGGACCAAGGGCACTGGTTCACCCAGGATCAGGTAAACCGGTTCTATGAAAAACTGGTTTCCATGACCAAAAACGAGCATATTGCGCGAGAGGCCGGCCGCTACGCCGCGTCCCCCGACGCCATCGGCGTCATGCGTCAATACATACTGGGAATGGTCACTCCGGCCACGGTGTATGAACTGATCGGCAAGGCGACCGCCAATTTCACCCGCTCCTGCAAATATGAATCAAAAAAACTCTCCCCCTCCAGCATAGAAATAACCGTCACCCCCCATGAAGGGGTAACCGAGCAGCTCTTTCAATGTGAAAACCGACTCGGTTTTTTTGACGCCATCGTGAACATCTATCAGAACAAATATCCCAGCATTGAACATCCCGAATGCATCTTCAGCGGGGGAAAGGTCTGCCGCTACATCATCTCCTGGGAAAACTCCCCCTCCGCCAACTGGTCAACGGTGAGGAACTGCTCACTTCCCCTGTTACTGCTACTGAACTTAATCCTTGCGATGCTGGGAGAGAGGCATCTGCTGGAGTCGATCTCCCCGCTCTCCCTGGCGTTGTATCTCTTCCTGGCGCTGGCCACCAAGGAGCGGGAAGCAAAAGAGATGAAGGCAAGTCTAGAAAATACGAGGGATTCCTTCGATAACCTGCTGGAGCAGATCAAACGGAACTACAACAATGCGCTCATGGCCAATGAGATCGGGAGAGCCATGAGCACCCATACGTCGGTAACGGAGATCCTGACCAGCGTCGCCCTGATCATGGAGAAACGGCTGGATTTCGATCGCGGCCTCATCTTCCTGGCAAACAGGGAGGGGACCGAACTGGAGCTCCGTTCCGGTTACGGCTACTCGGAGGAGAAACTCAGTTTAATCCGAAAGGTATCATTCCACCTGGATCGACCGAAGGCGCGGGGCATATTTATCGTATCATTCCGGGATAAAAAGCCGTTCCTCATAAATGATCTCAATGACATTGAAGAGACTCTCTCTCCCCGAAGCGTGGAGTTTGCACGGCAGATGGGAAGCCGCTCGTTCATCTGTTGCCCCATCGTCAGCTCGGACAGATCCCTGGGGATCGTGGCGGTGGATAATGTAAACTCCAAGAGGCCGCTCATCGAGAGCGACATGAGCCTCATCATGGGGATAGCGTCATCCCTGGGGATAAGTCTCAGGAACGCCGAATATATCGAATCCAGCGTCAGACAGTTCAACTCCATCATCCAGGTCCTGGCGGCCAGCATCGACGCCCGCGACACCCTCACCGCCGGTCATTCGGAAAAGGTCACCGAGTATTCCATGGGAATATGCGATGAGCTGGGACTCGCCGGCGACTATCGTAACATGATCCGAGTGGCGGCGCTCCTCCACGACTACGGCAAGATCGGAGTGCCTGACGCCATCCTGAAAAAACAGGGGTCGCTGACGCCGGAGGAATACGAGGCTGTTAAGGAGCATGCGGCCAAATCCAGGGAAATTCTGGAACAGATCAACTTTGAAGGGATCTACCTGAAGATTCCGGAAATTGCGGGAGCTCACCATGAGAAGATCGACGGAAGCGGTTATCCCCGTGGGCTCAAGGGGGTTGAGATTCCGGTGGGGGCGCAGATCATCTCGGTGGCGGACTATTTCGAGGCCATCACCTCCAAGAGACATTACCGCGACCCCATGCCGGTAAAACATGCATTCCAACTCCTTCGAGAACAGGTAGGGGAGCATTTTGACGGGAAATACGTGGAGGCCCTGATAAGCTATCATACCAGAATCTACCCCCCCCCTCTCCGCCAGGATAGCGGGTTGACGGGCGATTACCCCGATGAATGGTGAAGGGTAAAGGGTGAATAGTGAATGTTGAAGGTTGAATGCTGAATGGTGAATGGTCAACGACTGTTCCCTGACAGATGATCAGCGGTGTACAGGTAAAAATTCAACATTCAATATTCAACATTGTTGCTGTTCCCCGGCAGATAATCAGCGGCGTATAGGTAAAACGGCGGGGATCGGCAAAAAAATCCTTGAATTCCCCAAAGAATTCATCATAACCGCCGGAATACTCGGTAAAGGGAAAGCCGGAACGCTTGGCGGCAACTTCAAGCTTTTGGGTCCAGTTATAGGCGTCCACGTCGCTCAGTTCACCGTAAATCAGGTGATGAGGCGCCATCTCCACGGCGATATTTTCCAGGCCGTTGTCATAAAGGAATGAATAGAGTTTTCTTCCCATATAGGGGTCGAAATCAAAATCACGTTCAACGGTAGCCATCAGTTCATTGATGGTACTCTCAAGCCGGGGAGAAAGGCCGTAATGGCTCAGACAATTATAATCCAGGTCGATAAGGCAAAGTATACCGCCAGGGTTCAGCAACGATGTCAGGTTCTTCACAATGGCGGCAGCGCCACAACGGTGATATTCCAGCAGGAAACGGACCCAGATGAAATCGAAACCACCCAGGTCGACCAACGGCAGGGAGATATCCCGGCAGGCGAACTCTATCCCATCGCCTCCGTAGAGCCTACGGGCATGCTCCACTCTCGTTTCCGAGGCGTCCAGCCCCAGAACCGTACCAAAGGGTTTGACCAGATCAGACAGATAAGACGTCGTTTTTCCTGATCCGCAACCGATATCGGCCAACCGCATCCCCGGCTTCACTCCGGCCCAGAGCGCCTGCCGGTTAACAGCGGCGCGATCGGTCTTCAAATCAAGGCGACGGGCTTCTTCTTCATGTTCCATGAGATAGCGGTTTTCCGACATGGCAGGCACCTTTCCTGAAAAAAGGGATTTTCTATCACATTCATATCACAACAAAAGGAGATTAACCATGGAACAATCGGTGAATCACTCATTCAGAAACATGCTGCTCCTGTTTTGCGCGCTGGGAAGTTTCGCTTCCACCGCCCACGGATCGGGGTACGGCGTCTTCACCCAGGGAGCATCGGCACTGGGGCAGGCGGACGCCGTGGTGGCCCACACTGACGGACCGTCAACGCTTTTCTTCAACCCTGCACTCATGAACAAACTGCCGGGGACCCAAGTGGAAGTCGGTACGACTCTGCTGATTCCCTACCGCAGCTACACGGCTCCCGACGGCTCCACGGCAAGCACCCGAGATACGGTTTTCACTCCCAGCACCTTTTACCTGACTCACACCTTCAACGACAAAATCAGCGCCGGACTGGCCGTATTCAACCCCTTCGGGCTGGGGACCGACTGGGGGAATGATTGGGGAGGGGTCTATGGCGGTCGGTACATCGCAACGAAGTCGGAACTGACAACCTGGGATATCAACCCGGCGGTTTCATATCGGATACTCCCGGCGCTTTCCATTGCGGCCGGCCTGGATATAGTTCTCCTGGATGCAACATTAGAAAGCAAGCTCGGCACTCTCAACGGAGACGCCGGCCAGAAGTTCAAAGGGAATGGTAACGGCATAGGGTACAATTTCGGCCTTGCGTTGGATTTGCCCTACGACATCTCTCTTGGCGCTTCGTACCGGAGTCAGGTAACCATCGATCTGGATGGCGATTTTACCGCCGACGTCCTTCCCCAAAGCGTCGGAGGCAAAACAACGGTGACGCTTCCCCAACAGGTTTGCGCGGGAGTCGCCTACAAACCGACGAATAAAGTGACGCTGGAAGCAGGCATGCGCTGGGAAGATTGGAGTTCATTCCAACAACTTCGGATACAATTTGCCCCCAACGGATACGGTCTTACCTCCGCCCTCTATCCCCGCCAGTGGAGCAGTACATATGCTTTCAATCTTGGGGGGAACTACCGGATAAACGACTCATTTTCCATCATGGCAGGTTACCTGCACGGCTGGAACCCCGTGCCTGACAGCACCTTTGAACCTGCAATCCCGGATTCCGATACAAACCTTTATACGCTGGGGGGAGAGGCCCGGTTCTCCGGTGTGACGGTAGCCCTGGCGTACGGATACCAAGCGCAGAGTGATCGATACAAGGGAACGAACCTCTATGACGCGGCCGGTAGCGGAACCTACAAGAGTTACCTCCACCTGGTGGGGGTAAGCCTGGGGTATAAATTTTAACTTTCCTGCAGCGCCACGTACCCTGCCCGCCCCTGGATCTCTCCCATATGCATGGGGGAGTCCGGGGCGTTTTTGCCGAACTCCTCCACCGCTTGGGCCAGAGTCACGAACCGACACCCCCTTCCTTTCAACCGCTCCAGGAGATCCAAGAAGGTAGCCGCAGTCGCCTTCCCTTCCAGCTCCGCGTGGATGGTCAGGACGTTGAGCCCCGGCTTGATGAGGGAGAGATAGTGATCGTTCAACGTTTCCAAGGTGATCCCTTGTTCTCCCAGCAGTTCATCGGTGGTGGGAAGGGTTGTGGGGAGCTGCAGGGTCCGGAATCGCCGCCCTTCCCAGACCGGATAAAACGGCGCGGATCCCCGGCTGTCGCTGCAATAATCCAGCTTCAGGGCATCCTGCTCCTCCAGGGAAGCGGCGGAGACCGTCCAGCCGGGGGCCGCCACCGTTTTTGTGCCATGACCGAGGATCTCCCGGTAGACGGCGCTCGCCTGTTCCAGTTCCGTGGTTACGGTGGGCTTAGACATCCGGGGGAGGTAGTCGTGCCACTTCACATGATCCCAGCAGTGGATCCCCACCTCGTGGCCGGCTTCTTCCGTGCTCCGGATAACTTGAGCGCAGCGAGCCCCGATGAGAGGGGGGGGGAGCAGGGTGCCGTAGAGGAGGGTCCGGAGGCCGTAGACCGAGGGGGCCCGGGTCCGGATCATCTTGGCGAGAAATCCCTTTTTGGTGAAAATGCGGCGGATCGCCTTGCCGGAGTTGTCCGGTCCCAGGGAGAAGTAGAAGGTGGCGCGGATGCCGAACCGGTCAAAGGTTCGGAGCAGCGCCGGAACGCCGTCACGGGTCCCCATATAGGTATCCACATCGACTTTAAGAGCAATAACTGGGAGCATGGGAGTCCAGGTTCGAGGTTTGAGGTTTGAGGTTCGAGGTTCGAGGTTCTAGGTTCGATGCTTGCGCCATTTGGTTAGGTGATTCGCGACAAAGAACATACCCGACAGAAACCTGTTCACCCTTCGACAAGCTCAGGGCGAACGGATTCAGGTTTAATAACCGCCTTATTTTCCGTTCGTGGTGAGCCTGTCGAACCATGAACGGAAAATCGATA
>CAIYUY010000331.1 GCA_903929485.1 uncultured Desulfuromonadales bacterium
TCACCCTTCGACAAGCTCAGGGCGAACGGATTCAGGTTTAATAACCGCCTTATTTTCCGTTCGTGGTGAGCCTGTCGAACCATGAACGGAAAATCGATACCGAACATGTTATACGGTACACTCTTTGCCGCGAATCACCTAGGTCGGATAGGCAGTGGGATAGATGATATTATCCAACGCGTTACATTATTCCGAGTGAAAACGATTAATGCTTGTCCACTTTGGCGAGCTAAGACCGTGAAGATTGCTATCTTGGAAGCCAGGCACCAAACAGGCACCAAGCACCCAGGCACCCCTCGCCAATCTGCTTCGCCTCAGGGTCTGGGTCAACTCTGCGTTGACAGCTCCCAACTCCGAAGAATATCCATTGAAGCATAATTTGTCAGGTCCAGGTGGAGCGGTGTAATGGAGATATGCCCCCGACTAACCGCAACGTAGTCGCTCCCTTCAATCTCCTCGAAGGTCGGATCAATACTTCCTATCCAGTAATATTGACGTCCCCGTGGGTCGATCTTATCCACAATGGCCCCTTGGTACTGCTTCTTCCCCTGCCTGGTGATGATTGGCTGTTTGAGGCATCCACGGGGAAGGTCCGGCACATTAATATTGAGAAAGGTGTCCGGTGGGAGTCCCTGCTTTATGACCTGTTGCGCCAGTTGCCGGATGAAAAGCGCGGCGGCGTCGTAGTTACTCCCCTCGCCAGCCGTCGCCAGGGAGACGGCTATAGCGGGAATTCCCATGAGAGTTGCCTCCATGGCGGCGGAAACCGTTCCTGAGTAGGTTACATCGTCTCCCATGTTGGCCCCCCGGTTTATTCCCGAAACAACCAGGTCAGGTTTGAAGTCCAGAAGGTTATGGATGGCGATGTTGACACAGTCGGTGGGGGTGCCGCTGACGGCGTAGACGTCGTCAGCGATCTGATCAGCCCGAAGCGGATGATGGAGGGTAATGGCGTGACCGATGGCGCTCTGTTCCCGATCAGGGGCAACAACCGCTACCCGTCCCAGGGAGCGCAGCGCCGTCGCCAGTGCGGTGATTCCGGGAGCGTTGACGCCATCGTCGTTGGTGACCAGGATATTCATGTCGGACCCTCGCGTGGTGATAAATTGCCGACCATTTCTGAGGCGCCTTGGCGCCAGACTTCCAAGTTGCCAAGTTGAGCTAGTACCCCGTCCGGCTTAAAGTTTCGTGATACTTTGAACCGCAAAGAAGCAAAGTACGCAAAGAAAATAGAGAAAAACACAAAACAAGCAGCTAGATATCCAGATTGGAAACGTTTAACGCGTTTTTCTCGATGAACTCCCGCCGCGGCTCTACCTGGTCCCCCATGAGGACGGTGAAGATCTCCTCGGATCCCACAAGATCTTCTATCTTCACCTGAAGAAGAAGCCGGTTCTCCGGATGCATGGTGGTCTCCCAGAGCTGATCCGGATTCATCTCCCCCAGACCTTTGTATCGCTGAATGGAAAGCCCTTTTTTCGCTGTATCCAGGAAAAAACTGAGAATCTTTTCAGGATCTTCAGTGATAAAAAACTCTTTTCCCTCGCTGGAAACCGTAGCCTGACCGGCGCCGATGGCCTGACGCATCTTTCGGAAATTCTCGAAGAGAAGGGTGTATTCATGGGAGGTGAGAACTTCAAGTGAATGACGATCAAGTCGGATATGCAGATTGCCGATCTTTACCGCCACCCGCTCTTCCGTTATCTTATACTCAAAACCGGGGGTCTTCGCCTGCATCTTGACGAAATACGGCTCCAGATCGGCAAGCTCTTCGATTCCCCCTTTGGCTCCGACGCTCATGAGCATCCGGAGGAGTTCATCGTTGATCCCCTTGCGCACTACCTTATCGAAGACTGACTTGAAATCGATCACCTGACGCAACAACGGGATGATCTGTTTCCCTCGCAGAGTCCGCTCCCCGTCATCCAGAGTGAGAACCATGGCGTCGGTTCCCTCTTCCAGAAGATAGCTCTGCAGGGCCGGCTCGTTTTTGAGATACTGCTCCTTTCGCCCCCTCTTGATCTTGTAGAGAGGAGGCTGGGCAATAAAGAGGTAGCCCCTCTCCACCAGCTCCGTCATCTGGCGGAAGAAGAAGGTAAGGAGAAGCGTCAGGATGTGCGAACCGTCCACGTCGGCATCGGTCATGATGATGATCCGCTGATAGCGAAGTTTGGCGATGTCGAAATCGTCCTTGCCGATACTGGTTCCCAGGGCCGCGATGAGGGTCCGGATCTCCTGGGACGAGATCATCTTGTCGAACCGGGCCTTTTCCACGTTGAGGATCTTTCCCTTGAGAGGAAGAATCGCCTGGTACTTTCGATCCCGTCCCTGCTTTGCCGAGCCGCCGGCGGAGTCACCTTCCACCAGGAAGAGTTCACAGAGCGCCGGGTCTTTTTCCTGACAATCAGCCAGCTTCCCCGGAAGGGTCCCCACGTCCAGCGCTCCCTTGCGCCGAGTCAAATCACGCGCCCTCCGCGCCGCCTCCCGGGCCCGCGCCGCATCGATGGATTTTTCCAGGATCTTCTTGGCAACCTGAGGATTTTCTTCCAGAAAGGTGGCCAATTTTTCGTTCATGAGCGTTTCGACGTACCCTTTGACCTCCGAATTTCCCAGTTTGGTCTTGGTCTGCCCCTCAAATTGTGGTTGGGAAATCTTCACGGAGATAACCGCCGTCAACCCTTCCCGGAGATCCTCGCCGGAGATGGCCACCTTGACGTTCTTTAGCAGGTTGTTGGCGTTGGCGTAACTGTTCATGGTCCTGGTCAGCGCCGCCTTGAAACCAATAAGATGGGTTCCCCCTTCATGGGTATTGATGTTGTTGGCGAAGGAGAAGATCTTTTCATCGTAGGAGTCGTTGTACTGCATGGCGACTTCTATCTCCACCCCCCCTTTTTCTCCCTTGAAGAAGATCGGTTTCGGGTGGAGTGGGGTCTTGTTCCGGTTCAGATACTCCACAAAGGAGGAAATACCCCCTTCGTAGAAGAAATCGTGCTCTTTTTCCGTTCGCTCGTCACGAATCTTGATTCGTACCCCGGCGGTGAGAAAGGCCATTTCCCGCAGACGTTGGGAAAGGACTTCAAAGGAAAATTCCACCGTTTCAAAGATCTCCGTATCGGGAAAAAAAGTAATGGTCGTTCCCCGTTTTTTTGTCTCGCCGCATGGCGCCAACGGTTTTTCAGGAACTCCACGGTGATAGGTCTGCTGCCAGATTTTCCCATCCCGCCGGATTTCCAATTCAAGAACCGAGGAGAGGGCGTTTACCACCGATACTCCCACGCCATGAAGACCGCCCGATACTTTGTAGGAGCTGTTGTCGAACTTCCCCCCCGCATGAAGCACCGTGAGAACGACCTCGGCCGCGGATACCCCTTCGGTGGGATGAATGTCCGTGGGAATACCTCGACCGTTATCCACCACCGTCACCGAGCCGTCGCTGTTGATGCTCACCGAAACCGCATCACAGTGCCCGGCCAGCGCCTCGTCGATGGAGTTATCCACGATTTCGTACACCAGGTGATGGAGTCCCTGGGAAGAGGTGGAGCCGATGTACATGGCCGGACGCTTGCGCACCGCGGAGAGTCCTTCGAGAACCTTGATGGAGTTGGCACCGTAATCGCTGCTGATCTGTTCGTCGGTCATGGGCACCTCAGTGAATGATTTTTCCGTCTGTTACGGAAAACATTCGATAGTTGTCCCGGTTTCCCCTATTCAGGTTATCCGGAGTCGTCGTTGTAATGAAAACCTGCATTTTTTTTTCTTCCAGAAAGCGGAGAAGATTTCTGTTTCTATCTGCATCAAGTTCCGAAGTCATATCATCCAAAAGAAGCACCGGCGGATTACCATGGAGCCGGTGGAGATAATGGATCTCCGCCATCTTTAGCGCCAGGACAAAGGAGCGTTGTTCTCCTTGGGATGCAAACTGTTTGATACTCCGGCCATTCAGGAGGAGCTCCAGGTCATCACGATGGGGTCCGGCCTGGGTAGTCCCTCTTCTCAGTTCTTCATTTGCCAATCTAACGAGAGCTTGTCGAAACTGTTCCTCGTAACTTTCCAACTCAGTTGCGGTCATCCCCGGTATACAGCGGTAGACCAAATCAACCTGGTTGCCACTCCCGGTAATGTAGTCATGAAATTCCTGCAACAGCTCCTTCATCCCTTGAAGCCAGGCGAACCGCATGGCTACGAGATGAGTGCCGGTCTCAACCAGTTTGTCGCTCCAGATATCGAGCCCTTCGCGTATACCGCTTTTCAGCAAAGCGTTCCGATTTTTCAGAATTCTGGTGTAGTCATGGTGAAGTGTCAGGTAACCGGGGTCCGCCGCGAAGACCGCACGGTCCAAGTAACGGCGACGCAATTCCGGTGTTCCCTTAACCATGGCCAACTCCTCCGGGGAGAAGACCACCACATTCAGACAACCGAAAAAATCCGAGAGGCGCTCCAGTGATTTTCTATCCACCCGGGCTTTTTTCCCCTCTTTTTCTATGAGAAGAGTGACCTCTCTGTTTACCCCGTCTTTTTCTATTATCCCTTTCAAGAGTGAAAAGGGTTCATGCCACCGGATCAGATCCTTATTCTTGGCATGGCGGAACGATTTCATGGTACCCAGAACATAGATCGCTTCCAGGATATTTGTTTTCCCCTGACCGTTATTGCCATGGAAGACATTGAATCGTTCGCCAGGATCAATTTCAGTCCTGATCAGGTTTCTGAATGAACTGAAAACAAGCTTCTTGATGATCATCGCCGGTTTATCCCGTCTCGGTAACGGCTGCCCTGCTTTTCACCCTTCACCGTTCACCTTTCACATTTTTTATACCCTCATGGGCATGATGACGGCAAGAAACTCGGGGTCCATGTCGCTCTTGATGATGGCGGGAGAGAGTTCGTCTCGCAGAACCAATTCCACCTGATTTCCATCCAGCACCGTGAGCACGTCGATGAGATAGCGGGCATTGAATCGCAGAGACAACGGCTCTCCCTGAAAGAGAACTTCCATCTCCTCGCGAGAATCTCCCATTTCCGGATTACTTGAGGAGATCTCCATTCCTGCTTCAGTTACGTTGAGTTTTATCCCTTTAAATTTGTCGCTGGATAGAATCTGCATCCGACGGAGGGTATGGAGAAAATCATCGCGGTTGATGATTATGGATCGATTGTTTTGCTGGGGAATGACTCTGTTGTAATCGGGAAATTCACCATCCACCAACCGCATGACGACAATAGTGTCACCTTTTTTGATGATGGCGCTGTTTTCCATGAAGCCGATCATCATCTCTCCGCTTTCTTCTTCGGACATCTTCTTCAGCTCATAGATCCCTTTTCTTGGGAAGATGACCCCTTTGCAGAGCTCCGGTCCCACATCTCCATCGATTGCCCGGGAAACCAGGGCCAGACGATGACCATCGGTGGCTACCATCTTGATGAGATTTCGATCTCCTTCGTTTCTTGCCTGAACAAAAACGCCATTAAGATTGTATTTGGTTTCATCGGTACAGATGGCGTAGGAGGTTTTTTCTATCATCTCACCGATAAGTGAGCTTTTGAGAGTAATGAGATTATCTTCTCGTATGCGAGGCAAGGGAAATTCGTCCGGCGATAATCCCACCAGGTTGAATTGCGCCTTGCCGCAGCGGATATCTACCCAGTCGTTTTCCCGTGTGATGAAATGTACTTCGGCATCGGGGAGTTCCTTGAGAATCTCGCAGAGCTTCTTGGCCGCCACCGTGATTCTTCCCGGAGTGATGGTGGTGGCGCTGTAGAAACTTTTCATGGCGACGTCAAGATCCGTTGCGATGACTTCGATTCCTCCTTCACGGGCTTCGATGAGCGCGTTGGAGAGTATGGGCATCGTGGTTCTTTTTTCCACGATACCCTGTATTTTTTGCAGCGCCCGATAAAAGGTCTCTTTGGGTATTTTGAATTCCATGCACTCTCCTTGTGAACAGGCTGTTCTAGTGGTTATATAATAAATCTTTTTCAGTAGTAGTTAGTAGGGGGCTGTGGATTCGGTGAAAAGTAGGATAACTTCCCGGTATCCGTGTGTAATCTCCTGTGGAAATCCCCTTGATGTTTTTGCTCTTTCTTGGCGGTTATGCACAGGGTGAATTTATCCCGGAGCTTTACTCCCTTTTATCCACAGGCCGTGCTCAGGTTATGAGCGCTTTCCGGAGCCCATCCACCGTATCCTTGAGAGCCATGTCGCCGGCTAGAAGTTTGTCTATCTTCTTCGCCGAATGGATGATGGTGGAGTGATCCTTGCCGCCGAACTTTTCACCGATCTCCGGATAGGATGCCTTGGTCAGTTCCCGACAGAGGAATATGGCGATCTGGCGGGGATAGACGATATTCTTGAGTCGCTTGTCCGATTTTATTTCGGAGAGTTTCAGGTGAAAATGATCACAGACCTGTTTCTGGATCATCTCGATGGTGACATCCTTGGACTTGTCGACGATGATCTCTTTGAGGGCTTCCTTGGCCATTGAGAGAGAAATTTCCACTCTTGTCAGGCTGGAGAGAGCCCCCAGACGCAAAAGCATTCCTTCCAGCTCCCTGACGTTGGTGGCGGCATAGGAGCCGAGAAAGAGAGCAACGTCGTCGGGAAGGGGGATGTTGTTCTGCTCGGCTTTTCTTTTCAGGATGGCGATGCGGGTTTCCACATCGGGCGGCTGAATGTCCGCCAGCAACCCCCACTCGAAGCGCGTCCGGAGCCGTTCCTCCAGATCAGGAATATCTTTTGGTATTTTGTCCGAGGTGACGACGATCTGTCGATGGGCGTCATGGAGGGTATTGAAGGTATGAAAAAACTCTTCCTGGGTCGCTTCCTTGCCTGCCATGAACTGGATGTCGTCGATGAGCAGGACATCCGCTTTCCTGAATTTGCTCCGAAACTCATCCATTTTTTTGTAACGGATGGAGTTGATCATTTCATTCATGAACTTTTCGGAGGAATAATAGGATATCTTGGCTTTTTTGTTATGAGCCAGGACGTGATTGCCGATGGCCACAAGGAGGTGAGTTTTCCCAAGCCCGACGCCGCCATAGATGAAGAGCGGGTTGTAATTGGTTCCCGGCTTGTCCCCTACCGCCTGGGCCGCCGCATGGGCGAACCGGTTGCCCGCGCCGCAGACAAAGGATTCAAAGGTGTAAAATGGGTTGAGTATGGTGGGTGGGTCGGCTCGCTCCTGTCGCTCCTGCGTTATCGGCTCGCGAGGAGTGTCCTGGGGGGGAGGGGGCGCCATGGAGGTAACCACCTTCAGTTCAACCTGGAGGGGCGATGAGGAGACAGAGGAAATCGCCTCCTGGATCAGGCCGAGATAGTTTTCACGAATCCAATCCCGAAAATAACCGTCAGGGACTTGGAGAAGGAGAATATCGTTTCGGAGGCTGTGCACCCGTATCGGTTTGATCCAGTTGGTGAAGTTCTGGGGGGTAAGGACTTTTTCAATGTTGGAACGGGCGCTGAGCCAGACGGTATCCATGACCAGAACCTTTGGAGGTGGGTTTTTGCACAGGATTATCAACAGCTGTTGATAATCCGAAATATGCAACTAAATAAAGTAGTTAAGGGGTCTAAACCGGTCTTTTCGACACAGTGGGAACTTGAAGGCGAGGCTGTACACTACCAGAGGGAATGGTGATTTGCAAGGCTATTTATCATCCTCTCCCATAAATTTGCTCTTGACATTTGGCGAGGAAAATGGTTAGTACTAACGTTTCGCACGGCACACTGTAAATATTCCTCAGGAGATGCAGATAACCATGAAAAGAACCTTTCAGCCCAGTAATATCAGTAGAAAAAGAACCCATGGTTTTCTTGTCCGGATGGCCACGAAAAATGGTCGTCTTGTCATCAAGCGCCGTCGCGCCAAGGGGCGCAAGCGTCTGTCGGTTCAGATTTCCTCCAAGTAATTGATGACGGCCCGTTTCAGCTTTCCTCCCACGCTGCGACTCAGGAAACGGGCCGACTTCCTTCGTCTTTCCCATGATGGAAACAAGGTGCATCAATCGCACTTTCTTCTCATCTACACAGGGAGAGCGGATGGCTCGTATCGCATCGGCATCACCGTAAGCCGCAAGGTGGGAAATGCGGTGGTGCGTAACCGGGTCAAGCGTCTCGTTCGTGAAGTCTGCCGTCATGCCTTCCCTGTTTTCCCAGCCGATTACAGTATCATTGCCCGGAAGGGTGCGGATATGTTGGATCTTAACGGGGTTCGTGTTGAGTTGGAAAAGGCTTTCAGGCAGGTGTCAAAGGCCAGATGATGCGCTCCCTCCTTATAGTGTTCGTACGCTGCTATCAGCGGTTCATATCACCGTTGACCGTATGTTCCTGTCGATTTTATCCTACCTGTTCATCCTATTCAATTCAGTCATTGGAAAAATACGGGACATTCAAAGGTCTTTGGCTGACGCTGCTCCGTCTTGCCAAGTGCCACCCCTTTCATCCCGGCGGGAATGATCCCGTCATGTAGCATATGAGGTAACAGTATGGAAAAAAGGGCCTTGTTGGCGGTGGTACTTTCCATTGCCGTCTTTTATGTTTTCTCCACGTATATCATGCCGCCACCGGCGAAACCGACGGCGAAAGGTTTTCAGTCGCTCTCTTCCTCCACTGCCGCTTTGCCGCAACCGGCTGCGGCGACCGCTATTTCTTCCGGGTCGGTGTCCGGAGTTCCTCCGGCGGGAACGATGCTTCCCGTGAAAGAGATCGCTGTTGAGACCGATCTTTATCGGGCTACCTTCTCCACCAGGGGGGGAACTCTGAGGCGAATGATTCTCAAGAATTATCGTGAGAATGTGGGGGCCGGCGGCAAGGAGATCACCATTGTCGGCGAGGAGTCACCGGAAAACCATACTCTTGTCACTGACGCCAGGGGGATAGCCCTGGACCCGGCGGCGGTTTACACGGTCAACGCCGACGAGGTCACGGTCTCCCGGGAGGAGAAAAAAGAGCTCCTCTTCTCCTGGATTTCACCCCAAGGGATCATGGTTCGGAAGAGTTACATCTTCCAAGGTGATTCTTACGGCATCATGCTGAATCAGCGGGTGCAAAACGGCAGCGCCGCCCGTCAGGAAGGGACGCTGAACCTGATCCTCAATAATCCCTCCATTGCCCGTAATAGCGATACCCGTTTCGAACAGATGGGGGCGGTCACCTTTACCGATGCCTCGTTGAAGAGTGATCTGATCAAGGATCTGGCCAAGGGACCCAAGCAGTACGATAAGTCCATTCTCTGGACAGGTTTCAATGACAAATATTTCCTGGGCGCCGCCCTTGGGGTGAATAACGATATTACCCAGGTGGCCATCGCCAAGAACCCGGCGGGGAGGGAGATCACAACCGTCTCCTTCACCCCCATCACGCTGAACCCCGGCCAGGAGGTCAGTCGTGAGGTGAAGCTCTATTTCGGCCCCAAGGATCTGGAAATACTCAAGTCCCAGGGAAATGATCTGGAGCGAGCCATTGATCTGGGGTGGTTTTCGGCTCTGGCCAAACCGCTGCTGCACGTGCTCAAGTTTCTCTACCGTTATGTTCATAACTACGGCATCGCCATCATTATCGTCACCGTGGTCTTGAAGGTTCTCTTTTTTCCGCTCACCTATAAGAGCTATAAGTCCATGAAGGACATGCAGAAGCTTCAGCCCAAGATGGCGGCGCTGAAGGAAAAGTTCAAGAATGACCGTGACGCCATGAACAAGGCGGTCATGGAGTTGTACAAGACCCACAAGGTTAATCCCATGGGTGGCTGTTTTCCCATGGTGATTCAGATTCCGGTCTTCTTCGCCCTCTACAAGGCGCTCATGTTCTCCATCGAGCTTCGTCACGCGCCATTCTTCTTCTGGATACTGGACCTTTCCGGCAAGGATCCCTACTACGTGACTCCTCTTATCATGGGGGTCACCATGTTTGTCCAGCAGAAGATGACTCCCAACGCGGGGATGGATCCGACCCAGGCGAAGATGATGCTGATGCTCCCGGTTGTCTTTACCTTCATGTTCCTCAGCTTCCCCTCCGGCCTGGTTCTTTACTGGCTGGTGAACAACATCCTCACCATCGGGCAGCAGTATTACATTAATAAACAACTGACGTAAGATCATAACCGTTGTACGCGGATAAACGCGGATGGACGCGGATCAACCTTTAATTTCTCGTTCCCAAGCTCCAGCTTGGGAACGCAGTTGTTTACAAAGCTCCAGCTTTGTGCGCTTTTGAAAGTCATGTACTATTGATGCCCTCGCAAATTCTGTCATTGCGAGCGAAGCGAAGCAATCTCGAAACTGGCAACATGCTGAAATAAAGGCAGATTGCTTCGTCACTTCGTTCCTCGCAAAGACTCGGAATGGACTTTTTGCGAGGGCATCAACTATTTACCGTATCACCCCTGAAGCTGGAGCTTCATTCACAAGTATGTTCCCAAGCCGGAGCTTGGGAACAAGAGAAATTACAACAGTTGTCATCCTGAGCATAGCGAAGGATCTGCTTCTGTTTGAAAAGCAGATCCTTCGCGTTGCTCAGGATGACAGACGGTTGTTATTTTTTTTCGCAGATCACCTAAGTGAGGCTCCTGTGTATCACGAAGATACGATAGCCGCCATCAGCACCCCCCCCGGCGAGGGGGGGATCGGCATCGTCCGGGTCAGCGGACCCGACGTGCCGGAGCTGGCGGCACAACTGATACGACTCTCCGGAAGCGGTGGCCTACAAAGCCACCGCTTTTCCCATGGGGCATTTATTGATCCCGCCACCGGTGAAATCCTGGACGAGGTCATGGTCGTCCTCATGCGAGCCCCCCGCTCCTATACGAGGGAGGATCTGCTGGAAATCCAGTGTCATGGCGGATTCCTCCTGGTTCAGCGGGTGCTGGAAACGGTGCTCCGCCACGGTGCACGTCTGGCCCAGCCGGGGGAATTCACCAAGCGTGCCTTTCTCAACGGTCGTATCGACCTGGTACAGGCCGAGGCGGTCATCGATATTATCCGGGGAAAGAGCGAGGCGGCCCTTTCCCTGGCCCAGCATCAACGTGAGGGGCTCCTCTCGGGCAGGCTGGAAGAGATCCGGCATCGGCTCGCCACCGCCCGGGCGCTGGTGGAGGCCCACATCGATTTTCCCGAGGATGATATCGATCCTGCTTCCCTGGAGCAGATACGCGCCGCCGTTGCGTCCGGACTGGCCGACGTCTCCCTCCTCCTGGACGGTTTTTCCGCCGGCCGACTCCTGCGGGAGGGGGTATCGGTTCTCATCGCGGGGAAACCTAACGTGGGGAAGTCGAGCCTTTTGAACACCCTCCTCAGGGAGAAGCGGGCCATCGTCACCGCCATCCCCGGCACGACTCGGGATCTCATAGAGGAGATTGTCAACATCAAGGGGCTACCGGTGCGGCTCATGGATACGGCGGGGATACGGGAAAGCAGCGATCCGGTGGAAGGGGAGGGGATCCGTCTGGCGCGGGAAAAACTGGCCATTGCCGACCTTATTCTCTTCGTGGTGGACGGTTCGCGTCCCCCGGATGAAGACGATGAACTGATCCTGGGTGACCTGGCCGGACGTCCCTGCGTCGTCGTCAGGAACAAGGCGGATCTTCCCCAGGAGCCGGAGCAGATACAGGTGGCTGACTCCCTGGGTGATCTGAGTATCTCCACTCGCACCGGTCAGGGGATAGAGGAACTGCTGGATGTCATTCACCGGATCTTCATCAAGGGGGAGGCCATCGACAGCCGGGAGTATGTGGCTCTTTCCCGGGTCAGGCATCGGGACGCTCTTCTTGACTGCCGGGGTCGTCTTGAGCTGTTTCTGGCAAATATTGCTTCCGGAGCGGATCTGGAACTGCTGGCCATCGACCTGCGGGATGCTCTTTCAGCACTGGGAAAGGTTACGGGGGAGACCACCACCGACGAGGTGCTGGAGCTTATCTTTAGCAGCTTCTGTATCGGTAAGTGACGCTTAGGTGATTCGCGGGAAAATATGTACCACAACAAGGTCGGCGGAAATTTTCCGTCATGGTTCGACAAGCTCACCACGAACGGAACAGAGGGTAGTTATAAACCTTAATCCGTTCGCCCTGAGCTTGTCGAAGGGTGGGACGGATTTCTGACTGGTACATTTTTTGTAACGAATCACCTTACTTTTATTTTCTGCCACCTTTTGCTTAATTGCATATGAGGCGTGGCAGTCGGTTTACGTTACCTGCGGCAATGGGCACCCGCAAGGGGCGCCCCTACAGAACCGTAGGGATACCCCTTGCGGGTATCCAATGATATCGTCCTACAGGAAGGTGTCGCTAACCGATCACCTCCGTTGCATATATGGAGATACGCACATGCTCAACAAAGCTGAAATCAAAAATTTTGGTCCGCTCCTTCATATCAAATGGCAAAATATGGGGAAGATCAATCTGGTAATTGGGGCCAATGGCGCCGGAAAAACATTTTTGTTGAAATCCCTCTACAGTTCCATGAAGACTCTGGAGGAATATAAGCGTGGGGATGATCAACGGAGTGCGGCTGAAATCTTGGCGGAAAAGCTGTATTGGACGTTTCAACCGGAAAAAATAGGCGATTTGGTGAGCAAGGGAGCCGATTCGCCGCTTTCCTGCAAGATTACGGTAAATGAATGCTGTTTCGGCTATGGGTTCGGTAAGGATACCGTTAAAAGTATCTCGTCGCTTGAAAGTCATGTTCCGCCACGCATAAGTAACTCAATCTTTCTGCCGGCGAAAGAAATCCTGTCGCTTCACCACATCATCTTGAAATCCCGAGAACAGGATAAGCTATTCGGTTTTGACGACACGTATCTTGATCTGGCGCGGGCACTTCGGCAGTCGCCCAAGGGTGGTAAAAACTATTCCGAGTTCGCCAAGTCGCGCCAAAGCCTGGAAGAAATTCTTGAAGGCAAAGTAGAATATGACGAATTTTCCGGTCGGTGGCACTTCAAAAAGGGAAACCAGAAGTTTCCCATCGGGGTAACGGCGGAGGGGGTCAAGAAAATTGCGATTCTCGACACGTTGCTCGGCAACCGCTATCTGGATCCTGATTCCATCATATTTATAGATGAACCGGAATCTGCTCTGCATCCTGCGGCAATATCCAAATTCCTGGACATCATCGCCATGCTTGCCGAACGGGGTATCCAGTTTTTCATGGCGAGTCACTCGTACTTCGTCGTGAAAAAGTTATTCCTCATTGCTCAGGAAAATAATCTTACCATTCCTGTTATTTCAGCCTGTGATAGCGGGTGGGAAACTATGGATTTACGTGACGGTATGCCGGATAATCCAATAATCAATGAATCCATCCGGCTGTACAAAGAAGAAATTGAGTTGGCGCTGAGATGAATATGCCTATCATTGAATCCGGCATGAGTTTCGGCCCATTTCCTGAAGGGCATTGCTTTTACATCGAGAAGAGTGGAACGTATAAAAAAATAGAAAAAGGTGTGCAGATAGCGGAATTCCTGTTGTTACGCTATAAAACGGGCAAACCGCCAACAGTTTGGGTGATCGAGGCAAAATCCAGTACACCACACCCGGGCACCCTCCCTGGTTTTGATGATTTCATCAGCGAAATGAAAGATAAATTGAACAACGCATTAGTATTGGGTGTTGCCGCATGCTTGAATCGTCACAGTACTGCTTATAGCGAGCTTTCAGAACTGTTTAAAACTCTCGATCTGTCAACTGTTGATTTTCAGCTTGTTTTGGTTATCAAGGGTCATAAGGAGGAGTGGCTTCCTCCCTTGCAAGATGCGCTCACGAAAACACTTCATTCAACGGTTAAGACGTGGGCTTTGTCCGCATTGTCGGTAAATGTCATGAATGATGACATCGCCCGTTCGTTCGGCCTCATTTCTTGATTGCTGATAGTGACAGTGTGGTATTACATATTGTAAAACTCACAGAGCCTCTCCCAACTTAACCTGTTAATTATCCTTGTGTTTACTTCAAAATACCACTACATTCCCCAATTGATTTCATCTTATCAGTCTGTTATGGATTTTTTGCATGTCACTTGATTTCACCGACATATTCGGCGGTAACGCCCGGCTGAAGCTGACTGATCTCGAAGCACGATTCAGTGACCTTGAGGATCGTCACGAGCTGGCGCTGGCGGAATTGGGGGAGGTAACGTCCCATCTTGAAGCTGTCATGGTATCGGAGCAGAGCAGGGAACAGTATGAAGCTCTGAGTCGAGAATATGTGCGAAAGAGTGCTGATCTGCAACAGTCGATCCGGCAGATGGAAGATGATTCAAGTCGCTCCCGTAGTGAACATGAAAAGGCAAGCTCTTCCCTTAAGGGCCAAATCCGTGACACCACGGAGCGCAAGGCGTCGCTAGTTCGGGATGTTACAGTTGTTGCCACAAATCTCAAAGGTCTGACAGGCGAGGTTACTGCGGCTCAAAAGATTCGTACCGATCTTGATCGTGAGAATAGGTCTCTTACCGTAACCAGGGACTCTGCTAAAAAAGAAATATCCCTGTTTCAAAATCAATCACATGAACTCAAAGTGTCGGTAAGTCAACTGTCGACACTCAGGAAAGAGCTCTCCGAAGGTGCTGAATATCTGGAGCAGATCGCGACCCGGTCGGCCAATTCGAGTAGCGCTATTCTCCTGGAGCACGATCTTCGGATATTTTTGGAAGATGATCGTGCCACCGGCGCGTATCAGGTTAACCTTGATGCCCGACCGCTGTTGCTGGTGGTGGAGTTGGCAAAGTATGAGCTTAGCTTGGCACTGGTGCGGGTAGGGGGCGTGACGGGTAGTAATGAGATTCTCGTTTCGGTGGAGGCTCGCTCGGTTATAGATGAAGTCGGGGCATCCGGGTTCGAGAAACTGCTTGCGGAATGGCTGGTGAAGCAGTTTGTTGCTCGTAATAATAAGCAGGTCATGCTTATGAGGGGAAAGAGTGCTTTCCAGCGTTTTTTGCCCATGGCGCGGCGGTTGCTTACCATGCTTTCTTTAGGCGCTCCGTTGGGGGTTGTCGAGGAAATCATAACTATAGACTCTGAGCGGTTGGCGCTATCGGCGCCGTTGACTCGGGAGGAACTTGTTCCCCTGTTTGGTCCTCTGCTTGATATGAACGGTAATATTCCTGTAGCGGTGCGCCGTTTTCTGTCTGACAACAAGCGCGCCATTGCTGATCTTGATCGGATTGTCTGTTTTGGCATATACCGCCACATGCCGTTGTTAGCTGATGTGCTGGCAACGGTATTTCAGCGTCCTGTGTTGCATGTTGCTTCTTTGCCTTCACTTGCGGTGGAAGAGCCAAAGCGGTCGGCACAAACTTCGCTTGTTTTGATCAAGGCATCCTCAAAGACAAACCTGATTGCTACTAATCTGCGGCTGAAAACCGTTCATCCTTCGACAGGCTCAGGACGAACGGTTTTCAGCTCTGCAACTGGCCGATTTTCCGTTCATGGTGAGCTTGTCGAACCATAAGCCGCAGATGAGTAGCAATCA
>CAIYUY010000332.1 GCA_903929485.1 uncultured Desulfuromonadales bacterium
ACAGTGCGGAGGATGCTTGAGGCATGCCCCCTTCTATACACGAATACTATCGATGTGTCCCGTTATTTCATTTTAAGGGAATGTGGGTAGGGACACCTACGGGGTTAACCGAATATTTACCTTCGCTTCGCTCGCAATGACAGAATTTGCGAGAGCATCAAACATGAGGAGTAGCGCCGGCAGGGCGGCAAGCTGAAGTTTCATGCTAATGACTCCCAGGATGTAACCTGTCCGCCCAAAATACGACGGCTCTAACAAGTTGTCGTCCGCACCACCGTCGGCGCATTCCTTGACAGGGCTGCGTCATTGGGCTTACAGTACGCTCTCCGGTTTTGCATCACCATAACATGCCCCGGCTTACTTGAACCACCTCAAGGAGAGATCATGAAACACGCAGTCATCATCGGCGGAGGAATCTCGGGACTCGCCACGGCCTGGCTGCTGAAGAGCCGGGCGGAGCGGGAAGGGATAAAACTGTCCCTGACGCTGATAGAAAAAGAACCCCAGCTGGGTGGGAAGATAAAAAGCATCAAGGCAGATGGCTATCTCTGCGAGTGGGGTCCCAACGGTTTCCTGGACAGCAAGCCCCAGACCCTGGATCTCTGCAAAGAGCTGGGAGCTGCCGGAGAGCTCCTGAGAAGCAACGACAACGCCCGCAAAAGATTCATCTACTCCGGCGGCATCCTCAACAAACTTCCCGAGAACGGGCCGACCTTCCTCAAGAGTCGCCTCATCTCCTGGCCGGGGAAACTCCGCCTGGCCATGGAACCTTTCATCCCAAAATATACCGGTGAAGAAGACGAGACCCTGGCGGACTTCGGCCGCCGCCGCCTGGGGAGCGAGGCGCTGAATAAACTCATCGCCCCCATGGTTTCCGGCATCTTCGCCGGCGACCCGGAGACCATGTCCCTGGTCTCCTGCTTCCCCCGCATCGCCGAGCTGGAGCGGGAGTACGGCGGTCTCATCAAGGCTATGATCTTCCTGGCCAAAAAGAAGAAACGGGAACAGGCCGCCGGGAAAGTCGTCGCCTCCGCCGCCGGACCCGGAGGGGTACTCACCTCCTTCAAGGAGGGGATCGAGACCCTCACCCAGATCATGATCAACAAACTGACAGGGGTACAGCTCATGAGCGGTACCCAGGTTCTGGAGGTGAAGAAGGGGGGATCGGCTCCCTACCGCGTCATCACTGAAGGGGGCGAACTGGATGCCGACCTGGTGATCATCGCCGCTCCGGCCCATGCGGGGGCAGGGATGCTGGGGACGCTGGCGCCAAAGGTAGGCGCACTCCTGGCTCAGATCCCCTACTCGTCCATGACGGTACTCTGCTTCGGCTACGAACGGGAACGGATTGCCCTGAATCTGGACGGTTTCGGCTACCTCATCCCCAAGGAGGAAGGGTGTAACACCTTGGGGACTCTCTGGGATTCCAGCATTTTTCAAAACCGGGCGCCGGAAGGGAAGGTGCTGTTGAGGAGCATGATGGGGGGAGCCTGCCATCCGGAGTATATCGGGCTAACCGACGAAGAGGTCGTGCGGCGGGTAAGGGGCGACCTGAAGAGGATCATGGGGATCGATGCCGCTCCCTCCTTTGTCCAGGTTTACCGGCACGAGCAGGCGATCCCCCAGTATACCGTCGGTCACGGCAAGAGGTTGGCTCTCCTGGCCCGTGAGTCCGCCAAGTTCCCCGGACTCATTCTCACCGGCAACTCCTACCGGGGGATCGGGCTCAACGACTGTGTCGCCGCCGCCCACCGGGCCGTGGACGAGGCCATGGGGCAACTGACTAAGCGGTGAAAAGAGCAGCCACGCCATCCCCGCCTGTTCCATGCGGCAAGCGGCGGGGATGGTGGAAAATTCACGAATCACAACATGCACAGAGAGGAATTTCACCATACCGCTTATTCTTGTGCAGCGACCTGTACGTAACCAACCGAGGTGAGTTCCATACCTGCTCAAGAGTACTCTCTCTCAAATTTCCCACGACATAATCACCATCCAGATCGCAGCTACAGAGAGTAACATCTCCATTCCAGCAGATGGTCATTCTTTCCCATATATTCAAGCATATTCTTTTCCGCGCTGCCCCGGCTTCGTCTCCACTCTTATAGGCGGCAAACGAGTTTGAGATCTGGTCAAAAATACGGACATGATCCACCTTGCCGTCCCAAAAATCGAGATATTTTTTCTTATCCGAACGGTTTTCAGGCATCGTATAAAAAATTGTCTCGACTATGGGGCCATTGGCGTTCATTTCACTTCGCAGCTCCACGAGTTTCAGGATGTTTGCCACAACTACCTCATTTTTCACCCCTTTCATGACAAGTTCATGTATCTCCTTGGAGTAGCCCAGAACGGAGAACAGGATATGATCCGCGGGGGTGACCCCGGTGTCCAGAAGCTCCCTGCTTTTCTCTTCGGTTAAAAACATTCCATTGGTAGTAACGTGTACGGGGAGTTTCTTCACAACAAGGTATTTTATCATCTCCATAATTTCAGGATGAAGAAACGGTTCTCCGTGCAAATAGAGATGAATTCGTTTGACCCCTGCCTTGCCGGCGTCATCGGCGATCTTTCGGAAAAGCTCAAAATCCATCATCCCTTTTTTCCGCTTGCTCCTCCCGCTGGGACAGGAGATACAGCTTAAATTGCAAAGGTTTGTAGGCTCCAGTTGCAGGCTCCAGGGGGTTTTTATACTTTGCAAGGATCTCAATCCGGCCAGTCGTGGCAGCAGGTACCATATTTTATCACCGATTACTTTCATGCTCCCAGGCGATGTCACGAACTTGAGTTCTTGCAGTGCATATTTTATCAACCTCGCATTCATATCCCCCCACCTCTCCCGGATAAGTGAAAATATTTTAATTTTCACTTTACTCCTCCTTACTCTTCTTTGCAACAGGATAATTACAGCTCCGGAGAACGGATAAACCGTCCGACTTTTCGCGTCATAAGGAAAGGGAACGAAACAATGGATTTTTTGCTACGGAGGGAGAGGGGAGAGAGTTACAGCCGGTTCAGATCCTGGTGGGACTCATCATGGGGATTCACATGAATCATCACATCCCCCACGTTGGGAAAGCCTTCAAATATAAGCTCCTTCACCCGGGTAGAGACATCATGGGACTCCTTGACGGTCATGGCAGGGTCCATCTCCAGCTTGAGATCGATGATCATGTACTGCCCGGAGCGGCGGCCGCGGATGCCGTGAACATGCTCTACCTGCGGGACCTTTTCCGCCAATCGAGTGACCTCTTCAATAAAATCCGTCGGCGCCGAACCATCCATCAGGTCGTGGGCGGCATCGCGAAAGGTTTCATACCCCACATGCAAGATAAAGAACGAGGTCAGACCGGCAGCCAGCGGATCCATGATTCCGAAACCGAGGAAGGCCCCCACGACGCCGGCCAGAGTCGAGATGGAGGTAAGAGCGTCTTTGCGATGATCCTTGGCAATGGCCAGCAGTGACGGGCTGGCCAGTCGCTCCCCCGTACTCTGGGTAACCCGGTAAAGCCACTCCTTGATGATAATGGTACAAAAAGCCGCCCCCACGGCCATGAGGCCGGGCGCTTTGAAGTTCCGGTGGCTGACCGCATGGATCGAATCCAGGAGAATCCACCCCCCGGTGGCGACGATCACCAGGGATATCAAAAGCGCCGAGATATTCTCCGCCCGGCCGTGGCCGTAGGGATGCTGGTCATCAAAAGGCTTTCGACCAAGCTTCAGCGCCACCATGGTGGAGAAGATCGCCACAAAGTCACAGGCGCTTTCGATACCATCGGCAAAGACCGCATCGGAGCGGCCCCACTTTCCGGCGGCCAGCTTGAAGATCATCAGAAGCGCGTTAATCCAAAAACCGATCGTTATGATCCGGTCGGCGCGGTCAAAACGTTCGCTTCGCTCCATTACCTCCCTGTGCCCCCTCAGCTCCATGCTTCTCGATGTTACCAGGTGATTCGCGACAAAGAACATACCCGACAGAAACCCGTTCACCCTTCGACAAGCTCAGGGCGAACGGATTCAGGTTTAATAACCGCCTTATTTTCCGTTCGTGGTGAGCCTGTCGAACCATGAACGGAAAATCGATACC
>CAIYUY010000333.1 GCA_903929485.1 uncultured Desulfuromonadales bacterium
AACCCACTTCTGGAACGTCCGGGTCGACTGCAAACCATAATACCGGATCCGCTGAAAGCCCTTGGGCAAGATATGTTGCACCATCCGACCGATAAAGGTCATCACCGGCACGGTGACCTCCTCCTTACCCTTGGTCCGATGATCCTGATACCAGTACGTGACCTCCGCATTGGCGTAAGAGATGATCCGACTTACGGCAATGGGTGGTGATGCCACATATTTAGCCAGATATTTCGCCAAGCCCCGGCACTGTTCCGGAACCGTACCCTTGGTGACATGAGCAACCAAACCCTTCGGGTATTTTTCGTACAACTCGTTGATCAAGACCACCATTTCTGGTGTTGGCACCGCAGCCTTCATCATACTCAACAGGGCGTACTGCCATTTTTTGTGAATAATTTCGAAGGGAAAGTAGCCCAACTCAACCCACTTACCCGTGGTTTCATTAATCCCACCGCTCGTCATGATGACATGCAGATGCGGATTGTAGTGCCCAGAACGACCATGGGTTTGAACCACCACAATGGAACCAATCTTAACCGGCTGCCGCACCGCCCGCTTCACGACACCTTCCAAACACTCTGAGCCGCATTTCATCAAGGATGACAACAGCTTGCCGCTGAACCGATCTCGGTAAAATACAATCCGTAGTTGCTCGGGAACCGTCAGAATCATATGCCGATAGATCAACCCTGGTTACAAGACTCGACTCACTTGGGCAACAAAATCATCGGTATATACTTTGGAGCACGACAGGCAAAAGCAACTCTTGCAGGTAAACGCAACCCGACGGGTACCCTGACCACAATGCGGGCAGCAGTACTCGGCATAGCCCCACTCCTCGCGACCACACCCCAGCATCTTCTGCACCACTCCGGAGTAATACTCCGTATTATACGCTGGATGAGACGTTTGAAATTCAGGCCAATTTTCCGTGAAGATCTTTCGAAAAATTTCAGGATCGACTTTCGTTGGCGACACCCCGAACTATCAAGAGTTATGTCAGGAACATCCTCCCTTCTACCATATTTTGACCCGTGTGCCATGCATGCATAAATGCACTTGCTCAATTATTTGCTAAAATTAAAAACTTACAGGAAACCTCGGAAAGATGGAAATTCCTATGCTTTCAAGGTTACTAATAATAACTTCCACTAACAGATGATATGATCCGCAACCGGATTGGCGCCATCAAAGGTTATCTCTCCCCGCAGACGATAAACCCATAAGCAGATATGGATCAGTTTTTGAAGTCAGGTGTGAAGCGGATAACTACCACATTAGATGTCAGCGTGGAGAGGAGAATGCCATCCGTGTGGACTATGCTTTTACGGTTATACCTTTAGAGACGGAATGTCCAGACGCCCCATCTCGAAGGTGCGATCCAGCAACATGACTTCCGCCTCTGCTCCCACCGGCAGGGATGTTTCCGGAGCAACGATAATCAGGCCATTCCCCTGGATGAGTGATGAAAGCCGGCCGGAACTCTGGTTCCCGGTTGTGAATACGTGGTAGCGATCATTCTCTGCCGAAACGATCCCCCTGACCAGGTGAGGTCTACTCCCCTTATTCACCACCGGTTCCCGCAGGGTCGCCTTGACTACCGGCCGAAAGACGCGCCTCTGCCCCATCGCCTTGAGAAGCGCCGGTCTGACAAACAGCTCGAAGGAGACCATGGCGGCAGCCGGATTGCCGGGCAACGCAAAAACCGGCTTTCCATCCAGCAGAGCGAAAGCCAACGGCTTGCCGGGCTTCATGTCAACCTTCCAGAAGGTGATGGTTCCGCCCAACTTTTCTATGGCCATTTTGACGTAATCCCTCTCCCCCACCGACACTCCACCGGTTATAACCATGAAATCAGCGGTCAGTCCAGCCCGGATCTTGGCACAGGTGGCGTCAAGGGTGTCCGGGGCTATCCCCAGGAGTACCGGATCCCCCCCCGCATCCAGCACCTGGGCGGCCAGAGTGTAGCTGTTGCTGTTGATAATCTTTCCCGGCGCCGGTGTGGAGCCCGGCTCCAGGAGTTCGTCCCCCGTGGCAAGGATGGCGATCCTTACCTTCCGGTGAACGGCAAGAGAGGTGATTCCCATGGCCGAGAGCATCCCTATTTCCTGCGGCCTGAGGAGCGTGCCGGCGTCGATGACGACGTTCCCCTGCCTGATGTCTTCTCCCCGTTTGCGCACGTGGGATCCCGCCCTCACCGAGGCTGGGAGGCGAATGTAATCCCCCTCCACCTCCACCTCCTCCATGGGGAGTACCGTGTCGCAGGCGGGAGGGATTGGGGCGCCGGTCATGATCCTGATCGCTTCGCCCGGTGAAACCGGAATGGTACGGATCTCTCCCGCCGGGAGAAAACCGTTAACCCTGAGGCGGTTACCGATGAGTGTATCATGGGAGAACGCGTAGCCGTCCATGGCCGAATTGTCACTGGGGGGAATATCCCACGGAGCAACATGCTCATCGGGGGTCACTCTGTTCAGCCCATGAAACAGGGAGACCTTTTCAGGGTCCAGAGGAGTGATCTTTTCCAGTATGGTGCGTTGCGCTTCCCGTATGCTGATCGTAGCCACGCTTTCTCCCTTTTTTAGTCAGTAGTTAAGGTGAAACTGCCGTCTTTCTCAAATTTGAGGGTGTCGTCCATAAACCCGCACAGTGGTGTACCCTTTATCATTGAGGATGTTATACACTATCAAGGATGGTGATAGTCAAGACGGTTTACGGGCAGTGATGAGGAAGACCGGGTACTCCCTGGCGGCAGCTTCGGTCCCCTTGACGATCACGTCCGCCGTTTGAGCGCCACAGTCGATGAAACCGATTTCGAGAAGATGCGCCATGATCTTCTCCCGATCAAAGCCATGGTGGAAAACGCCGGTTGAATCGTCGTGAAAGTTGCCATCCTCGGTATCCAGGTCCGCAACGGCGATAAGTCCACCGGGAAGCAGTAAGTCGTTAAAGAGGTTGAAGAGCCGCGCCGGTTCCGGAAGATGGTGGAGCGTCATGCTGCTGACAATGAGATGAAACCGCCCGGCAGGCCGTTCATCCTTCTCCAGGTCACGGCAGACCGTTTCCACGTTGGTCATTTCGCGTTCCCGGACCTTCCGCTCCAGCACTGCAAGCATCCCCCGTGAACTATCGACCCCAAGGATGCTTCTCACCCAAGGGCGGAGCAGGAGCGTGACCAAGCCGGTTCCGCAGCCGAAATCAAGGGCGTCCATGGTCTGGTCGGGGTGTATGGCGCCGATAATGGATGAGGCCACGTTCCCCGCCAGTTTAACCCGACGGGGTTCCTCATCCCAAGACGGTGCAACTTGGTCAAAATCGCGTTTTTCGTTCATAAGCGCCTCCGAGCTAATCTTTCTTTTCTTTTTTAGTACCTCGGTCCCCGAGGTCACAGGAATTAGACAGTCAGGTAGGAACGCCGAGTCGCGGCAGAATATATTTCTGCAGCACGAACCAGAGTACCAGAAATCCGATCATGAGTAACACGCTTTTCATTTTTATCTCCTTGTTATTGTCCGCCCCGAAGGGGACGGAACGGTCATACAGTGTCTGCTCCAGGGTGACAGCGGTCCGAAAGTCGGTCTCGACGCCGGGGTTGTTCAGGTTGTTAATAAGAAAATCGCTGGACGTGAACCGCCCCTGATCCAACTTCATCATGAAGGTTCGGGTGGGCGAATTTGAAGCGGCGAAGCTCTCCTCCAGGGTCCCCCTCGGGAGATAACGACTTTTCGCCGCATCCTGACCCGCCATGGCCGCTTGCAGCGCAAACTGCTCCGCCTTCAGGAGATTGCTGTTTCGCAGCGCCTGCCGCACTGCATCGGGGAGGGTAACGCCTTGATCGGCCGGAACCGGCGTGCCGGTAAGCGCCCCGACGATAAAAAAATAACAGATGCGTTTCGGTAAACGCCTCTATTCTCATACAAACTGTATATTTATATTTTCATATACTATTCCCGCAAAATTTGTCAAGTAATATGTATTGACATTCTGTATTTTGAATATATTATTGTGTTTATACACAAAAAAGGAGTACGCCATGAAACTCTGTTTTCCGGTTGAAAATCATCAGGGATTGGATAGTCAGGTCTACGGGCATTTTGGTTCCGCGCCAAGTTTCGTCGTAGTGGATACGGTCACCGGCGAGGTCACGGCGGTCACCAACAGTGATAAGATACATGAGCATGGAGCGTGCAACCCGGTTGCCGCTCTTGGTGGTCACCAGGTAGATGCGATTGTGGTTGGCGGTATCGGCGGAGGGGCATTGCACAAGCTCAATCACGCCGGAATGCGGGCATTTCAATCTCAGAGCGGAACAATTGCCGAAAACATTGCGCTCTTTCAGGCTGAGGCCTTGCCGGAATATCTCCCCGGCCATACCTGCGGCGGTCATAGTCACAGTGATGGCTGCGCCCACTAACAATGCCAAGACCACGTAAAACGAGAATCTGCCTCTGTCCCCACCGTGCAGGGTACTCAGCGGTCTACAAACCGGCGGGTATCCCACTCAAGGAGATGGAGATTATCAACATTGCACAGGATGAACTGGAGACCCTGCATCTATGTGACGGAGAGGGTAAGACCCAGGAGGAAGCCGGGAGCTGCATGGGAATATCACGCGGCACAGTCCAGCGACTCCTGGCCAGCGCTCGTCATAAGGTGGCCCGGGCTCTGGTCGGAAAGAAGGCATTGGCAATTTTCGGCGACACGACAGGAGCAAAACCATGTCAACTGCAGAAAGAGTCGGAGACGAAGGAGTAAGACTTCTCACCGATCTGAGTAAAGAAGAGCTAATCAAGATCATTATCGATGATGCTAAAAATTGGCTGGCCCATGACGGGCTCTGGTTCCAGGCCATTGAACAACGCTATGGGATGGATGCAGCAGTGGACGCTGACCTTGAGGCTTGGCGGCATTTTACTGTTATTGAAGCCAGACGAATTATGGAGCGTTTGGGGATAAAACCGGGAGGTGGAATCAGTTCTCTGGTTGAATGTCTGAAACATCGATTTTATGCCCGGTTAAATCTGCAAGAGATCGTTGAAAGGACGGCTACCCGGGTAGTATTCAGAATGATTGACTGCCGCGTACAGTCAGCTCGTAAACGTAAAAACCTACCCGATCATCCTTGCAAATCTGTTGGGATCGTCGAATACAGTGAATTTGCCAAGGCCATAGATCATCGCATAGCCACTCGCTGTATTACCTGTCCACCGGATCTCCACCCCAAAGAGTTTTGGTGCGCATGGGAGTTTACTCTTCGGAGATGGGATAATCCCGTACGATCTTGATTCCGCCGACAGTGAAGCTGTAAAAAAAGTTGTACAGTGCCTGCGGCAGAAACAGAAGCCACGGGAATGCCCCCTCGTACCTCCAATCGTACACTCGTTGGCACAAAAGAGGATACATGATGCAACTGAAGGAATTGTCTCAACGAATTAAATCAAAAAAGGCTCCCACCGTTGTCGATGTGCGAACTATCTTTGAGTTCAGAAAAGGTCACATTCCCGGCGCAATCCACGCTCCCACCTGGAAAATAGTGCTCCGTCTTGATCAGATCCCTTCCGATAAGAACACCGAGCTGGTGGTGACCTGCGAACATGGTCCCCGTGCCCAAATCGCCACGATGATGCTCAAGGCTTTTGGTTACCGGAATGTTGTGCTTCTCGCAGGGCAGATGGCCGGGTGGCGACAGGCCAAGCTCCCGCAAGAGAAGTAGTCCGCGGTTAGTACGTCTACAGCCGCTTCTGCCCGAACGAGCTGATTAATTTCCATGGAGGGAATGTATGAAGATCGTCGTCATAGGCGCCAATGCCGCCGGAGCCAAGGCTGCGGCTAAGGCGAAACGGATGAATCCCCATGCCGAAATCACGGTGGTCGATCGGGGGAGTTTTATCTCCTACGGCGCCTGCGGCATACCGTACTACGTATCGGATATGGTCAAGGATGAAAAGGAGCTGATGAGCACCCCCGTGGGGGTGGTGCGCGATCCGGCCTTTTTCCGGAAAGTCAAGGGGGTGGAGGTCCTGACTGAAACCGAAGCAGTGACCATTGACCGTCAGAACCGGAAAGTCTCACTCCTGAAGGTGGTAAGCGGTGAATCCTCCTGCATTGAGTATGACACGCTGATCCTGGCAACCGGCAGTTCCCCGGTCATCCCACCGCTGGAGGGACGTACACTCCCCGGAATAATCACGGTCAAAAGCATCGAAGACGCTATCCTCCTGAAGGAACAGGCGGTTTCCGGCGACCGGGCCTGCGTGGTCGGCGCCGGACTCATCGGCCTGGAAACCGTGGAGGCACTGACCCAGCGCGGGATGCAGGTTACGGTGGTGGAATTATGCGGATCGCCGGATGCTCATGGTGTTCTTGACCGCGTCCGGTATTTGCATTAAACTGTCGATCATGAAACATCTCGCCCAAACCCTCAAAGCCCTTTCCGACCCGATCCGCCTGCGGATCATCCTCTTGTTGCAAGCTGAAGGCGAACTGTGCGTTTGTGACCTGATAGCCGTGCTGAAGCTGCCCCAGTCCACCGTGTCCCGTCACTTGGCCTACCTGAAACGGAGCTGCTGGGTTGACATTCGCCGACAGGGACTCTGGATGTATTATAAGCTCAGCCAAGAAAGCTGTGACCTCTGCACAGAAATGCTCCTGACCCTCAAGCAGCATGCCGGCAACCTGCCCGAGGCCATCGCCGACCGGCAGGAGTTGACCGCCTTTCTCGCCACCAAGAACGAGCCGAGTTGCCCGTAAGCTGATTGGATCTTGCTATATCCGCAAAAACGGATATAATAGCCTCACCATCTACTTGTGAGGTTTATTATGTCCGGACACCTGTCCCGCAAACTCTCCTTTCTCGACCGCTGGTTGACCCTCTGGATCTTCGCCGCCATGGCGCTGGGAGTGGGTCTCGGTTACTTCATCCCCGGCACGGAATCCTTCATCAACCGTTTTCAGGTCGGCACCACCAACATCCCCATTGCCGTCGGCCTGATCCTCATGATGTATCCCCCTTTTGCCAAGGTGAAATACGAAGAGATGCCCGAAGTTTTTCAGAACAAAAAGATCCTGGGGCTGTCCTTGGTACAGAACTGGCTCATCGGACCGGTGTTGATGTTCGTACTGGCGGCGCTCCTGCTGCCGGACAAGCCGGAGTACCTGGTGGGACTGATCATGATCGGCCTGGCCCGCTGTATCGCCATGGTCATCGTCTGGAACGAACTGGCCAAGGGGAACACCGAGTATGCCGCCGGGTTGGTCGCCTTCAACAGCATCTTCCAGGTGCTCTTCTATAGCGTCTACGCCTGGTTCTTCATCACCGTGCTGCCGCCGCTGGTGGGGCTGAAGGGGATGGTGGTGGATGTCAGCATCCGCCGGATTGCAGAGAGCGTGTTCATCTATCTGGGGATTCCCTGCATCGCAGGGGCGCTGACCCGTTTGATTGGGGTCAAGGTCATGGGCAAGGAGCGCTACCACCGGGAGTTCGTGCCGAAGATCGGCCCCCTCACTCTGATTGCGCTCCTCTTTACCATCGTGGTGATGTTCAGCCTCAAAGGGAACTTGATCGTCCAACTGCCGCTGGATGTGGTGCGCATCGCCATTCCGTTGCTCATCTACTTCGTAATCATGTTCCTGGTCTCCTTCTGGATGGGGAAACGGTTGGGTGCGGACTATGGCAAAACGACGACCCTGGCCTTCACTGCGGCCAGCAACAACTTTGAACTGGCCATTGCCGTAGCGGTGGCGGTCTTCGGTCTCAACTCCGGGGCGGCCTTTGCCGCTGTCATCGGCCCGCTGGTGGAGGTGCCGGTAATGATCGCGTTGGTCAACGTGGCCTTCTGGTTCCAGCGGCGCTGGTTCGCAACCGAAGCGGTTCAGTTCTGACGTAACGGTACCTCACCATCACAATCCGGCAGTTGAACTGCTTCTAACCAAAAAAAAACGGGAGGACAACATCATGGCAAAATCAGAAAAAATCAAGGTGTTATTTGTGTGCGTTCATAACAGTGCCCGGAGCCAGATGGCCGAAGCACTGCTGAACCAGATGGCGGGTGACCGCTATATCGCCCAGAGCGCCGGGCTGGAGCCTGGCACCCTCAATCCGCTGGCGATTGAGGTCATGTGCGAGATTGGCATCGACATCTCGCAGAACCAGACCAAGGATGTGTTTAAATTTTTCCAGCAAGGCAACCTGTTCAATTACGTGGTCACCGTGTGCGACGGTACCCAGGCGGAGCGTTGTCCGATCTTCCCCGGCCATACTGAGCGGGTCCACTGCAGTTTTCCCGATCCAGCGGCACTCACCGGCAGTCATGAGGAAAAGCTCGCCAGGACCCGCGAGATCAGAGACCAGATCAAAGCCTGGCTGGAGCAGTGGATCAAGGTATGATTACTCCTAAAGCGGAACCATCCCTATTGCACAACCTCCTCCGGAATCCTCCCCGATACCTGTTCTTCACCGGCAAAGGGGGGGTGGGGAAAACAACGACGGCAACGGCTACTGCTATCGTTCTGACTGACAGCGGCCAACGGGTGCTGCTGGTCAGTACCGACCCGGCCTCCAACTTGGAAGAGGTGCTGGGACTGGCCCTGTCGGCTGAACCGGCCCCCGTACCAGGCGTCCCTGGCCTCTATGCCTTGAACATCGACCCGGTCCTGGCAGCCGCTGCCTACCGGGAGAAGCTGGTTGGCCCCTATCGCGGCATTTTGCCGGATGCCGCAGTTCGCAGTATGGAAGAACAGCTCTCCGGCGCATGTACTGTTGAGATTGCCGCCTTCAACGAGTTTGCCACCCTGATGGGGAACCCTACAGCAGGAGAGCGTTTCGACCATATTATTTTCGACACAGCCCCCACCGGTCATACCTTGCGCCTGCTCTCACTCCCTGCCGCCTGGAGTGACTTCATTAACACCAACACCGGTGGCACCTCATGTCTCGGACCTCTGGCTGGGTTAAAAGCTCATCAGCTTCTTTATGCAAACACTCGCAGTTCATTGGCTGATGCTGCGGAAACGCTGGTGGTTGTGGTTAGTCGTCCTGATATGGCTCCTTTGGCGGAAGCGGCCCGGGCTTCAGCCGAACTGCAGGAACTGGGGGTCGCCAATCAGCATCTGGTGATTAACGGCGTGCTCCAAGTAACCGATCCACGTGATACGGTAGCGGTTGCCCTGCAGGGTAGGAACATGAAAGCGATGGCCGGCATGGCGAACGCTCTTACTCTGCTGCCACGAACGGAACTGCCGTTGCGCGGCATGGAATTGGTCGGTGTCCCCTCATTACGGGCATTCTTTTCCCCTGTGAACGACCTGCCGTCAACCGCACAACCGGCACCAGGCCTGCTGCCGGCTCCCTTGAACAATCTTCTCGACATGCTCGCAGCCATGCCTGCCGGGGTGATTATGACCATGGGCAAGGGTGGCGTCGGCAAAACCACCTTGGCGGTGAACATCGCATCGGCCCTGGTTGCCCGTGGCAAAAAGGTACATCTGACTACCACCGATCCGGCGGCACACGTTGCACTGACCTTGGGTACAGTTCCGGAGGGAATGCAGGTGAGCCGGGTTGATCCTGAAGCTGAAACCGAGGCCTACCGCAATGAAGTTCTCTTTACCGTCGGTGCTGGCCTGGACGATGAAGCACGGACTCTTATGGAAGAGGACCTGCGTTCACCCTGTACGGAAGAGATTGCCGTATTCCGTGCATTTGCCAAAATAGTTGCCCAGGGAACCGATCGCTTTGTGGTTATCGACACCGCCCCGACCGGTCACACCTTGCTGCTTCTGGATGCCTCCGAGTCGTATCATCGGGAGGTGTCACGTTCCCTGAGTGAGATACCGGAGGCGGTGCGCCAGCTCCTGCCGCGGTTGAGGGATTCCGCGTTCACCAAGGTTTTTCTGGTGACCCTGCCGGAGGCAACGCCGGTTCATGAGGCTCAGGCGCTGCAGGCCGATCTGCGCCGAGCCGGTATAGAACCGGCGGGCTGGATCATCAACCAGAGTCTGGCGTCCCTTTCAGTTACCGACCCGATTCTTGCTCAACGCCGGGTACGGGAATTTCGCTATATCGATGAGGTTGTTCGTCAGGGGTTACCAACCTTTTTGATCCCCTGGCAGACCGAGCCGACAAAGGGCTGACAGTAAAGCTCGTAAGTGACACGAACATCACACCACAAATAGGAGAAATGCAAATGAAGATTGAAATATACGACCCTGCCATCTGCTGTTCCACCGGAGTCTGCGGCCCGAGCGTCGATCCGGAACTGGTTAGAATTCAAGAGGTGCTGCGCCGGATTCAGAAGCAGGCGCCGGCGGTTCAGGTCCAACGCTCCGGACTCACCAGTGATCCGCAGGCGTTTGTCGCCAACTCCGCAGTGGCAGACCTGCTGAAAAATGAAGGACCGGAGTGCCTGCCGCTCGTGTTTGTTGATGGCGAACTTATCTGCAAGGGGAGTTATCCGGGCAATCAGCAGTTACAGGAAATTCTGCAGCGTGCCGGGTTTGAGCTGGCACTGAACGAGAAAAAGATAAACTCCCGTGGTTGTGGCTCCAGCTGCGGTTGAAATTTGATAAGACGATAGAGCGATGGCCGTGCTCGCCAGGACTTATCAAGGAGACGCCGAGAAATGTCTGTAGTCCCGCCAACCGCCACTGACGCCAAAGACCTTTACCACCGGGCCAACGCTCTGGCGCTGATCACCATTTTCTATAACATCCTGGAAGGGGGGGTCTCGGTGGGATTTGGCGCCGCCGATGAGAGCTTTGCCCTGTTCGGGTTCGGTCTGGACTCCTTTGTGGAAGTGATTTCCGGCATCGGGGTATGGTATATGATCCGACGCCAGAGGAGTTCTCCCCGTGCAGAGCGCGATGACTTTGAGCGAGGGGCGCTCCGGATTACCGGCGGCGCTTTTTATCTCCTCGCCGCCGGGCTGGCAATCACTTCGGTGCTGAATCTGATCCGGGGTCACCGGCCCGAAACCACCTTCTGGGGGATCGTCGTCGCTGCTGTTTCCATCATTACCATGTGGCTGCTCATCCGCGCCAAGGTCAGGGTGGGAACCCTCCTCAATTCCCCCGCAATCCTGGCCGACGCCGCCTGTACCCGTACCTGTCTCTACCTTTCAGTGATTCTCCTGGGCACCAGCGCAGGTTATGAGCTGACCGGTATCGCCAGCCTCGACGCTCTGGGGGCGCTGGGCATCGCCTGGTTCGCGCTCCGGGAGGGGCGAGAGGCTTTCAGCAAGGCCAGAGGGGTGGTGTGTGGCTGCCGTGGGGCGAATAAATAAGGCTGGACAGGTGTCGCTATCGTCCATATATATGATTGTATAATCATATGCCAGGAGTGCTTGTGTACGATCAAACCGAATACCGTGCAGAAATTCTGAAAGCCCTTGGGCAGCCGACCCGTATGAAGATCATCGACTTCCTCCGTGACGGTGAACGCTGTGTCTGCGAAATTTTCCCCGCCATCGGCGAAGAGCACTCCAACACTTCGCGGCATCTGAATCTGCTGTTAAGCAGCGGTATTCTCGCCCGGCGCAAGGACGGCATCAAGATCTACTATGCTGTCAAACATCCTGAAGTGTTTGAGATCGTTGACTTAGCTACACTCATCATGACTCACGATATTACCGGACGGCAGCGGTTGCTGAAGGTCGCATAGATTTTTTTTGAGACAAAATATTGGATTCAGGGAAAAGGCAGACATCCTGAAGGAGTTGCACGCTGCAGGGCTGAAATGACTTTCCTCGACAACATCGAACAGATCATCACACTCTATCCTCTGGCAGCCTTCGGGGCGGTTTTCCTGGCCGGGGTGATCTCCTCGGCCTCACCCTGTGTGCCGGCCACCATTCCTCTGGTGGTTGGTTTTGTGGGCGGGTACGCCGACGGTGACCGGCTGAAGGCATTCCGCTACTCCCTGGCCTTTGTCTTCGGTCTGTCGCTGACCTTCACCGCCTTCGGTGCGGCAGCCGGACTGCCGGGGACGATGTTCGGCACCTTGGGTGGTCCGTGGTACTTGATTGCCGGTATCGTCGGATCATTCCTGCTGGGACTACTTTTCGGTGTCGTCTCTTCCCCTTGCGCGACACCGGTACCGGTCGTGCTCCTGACACTCGTTGCCGGCAAGGGTCAGGTGTTCTACGGCGTCGCACTTCTCTTCTGCTACGCCATCGGCCACTGCCTGTTGATGCTCTTCGCCGGTACCTTCACCGGTTTCGTCGAAGGGTTCGTCAAAACAAAGGGGGTGGTTGATTTTTCCCGTTGGGCCAAACGGGTCAGCGGCGGAATCATCACGGCGGCGGCGGGGTGGTTCATCCTGCAGGCATTTTGACGATAGCTTTACCATGAAAAATAGCCGATTTGCGGTAGATCCGGTTTCGACCTCAACGGTTTCGGTGGCCCACCGGTAATCCTGGCCGGGCGAAACATCCGCCAAAAGCATTATGAGATGGTCGTTGCCCAGGGGATGAAGATGGAGATCGGCGAAAAGATCCGCTTGGGGCTGCACGAATACACCGTGGTCGGGATCACCGGCAAGGTGGTTTCATCCAGCGGCGATCCGGCTGCTTTTGTGACTCTTGCCGATGCTCAGGAGATCCAGTTCAAGAAAGACAACGATGCCATCAGAAACGACCGGGAGCGGATCAGAGCAAATCTGTTCTGGAGAACGTCATGATCGCGCTGGAGATCAACCAGTTGTCCAGTCGTGAAGCCAAAAGACGGGCAACCGAGCTCCTCATCTCCCTTAATTTCGGCCACCGCTTGAACAACTATCCCACGGCCCTTTCCGGTGGTGAGGCGCAGCGGGTACCGATGGCGCCAGTCGGCGAGAACTCCGAACATAAATTACCTGCATCACGGCAGGAAATGTCGATTCCGGTCGCCTCCCCCATTGTCCGTAGAGTGTTGAATAACGCCCCATCAGCAGCAATAACAA
>CAIYUY010000334.1 GCA_903929485.1 uncultured Desulfuromonadales bacterium
AAGACAAGACTGTTATCAATGTACCCTTCCCGACGTTGAAAGGGAAGTAAACCTGCGAACGCCCCCTATAGCTCCCTAACCAGCTAAATTTCTGGCAGTTTTTGAGTAAGTAAAGAAATAAAGAACGTCCCGGTCGGTGCCTGTACCTCCGTCACGCCTGGCGGTAAGAGAGAAACCGCACCGGCGCAATCACCACCAATGGCTACGAGCAGGTCAAAGGTGTTTTCCGCCGAAACTCCCACGCGCCGTGCGACCTGCCGACGAATATCTCCTTCCGGAAGCAGATTCGCAAAGAATGCAACTGAAGCCTCATGATCAAAGAGCTCATGCCGCAGGGGAAGATGGCGAGAAAGCGGCATCCCCGTTACAGTCAGATAACCGGTATCATAGCGAAAGGCCAACCGCGTCGCCTGGCGTTCAAGGGTCCCGATCAGGATACGGTTGCAGTAAACCAGTAGTGTGTCGGTCATCTGCTACTCCTTGAACGGATTGGCGGAACGTGGATAGATGTAAAGTTCCAACCCCATTCTCCGTAACACCTGCATGGTCTTCCCGAGTTCGGCTGTTTCCTTGCCATTTTCAAGCTGGGAAAGAAACTTGGTCCCCACCCCGCACATACCGGCGGCGACCTCCTGCTTTACACCGGTTTCACTCCTCTTCCGACGTATGAGCTGACCTATCATTTCCGGCGTATCAATTTTCCCGTAGAGAGCATCACTTCCGTTTTCAGCAGACATTGGTCTGTCACCTCTCTATCAAACAAGCATATCCGTACGGACATATCAAACAGAATTCGAGCCAATAGTCAACCAATAACTCCGTACGGACATATTTATCAAAAAAATCCTCCCCCTCCCCTCTTCCACCTGCGCTCTCCGGAGATTATAGGTACGGAGGTGTCATGCGTATCTTTTTCCTGTCATTGCTGTTGGGACTATCGACGACCTTCGAGTATTCGGCATCCGCCTTCTGCTATGAGGATGCAGGGAGCAGATACGGAATCTCCCCCCACCTCCTGCGCGCCATCGCCAAGGGAGAAAGCAGCTTCAATCCAGTCGCCATCAATCATAACGCCAACGGCAGCTACGATTACGGCCTCATGCAGATCAATGGTCAGGCCGACTCCAATCGCTTCATCAAGCGACTGGAAGCGGGACAGCGGGTGATCCTGGTGGTCCATACCGGCGCCATGATCACCCGTGAAGCATCCGCCACCCTGGGCAAGGTCCTCCTCTCCATGATCCAGTCCTTTGTCGGCCGGGTCTACCTCTCCAACCGGCAAAAGATCGACCCTCCCCTCTCCATCTTCATGGACGAGGCCCAGAGCCTTCTGTATCAGGGGGTGGAAGAACTCTTCGCCAAGGCTGGGGCGGCGGAAGTGATGGTCACCACCTTCGCCCAATCGGTGAACCAGATCTATGCGGTCATGGGCGAGGAGTACGGCAAGAGCATTCTGGACAACACCAACACGAAGATCTTCATGCGCTGTTCCGACGCGGAGACCAGCGATTATGTCGTGAAACATTTCGGTGTGCAGAATGTCCTGACCGGCATCTTCGGCTCGAATCAGGTGACCACCCGGGAAGTGGAACAGGACATCCTCCGGGTGCAGGATGTTCTCAGTCTGCAACCACGCGAATTCTACCTGCTGACCTATTCCTGACGCTTCAAGGGGACGACTGGGACGGCATCTGAACCCAGGATGAAGATCATCTTCCCGGAGGCGCCGGCGGTCATCACCTCCCTGATGGGGAAAAAATCGCCATGAAGCTGCTTCTCCTTGCGGCAGCTGCCTCGCTGGGCAGCGGCTTCATCTGGTTCGGGAGCAGAAAGTGGCTACGGGGCGAGGCGGCGGCTGAAACAGCGCCAGAGGCTGTCGAAACGGCCGCTCTGGCGGAACTGAGTCATCTCTGGACCGACGATGAAATCGAAATAAAGGATGCGGCCTCGCTCTGGCGGGAAAAACTCGACGGGCAAGCTGCGACGTCGCCCCGCCCTCAGTTCAAACAGGCAGAGATTGACCGGTTCTAC
>CAIYUY010000335.1 GCA_903929485.1 uncultured Desulfuromonadales bacterium
AAGACAAGACTGTTATCAATGTACCCTTCCCGACGTTGAAAGGGAAGTAAACCTGCGAACGCCCCCTATAGCTCCCTAACCAGCTAAATTTCTGGCAGTTTTTGAGTAAGTAAAGAAATAAAGAACGTCCCGGTCGGTGCCCCCACCCCCGGCAACCTGGCCCGGATCGCCCGGATCAATGAGGAACGGCAGCGTATCCTGGCTGACAATCGGGAGGATTTCGCCCTGCTCTATTTCCAGCGACCGGATTGCAGCTACTGCGACGAACAGGCACGCATCCTGGAATGGTTTACCAACGAGACCGGTTGGACGGTGAAGAAAGTCAACACGCGGGAAAATCCGGGGCTCGCCGCCAGGTTCAAGGTGGAACTCACGCCGACCCTGATTATGATCCAGAAGGGTAATCAGGATTTTCTCCCGGTGTCGGCGGGGGTCATCTCCGCCGACGAGATACAGGATAAGGCCTATCGCGCCGTGCGACTGCTGAAGGGAGAAATTACTCCCCAGGAGTACTCGCTGTACGAATTCCAGAAAGGAGGCGGTTTCGACGTGACCAGGGACCGTCTTCGGGTGAAGGAGCAGCCATGAGTATATCTGTATCACGGCAACGAAGAAACGAGGGGGCGGTATGAAGCGAACCATCATCCGCGGCGCCGCCGCATGTCTGGCGGTGAGCATCACCATGCACCCCCTCCCCTCCTGGTCCGGGTGGGTCGATGACTGGGTGCAGCAGAAAAGTTCCACCTCACCCAGCTACTATGAAGGGTCAAAACGGGGATACTATACCGGCGGAAGCTTTTCGGCGCGGTGGGCGAACACCGACGACCGGCTGGTCACCGCCACTCTCCCCAAGCTGAAGTCCGGGTGTGGCGGCATCGACATGTTCCTCGGCGGTTTCTCATTTCTCAATGTGGACTATCTGGTACAGAAACTCCAGAACATCCTGTCGGCGGCGCCGGCGGCGGCTTTCGATATCGCCCTGAAGACGTTGGCGCCCCAGGTGGCCGATACCATCAAGAGTCTGGAGGCCATCACGGACCGGTTGAATTCGCTGCAGTTGAATGACTGCAAGGCGGCCAAGGCGCTGGTGGCCACCGCAGTCGGTCCATTTTCGTCCGTCATGTCCGACAGTTTGAATGCGGAGATCAAGACAGCCCAGACCGACTTCATGGTATCAAGTGGCGCCAAGGATCTCTATCAGGATGTCAGCAAACTGTTCGAGACAGAGCAGAAAGCCAACAGCGGCAACAAACCGGGAGTTCCCGGCACGACCCAGAGCTCGGCCACGGGCGCTACTGCCGGGTGTCCGGATGAGATACGGCAGGTCTTCGGCGACGGTTCCGTGCTGGAAAATCTTGCGAGTAAAAAGGGGATGAGCAGTGACTATGTGAAACTGGTACGCGGCTTCATCGGTGATGTGATCATACAGAGTCCGGCTACGACCGGGACGACCTATCAGGCACAGTACATCCCTCCGTGTGACAAGAACAACAGCTTCGACACCTTCATCAGCGGCACCGCGCAGGGGCGCGACACCGCCGGAGCCTGTGCCGACATCACCTATGGCAACAAGAATCTGATGGTGTTCGTGGCAGACAGGATGCAGTCCATTGCCGCCAAGATCAAGGCAAAGAGTGCGTTGGCCCCGGACGAGGAGGCCTTTCTCAAGAGCACTCCGCTCTCCGTCGGGCTCATCCTCAAGAATGCGACAGCCACCAACACCGAAACAGAGGTCATCGGCAAGCTGGCGGAGTTGACCGCCCGTGCCTATGGCTACTACATGCTTCTCGACCTCTTTGGTCGGGCCGTCCAGTTGCAGGAGATGGCGCGCACCATTCTTTCCAGTCAGAAAGGGAACAAGGCCGGGTCTTCACCGGAGAGTTGTCAATTGGCGCTCCTCGGTGAGGGAATGCAGCATATCCGGACGCTGGAGGAGAAGACCTTGCAACTCCTGAGTGTCGCACAGCAGAGCTACGCAAACGCGGCGGCGGAGATCAACGCGGTGGAGATGATCGTGCAGAACATGAAGAAATTCGACGACACGGTATTTTCGGAACTGGCGGACCGCTTCGGCAAGGGGATCGCCATGCGGGCAACAGGCAGGATCTGACAAACACATAGCAAGGGAGGCATCATGGCAGACAAAGGCACTAAAACGGAGAGCGCAGGCAAGAGAGCTTCAGGCAAAAGTTCCTGGCAGGAGCGGAAACTGGAGAAGGTCGTTCGGGATGATATTGACATCATTTCCCGGAAGACCAGGGATCAGAGCGATTTTATCAGCATGCTCAATACCCATGACAATGTTCTCTACCAGTTGCGGATGAACATGGGGCGTAACAGGAATCTCACCTTTGACAAGGCTCAGGAGTTCATCGAGCGCAGTCTCAGGATCAAGGAAGAGATCAACCTCCTGAATGCGGAGATGTGTCAGTTGATGAACTGGGATTATAGGCCGCCGAGGGGGTTCACCAACCCGTTGGCGGTGGCTGAACAGGGAAAGGGGATAAAGGGAGCGTCTGATCTGCCGGGTGACCATTCGGAGCAGATCAACAGCAGTGCCGCGTGACATTGGATCAAGGCAGATGTACAACGGCGACATCATCACTGGTGTCGCCGTCAGCAATTCAAAAACCATATCAACGTTAGTCACGTAGGCCGGTTCAAGCGAAGCGGAACCGGCTTTACTCATCGGAGAATCAGAACGAGTCAAGAACCAGAACTAACCCATGCAGACACATAACTACGGCTATTTTTTAACTACATTCCACTTTCGCAATGTTGAAGTTTCCCGGAAACCGGTGTATGATTCAAGAACGGAATCAAAGGGGGTACGCCATGTCTTACACGCAATCTGACCAGGAAATTCAAACAATGGTTAAAAATATGAAGGAATGGGGCAAAAAAATTGCCACTACTCCTGAAAATGCTCAAAAGGCCCTTTATGAAATGGGGATTGTTACCAAAAGCGGCAAGCTAAGCAAAAACTACGGCGGCTGATGTACTTGTCCTTGTCAAACACTTTCGCAGTTTAATTCCTGACACTGAAAGACGTGGAAGTTTCCCAGTCCACCCTCAGGTTGTCTGACTCAATCTGCCCATCAGAAGGAGCCGTTGCTACGGATAATCAATCTGTTTCTGTCTGA
>CAIYUY010000336.1 GCA_903929485.1 uncultured Desulfuromonadales bacterium
AACTTTGCTGATTGGATCCACTACCGTAACGCCCATGGCCTGACTACCGCGGTCTTCGGTTTCACCCACAGCCTCAGCTATCAGCGCTTCACCGCCGACATCTACCGGATCCTCTGCGCCCGCCCGTCACCCAGGGACGGCATCCTCTGCACCTCACTCTGCGCGGAGGAAGTCCTGGGAGCTCTTTTCAGGCAGGTACAGTCGACCCTGAGTATCCGGACAGTCCCCCCTTCCCTGCTTCGGTTTCCACTCCCGGTCCAGTCGGACCGGGCCGCGGTGGAAGGGGTCAAAGCCCCCTCCCCCTTCCAGGTGCTGTTTATCGGCCGACTGGACTGGCAGACAAAGGCGGATCTGCTGACACTGAAAGGGATCATCCCCAAAATTTCCAGCGAACTTGATATCAGGTTCGTCATCGCGGGACCCGCCGATAACGAGGCGTACCTGATGTTGTTGCGCCGTGAACTGGAACCGCTGGGGGTGATACTGAAGCTCTCGGTGAGTGAAGAAGAGAAGCACCGCCTCTACGAAGGTAGTCATCTCCTCTTTTCACCATCCGACAATTATCAGGAGACCTTTGGCCTCACCGTCATCGAGGCGATGCGGTACGGCTGCGTCCCCGTGGTCACGGATTTCAACGGTTATCGGGATCTGGTGGGGGAAGGGGTCGGCTTCAGGCTAAAAACCGTGGCGGCGCGAATTCCACCAACTCTTTTCGCGGCCCAGGGGGTGGTGAGCGAGGGGACATACCATGGGTGGTGGTCCGCCGGGGTCTCCTTCGACCCGCTGGAGGCGGTTCGAAGGATCCAACAACTGGCTTCCGATCGCTCTCTTTGGGAGCGGATGAGCCTTGCAGCCCGGGAGGCGGCGGCTCATTACAGCCTGGGGCGAACATCCGAGAGGATCGGTTCGCTTCTCCGTCGCCACTTTCCCGCCACGGACGAGGAGAATGATCCTGCAACGACCGCCGGGGACAATCCCTTCCTCTGGGATTTCACCCGGCTATTCGCTACGCACCCCACCGAACTCTGGAGTGAACAGAACCTGACGCTCACGGAAGAAGGGATGCACTACCTCACCTCTCCCGGAGATCTCCCCCAGTTCATCCTCCTTTCCCGCGCCGTGGGCGTGGAGGATCTCCGCAAATTTCTGTTCCTTGTCAGACGTGGTCATGACGTGTCTGCATGTCTGGGAAGAGGCGTCGAACCGGTGATCATGAGCTTGGCGCTAAAAAACGGACTGATAACCCTTGCCGATATGTAGGGGCGACGCATGCGTCGCCCCTACGGTACATACGGATTACATTGGTATCGTCCGGTTCGCGCCCCATTCAGGCGGCAGCTAATGAAAGTCCGATATTCTGGAACAGGGAGGAGACCAGGGAAACCGCCGAATGGGACGCGAACTCCGGCGCCGGCCTGGGGTTTGCGAAGAGCGGGTGCCGGGTTGCCGCTTGAACCGTCTCCAGCACGATCTGCCTGGCAATCATCCTCTCCGGGTTAATGACGATGGGCCCCTGAAGATTCATGGTAATCTGGCGCGGATCGCGGGCCATGGTCACCACCGAGAGGAGAACGATCTCATCGGAGGAATCGATCTTTAACCTGTCGTACTCATCCTGGGTCAGTTTCACCTTATACTCCGGCACAAAATGGGTCGGATCAACCACGACAAAGGCCAGATCCGGGTTGTTAACCGCCTGCAACCAGCAGAAGGGTCCATTGTCGGGATGGAGCAGGATGTAACGATCCTCACTGAAACCGACCAGCCCATCGGCTATTTCAATGACCTTGCTCTCCTCGATTTCCTGTTCTCCGAAACGTGATGTTGAAATTTTCATTGTCGCAACTCCTTTTCCTGGTCGCTAAGCATATTCACAACGTTCTGGAAATCGGCCAGATCCCACGTGGCGGCCAGCCGATTCTGCTCCTGTACCTTCAGATAAATTTCTTCCCGATAGATCCTGAAATCAGCCGGCGCCTCGATCCCGATCCGGACCGAATTCCCCTTCACCTCGACTACCCTGATGTTTATTTTATCCCCGATGGCGATGGATTCGCCAACCTTCCTGGTCAATACCAACATCGTTTTCGCCCTCCCTGGCATATTTTTTTACACAGTGCTTTTTGCTGGTGAGATAATCCCCGCTATTTAATATAGTTGAGCAATGAAAGTTGTGAAATCTTTGAAGTCGCGGTAAGGGACGCCTGATACGCCGTCTGTTGGCTGGTAAGGTCACTATAGGTTTTTATGATATCAATATCCTGAATACCGGAAAGATTACTATTCAGATTAATATTCGCGCTGTCCAGGGTCGTGGAGGCGCTTTCCACCGTGACCATGCGGGAGCCTGTCTCCGCCCTGGCGCTGTTAATCTGATTCTGCGCACTGTCCAACGACGTGAGGGACCCCTGCAACCCCGCCTGATCGTTGGTGGAAAGCGCGGTGGAGAGACTCTTCAGTTGCGCAAAGATATCCACCCCGCCTCCGGTGCCGTTCAGCAGTTTCCCGCCGGAATAATTTATCGCCACCTGTGAGCTCTTCCCCACCTGAATATTCACTTGGTCTTCGGTCCCCGTAAAGGCGCCGGTTGCATCATAGGGAGGGGTATCATTATTGAAGCCTCCGAAAATATATTTCCCCCCCGCCTGGGTGTTCCCCAACTGCACCATCTGGGCCGTCAACTGCGTCACCTCGCCAATGGCGGCGGCCCGGTTGGTGGCGCTGACCGTGCCGGTGGACATCTGCATGGCTATTTCGTGAGCCCTGGCCACCACATCTCCCATGCCGGCCATGGCGTTATCGGCCTGCCCCAACCAGGCGGTTCCGGCGACGATGTTTCGTGCATACTGTGTATTATCGGCAAGAGTTCCTTTTAACTGAAGCGCCTTTTGAGCGCCGGCGGGATCATCCCCCGGAGCGTTGATCTTCAATCCGGACGACGACTGTTGCTGCAGCGTGGAGAGCCGTTCCAGATTGCGCTGCATGCCGGCCAGGTTGTTGTTTGCGATACTCTTGTCGGTGACGCGCATGATCCGATCCTTATTTCACCATGTTAAGCACGGTATCAATCATCTCCTGCCCCGTGACGATGAGCTTGGCAGCCCCTTCATACCCTTTCTGAAAGGAGATGAGGTTGGACAACTCCTCATCCATGTTCACCCCCACCGAGGATTCCCGGAGATTATCCAGTTGGGTAAGCATGGTGCTGCTCTGGGTAACCCCCTGGGCGGCGTTCTGCACCGCCAACCCCACATTCCCCACCAGGGCGCCGTAGAGCCCCGGCACGGTGGTCTGACTCCCGGCAACGGTTATGGAGCCGCTCTTCAGGGCGGCGAGAGCCAGGGCATTGGTATTATCGCCCGTCCCGGTGGAGGGGGTTCCCGAAGCGGCCACATCATTGGGGGAGGTAATATTGAGAGCCATAAGCCCGCTGTAACCGGACGAACCGGCCGGTGTGGTGAAGAAATCAAGCCCCGTGCTCCCGGTAAGTCCTGTCCCCGCGGAATGGAGAGTGTTCACCTGCGTCGCCAGATTGGAGGCAATGCTATCCAGTGTCCCCAGGAACCCCGGCAGGGTCTGATCCCTCACCTGAAGAGCTCCCCCCAATTCACCGGACTTGGCATCGGCCGAGATCAGCGACGTAACATCGGTTCCCGAATCGCCGGCGCTCCCCTTCAGCATGATTGCCGAAGCCGCCGGATTACTCGAATCCACGCCGAGAATGGAGGCTGTCGTCCCGCTCACCAGGGTAGGACCACCGGAACTGCTGCCTAGAGTCACCGTAACGGTGCCGTCGCTCTGCTCCTGGGAGCTGATCCCCACCTTCTTGGCAAGCCCCTTGAGCAAAAGATCGCGACTATCCCGCAATTGGTTGGCGCTTCCCCCCCCCGACTCCAGAATCTTGATCTGGGCATTGAGATCCGCCACCTGCTTCAGCGAGGTGGAGATCGTGTCGGTGGTGGTGGCAAGAGAGCTATTGGCCTGCGTCATCTGATCGTTCAGACTCTGGGAGAGCTGGTGAAAATTATCCACCACCGTCTGCCCGTTGCTCAGCACCGCCTGCCGCTCGGCGCTCCCTTGGGGATTGTTGGCAAGATCCTGCCAACTGCTATAAAAATTCTGCAGAGAGGTTCCCAAACCGGTGGTAGTGGTGTCGGTGAACAACGGCTCCACCTGGGCCATGGCGTTCTGCAAAGTACTCTGCTTGCCGTTGGTGCTCGTCTCACTCAGTGTCTGGCTCTGCAGGAACGCATCCTTTGACCGCTGTATGGCGGCGATCCGGACCCCGTCACCGGTGACATTCAGGTAATCGACACTCCCCCCTGAGTTCTCCAGAACCACGCTCTGCCGTGAATAGCCGGCGGTGCCGACGTTGGCGATATTCTGGCCGGTGACATCAATGGCGGTCTTTTGCGCCACCAGAGCCTTGCTGGCCACATTGAGTATCCCCATGACACTCATCTCAGATCTCCCGGCTGAGAAAGCTCAGCCCCGTTGTACCGGTGGAGAGACGCCCCTGGGCGCCGTAGGTATCGGAAAAACGAAAGAGTCCGCCGAAGAGCGACAGCGACTGCCGAACCAATCCCAAGGAGCGAAGAATCATTTTTCGATTCAGCTCCTGTTGCCGCAGCAGGTTTCCTCCCAGAAGGAGCAAGCGCTGCTGGAGCGGGAGAAGGTCAAGCCGTTCCGAATCGGAAGCAACGGCGATGAGGGGGGTGAGCGTGCCGCCGGAAACTCCCCGTTCGGCGCCCACCACCGCCATGAGCTCGCGACAGAGTACGGTGGCTCGGGTAAGGCGTGTCGTCACCTCTTCCTTGCTCCGGTTGGAGGCTTCCACGGCGGCAGGGTTCATCTCCATGATCCGGTTCTGCTCCTCGGACAGGGATTGGACCATTTCCTCCATGATTCGCTCCTTCTCGCAGAGGAGCACGATTAACCGATCCATGTTAGCAGGCATTTAATCCCCTCCAACTATCCAGCATTTTTCCGGCAGTCTTGGCGGCCGCGACCTGATAGGAGCCGTCGGTGATCTGCTGCCTGAGCTGGGCAACCTTCCCCTGCTGATCGTCCGGGAGTTGCTTCATCATCGCCTTGAGCTGATCAATTTTCGTACTGTTTCCGGAAAGCACCAGACGATCCGAACCTTGACCGACAGCACCGGAGACGCCACCCTGGAAGGCATCCCCCTTAAGGGAACTCTCGTTTTTAAAGCGATATGCCGATGGCGCCGGCTGTTCACTGTTTATTTTCATTTTTGACTCCATACATGCTAAGAGCGTTTTTTTGGTTCTGACTTACACCGGCACGGCTTTCTCCGCTCCCTTGGATGGGAGGAATCATCTGTTTTTCCAGCATAGCCGCCAAACCTACTCCGCCACGCTCAGTCATAACCCGTGCGTACTCCTGATCCAACATGGAGCGGTACACCTCTTCGCCATGGCCGCCATCGGTGATCGGATCCTTCCCCACCGTTTCCCTCATGGATTTCACCATCATCCCCACAAAGAGCGCTTCGAACTCCCTGGCGACCTTTTTCGCGGCAAGGTCACCCTTGACGCCGGTCTGGGCGCCGCTTCTCTTAGCCAACGCATCGGTAGCGAGCGAACCGGCATACTGCAGCGTATCCGTGATCCCGCTTTTCAGTTCCATACCTTTACCTCTTCTATCGACGTGTTATAACGAAACTTTAACAAGCTGACAATTCACGGGAAACCTCGGGAAAAGAGTAATTCCTAAGCTATCAAGTCAGATGATGATGAGCTCCGCATTGAGAGCGCCGGCGGCCTTGATGGCCTGCATGATCCCGATCAGATCGCGGGGTGTCACCCCCAGAGCATTCAGCGCCCGCACCACATCACCGATATTCGCGCCGGCGTCAACCACGGCCAGCCCCCCTCCCCCTTCGGTCACCTTGATGGAGGTACGAGGCGTCACCTGGGTGGTTCCCGTGTTGCTGAAGGGGGACGGCTGGGAGACCTCGGGGGTCTCCTTGATATACAGGGTAAGATTACCATGGGAGACCGCCACGGTGGATAACCGGACCTTCTCCCCCATGACGATGGTGCCGGTCCGCTCATTGAGAACCACTTTGGCCGAGTTGTCAGGAGTCACCTCAAGCCGTTCCAGTTCCGCCACGAACGCCACAGTCTTCCCCTGATATTCAGGTGGAATGATCAAAATGACCGCCCCCGGATCATTGTTGGATGCCGGAGCGCTGGGGAATCTGTCGTTTATGGCCTTGGTCATCCTGGTAGCCGTGGTGAAGTCCGCCTGGTGCAGGTTAAGTTTGAGCATGCTCTTATCGGCGAGGACGTTGGGAAGTTCGCGTTCAACCAAGCCCCCACCGGGAACCCGTCCGGCGGTGGGATGATTTTTCGAGGTGGAAGCTCCCTGTCCTCCGTAGGAAAAGGCATTGGTGGAGACCGGCCCCTGAGCCACCGCGTAGACCTGGCCGTCCGCCCCCTTAAGCGGTGCAAGGAGGAGTGTCCCCCCCGAAAGGGAAGTCGAGTCCCCCAGGGACGAGACCAGAACATCCATGGTCGCCCCCTGCTTGGCAAAGGGGGTGAGGGTCGCCGTTACCATGACCGCCGCCACGTTCTTCACCTTGATATCGACCCGGTTCACCGTAACCCCCATCCGTTCCAGCACGTTGACCAGGGATTGCACGGGAAACTTGGTCTGATCGCTGTCGCCGCTGCCGTTCAGCCCCACGATGAGACCATACCCCACCAACTGATTGTCCCGCACTCCGTCAAAGCTGGCGATGTCCTTGATGCGGGTCCCCAGGACCGGCTCCACACTGCTCAGAAGAAGCACTAAAAACAGAATAAACCGTTTCATAGGGTACCCTCGGCCGGTTAAAACGGCCAGACCACATCGACTATATTCATGAGCCACCCCGGGCTCTGCCGGTCACTGATGACCCCCTTCCCACTGTAGGTGATCCGCGCATCGGCAATGAGCGCGGAAGTTACGGTGTTATCGGGAGTGATGTCACGGGAACGGACGGTCCCCTCCAGAACAATCATCTGGTCTTCATTGTTGACCATGATATTACGCCGCCCCTCTATGAGCAGATTGCCGTTGGGGAGAAGCTCCATTACCCTCACCGTCATGGTGGCGGTCAACGCGTCATTTCTGGTTGTGGAACCGGTTCCGGCGTACTTCGTATCCGTTGAGGCGCTGAGAAGTTTGGTGGGATCCATCCCGTTTAAACCGGCCATCTTGGTCTCAAACCCCAGCAGGTTGGGGATGCCGGCAGCCACCGAACTGCTACGCCCGGTTCCGGTGGTGGCGGCCTTGCTGGCGCTGGTCTGCTCGGAGACCACTACCGTCAAGGTGTCCCCGACCCTGCGCGCCTTAAGGTCATCAATGAGACTGTTTGATGATGTCTGCCAGAGCGAACCGTTGGAATAACTCACGCTGGGTTTTTCCAGACGCTGTTCCCGGGCAGGAAAGGTGCTCACCGGGAGTTGATGGGCGCATCCGGCAAGGAGTGACCATAATAAAAAGGAAAAAATGAGCTTTTTCATATCAGAACTCCACCCGTACCGTGCCGTCACTGGCCACCACTGCCTGAATATCTTTCTGCGCGTTCAAATTCTGCACCATTATCAGATCCCCTTCGGCGCCGTTTCCCCGAGCCTTTCCGGTGGCGGTGACCCGAAATGCTCCGTTCTCGGCAATGATGGTAACCATCTGCCCGCTCTTCACCAAGGGTGGTTTCTCCAGGTAGTCACCATGGATCGGCGTATTACCCCTCATCCCCACCCGCACTCGCTTTCCCACCACCTCATCCGGATTCCGGCAAAACCGTCCTTGGATCAAACCCAGATCCCGTTTCTGCATGACCACGTCCCCCGGCTTCAGCACCATGCCGTAATCCAGTTGCCTGGCTGCGACCATGATACCGGCCATGGCCTCTACTTCCAGATTGAGTGTCAGGTTTTTTTCAACCTGATCATCCACCCTGACGATGAGGGCCAGTGACGCCCGCCCCCACCCTTCCCATTCGGGGGGAGCAATGATCTCATAGCTGACAACCCCCGAAGGGAGAGCCATCTCGCCGGAATACCCCAGTTTCTTGATCCTCAGCTCTACCCCCATGTTCTCGGTTCTCTGCAGGAGGTATTCAGTGACGACCTGACGCACCCTGGCTTCAGTCAAAACAGCGCGGCCACCGGCCTGGAGGGATTGCGCCCCCGGCACCAGCATGAAAGCCCCAACCAGTGTCATAAGAAAAAATCGTTTCATGATCTCACCGTTTTAAAGCCGCACTGTTACCGTTTGAGTTCATTGGCCTGTTTGAGCATCTCATCGGAGGCCTGGACTGCCTTGGAGTTTGTCTCATAGGCCCGCTGGCTGACGATCATGTTGACCATCTCTTCCATGATGCTGACGTTACTCATCTCCAGCATCCCTTGGGCGGTGGAGCCGAGACCATTCTGCCCCGGGGTTCCCGTGGTGGCGGTCCCCGAAGAGTCGGTGGCCTGATAAATATTGTGCCCCATGCTGGAGAGCCCCGAAGGATTGGAAAAATTGGCCAACTGGATATTCCCCACGGTGGTGGCGGTGGGTATACCGGCCTGAAGCACCGAGACTGTCCCGTCATTCCCTATGTTTATGGTGGTGGCGTTACTGGGAATAGTGATCGCCGGGAGCAGGGGATAACCGTCGGAGTTAACGATACGCCCCTGGTTGTCCCTCTTGAAGGCGCCGGCGCGACTGTACCCGGTGGTGCCGTCGGGGAGCTGTATCTGAAAGAATCCATCCCCTTCCACGGAAATATCCAGTTGATTCCCTGTTTGGGAAATATTGCCGGCGGTAAAGAGCTTGGTGACGGCGGCGGCCTTTGTTCCGAGCCCCACCTGAATCCCCGCGGTCTGGGTCGTGCTGGTGGACGGAGCTCCGGTCGTTTTAAGATTCTGGTACATAAGATCCTGAAAGTCAGCCCGGCTCTTCTTGAAACCTGCCGTATTCACGTTGGCCAGGTTGTTGGCGATCACATCCATGTTCAGTTGTTGCGCCTGCATTCCCGAGGCCGCGGTCCAGAGTGCACGTATCATGATAATCTCCCCCTTCACCTTCCGCCAGGTTGTCCGGCGGCTAAAAGCTTCTTATACCTTCCCCAATTCGTTGGACGCCTTGGCCGCCATGTCGTCGTAGCTCTTCACCGCCTTGATGCAGCTCTCGTAATAGCGGGTTGTTTCTATAAGGTTCGCCATCTCCAGGATGGGGTTCACGTTGGAACCTTCAAGAGAGCCTTGCCTGATCGCCGTCGTTTTAGCCGGCGTTCCCGTAACCCCCGCCGGGGCGGTAAAGATGGTCCCCCCTGTTTTATCCAGGGCGTAGGGCTTGGGAAAATCCACCACATCCAGAGTACCGGTCTGAACACCATCGACGAAAATTTCACCCTTGCCGTTAACGTCTATCTTGTTACCGGTGATGGTGACGGCCTTGCCGTTACCCAAGACCTCATCCCCCTGGGCAGTCAGCAGCTTTCCGCCGGTGTCCAGGTGAAAATTCCCCTGACGGGTGTACGCAGGCCCCTGGGAAGTGTTCACGGCGAAATAGCCGTCTCCATCCAGGGCGAAATCCAGCGTGGAGCCGGTCTGTCGAACCGATCCGGACGAATAGTCCGTCACGAACCGAACGCCGGACTGGACAGGGGTCTGATCAGGCACGGTGGTAGGGGGGGCGGTGGGATCGACAGCGGCCAGGACAGTCTCAAAAATAATCCGATCCTTCTTGTACCCGGAGGTATTCAGATTGGCCAAATTGTTGGTGAGAGATTCCATCCGCTGTATTGAAGCCATACTGCCTGAGAGTGCTGCATACATCCCGCTGTTCATGACCGACTCCTCTGAGGAATGTCGCCTTGGATACAGCAGACTATATGCAGCTTTCAGGCCAAAATACCGGTTCGGTGCGCGAATGAAAGCATTAACCTGGGGAAAAACAGTATAAGGCTGATTTTATTGGGGAAGTATCTCTATAACCTTGGTTTCTTTTTTGGTGAATCACTTTTCCGGGATCATTCGTAGTGAGGCTTCATTTTTGACCTGAGCCGCACGACAGCCTGACTATGCAACTGGGAAACCCGCGACTCGGTAAGTCCCAGCACCTCGCCGATATCCTTGAGCCTCAAGTCCTCGTAATAATAAAGGGTAATGACGATCCGCTCCTTTTCCGGCAAGGAGTCAATACAGGCGGCCAAAGAGTCAATAAGCTGACGGTACTGTAGTTGAGCCTGTGGAGTCAGTGCGGAACTGTCCGCCACCATATCCAGGAGCGTCACCAGGCTACCGTCATCATCTTCCATCGACTCGTTAAGGCTGACGAAGGAGAAGGTATGAACTTCCTCCAGTATCCGGTAATACTCATCCAGCTCCACGTCCATCCCCGCGGCGACTTCCTCGCTATTGGGATCACGCCCCAGTGTCTGACTGAGTCGGGAAAATTCCCGTTCCAACCGTTTGTACTTTTCTCGCACCGAGCGGGAGAGCCAATCCTGGGAGCGAAGTTCGTCGAGAATCGTCCCCTTGATTCGCTGTTCGGCGAAGGTTTTGAATAGAACGCCACGGGACGGTTCAAAACGCTCCGCTGACGAAATCAGCCCCATGACAGCCGCGCTCATCAACTCTTCCTCGTCAATATGCGGCGGCAAATGGGCCGCCATCCGTTTGACCAGAAACCGGGCCAACGGCAGGTGTTCAAGAATCAACCCGTCGCGGATCGCAAGGGAACTCCGCTGCGACTCCTCTGCGTAGACTTTAAGCTGGCGGTTCATGTATACCTCATTTCATGATTTTCTTTAAAGTTTCGCCTGAACAGAAACTGAATATTTCCCTTCATCGGCGGTGAGGTCGGGCTGTTTTTCAGAGCTCGGGCCAGCTTGGCGAAACAACCGGCAGCGGGTGAGCGGGGGTGCAGTTCAACAACCGCCATCTGTTTCCGTACGGCGTCAATCAAGCGATCATCACGAACAATACAGCCGAAATAATCCAGAGAGACATCCAAAAAACGGCTGACCACCTGGGAGAGCTTCTTAAACATTTCAAGCCCCTCGTCACTGTCCCTGACCATGTTGACGAGTACCCTGAACGATCGTTCCCCATGACGGTTTGTCAACAACTTGATCAAAGCGTAGAGATCAGCCAGGGAAGTCGGTTCCGGCGAGAGGACCAGCATGATCTCCTGGGCGGCCACATTGAAGTAGGTGACATTTTCCGAGACCCCGCTTTCCGTATCGATAATCAGAACATCAAACTCCTCGTCAAGAGCATCCAATTCATCCATCAGAAGGAGCCGCTCCCGCTGATTCAGCGTGGGGCATCGCTGACTCCCCGATCCGGCGGGGACGATCCTGATGCCGCCGGGCCCGGTAACAATGATCTCACCAAGACGCCTTGTGCCATCGAACAGATCGTCAAGGGTGAAGGTCGGCCGCAGCCCCAGGAGTATCCCGATATTACCCAGCCCCACATCGGCGTCCAGAACAAGAACCCGCTCCCCTTCATTGGCCAGGGCCAGCGCCAGGTTAACCACGACGCTACTCTTGCCGACCCCTCCCTTCCCGCTGGTGACCGAGATCACCCGAACCCCTTTACGTTTTTTCACTACCGGAAGAGTCGCGGCAAAGCGGATCTGCCCGGGATACGCCCCGGCCATCTGTACCCGCGCATCGGTTTGCTTCATGGCCGGAGGGGCGCCGCTCATGGTATCATCTCCCCGAGAACAAGATCGGCAACTCTTTGAGGTGTTGCCACCAGTAGATCCTCCGGCACTCTCTGGCCGATGGAAAAGTAGGAAAGCGGCACCCTGTTTTTCAGGTGCATATTGATGATGCAGCCGAAACTTTCACTCTCATCCAGCTTGGTAAAAAGTACTCTGCTCACCGGAAGGGTGCTGAATCGTTGAAAAATCTGCTCCAGTTCCCGATCCCGCGTCGTAGCGGCCAAACAGAGATGAGTTTCAATGGCCGGATCCACATCCAGAAATGACTTCATCTCCAGGAGCCGGTCCTGATCGCGGGGATTACGGCCGGCAGTATCGATAAAGATGAGATGTTTGTCGGCATTGGCCGCGATGGCCGCAGCCAAGGCATCGGGCGTTTCGGCAACCGCCAAGGGGAGCCCCATGATGGCTGCGTAAGCCTTCAACTGATCCACGGCGCCGATCCGGTAGGTATCGATGGTTATAACGGCGACTCGGACCTTCTGTTTCACGGCAAACGCCGCCAGCTTCGCGATGGTCGTGGTTTTCCCCACGCCGGTTGGTCCCACAAGAGCCAGGATACGGGGCGAATTATTACTCAAGGTCATCTGCTTGGAGCAGACGACACTCTCCGTAATCGCCTCCCGCAGTCGTCCTCGAACCTGATCCGCTGTTTTCTCCCCCTCGGTTGCGGCGACAATGGGGATCAGAAGAGTTTCCACAGCCTCGCTGCCGACCCCGTTGGCCCGTAGCAGTTCCCTCATCGCCTCCAACTGACCCCTGTCGGAATTACCAGCCGCCGGCGGTTGTCGACAACTCTCGGTTTCGGTGACTCCACCCGGATTCAGAAAACGTTGCAAGGCGTGCTTCAGTTCATCGGCCGCCGACCCCTGCTCGGGAGAGTGGCCCGCATGATCCACTCCTGTCCCCATGGCGGCCTCTCCCTCCAGTAACAATGAAGGGAAATCGGGAGAGATGTCGCCGTCTCGGAACGTGGGGCCGGACAAGGAAGCCGGAACCGATTGAGACGTGCCGGATCCGGCTGCGCCTTTTTTGATAATCTCCTGTCCCGGAACGCGCAACAGCAGTTGCTTTAACTCGTCGGCTTCTCCATGAGCATCACTTCGACTCTCCGGCGCCGCTCCTCTCCGGGGTGGGATAGGAACAACGATCTCGGGCTCTTTACGTATCACCATGGATTTCAGCACCAACTGCTTCAACTCTTCAATATCGGAGCGAAGCTCTGTTATCGGCGCCGACTCCTTGACAGGTTTGCCGTCAAGAACGACCCCGCTACCCCCTCCCGCCACTTTTTCAGCGTCCAGGGAACGAAGGAGAAACCGTTTCAGCTCTTCCATCCCGGGGCGGGGTTCGGCTGCAAGTTGTGTGTCGGAATCAACTGATTTTCGAGCAACGGGCGGAGGCTGGGGAGGCGCCTTTTCTTCCGCCACGGAGAGTGTTTCCACCCGAGAACGCAACTCCTTGAGTTCTCGGGCCAAGGGTCCCAACATTGATTTCTGGAATTCTTCCATGGTGTTGGACTGTTTAACCGGCTCTCTCACCGGTTCCGGTTCCGAGAAATCGGCCCGCGGTCGGTTATCCAGGAGAGCGGTGACCTCAAAGTACGACTTGGAAAAAAACCCGAAAAAACCACCGCGCTTCATCTTCTTGGAGGTCAAGATCATGGCGTCCGGCCCGAACTCGGCCTTCACCAACCTGAGCGCCTCAGCCATATCGTTTGCCTGAAACGTTTTAATTTGCATTGAGACTTACCACTCCCAAGGATTGAATTTTTATGTTCGGCGGAACCTCACTGTGAGACAACACGGTGAGATTGGGAAGAAACCGTTCCGTGAGTTTTTTCACATGACGTCGGATGGACGGCGAGGCGATGAGCACCGGGGTGGTTCCGGTTACATTAAATTTCTCCATTTCATGACGAAGGCTCATAAGTATCTTCTGGACAATGGCCGGCTCGCAGGCGACGTAACTCCCCTGATCACTGGATTGCACCCCATCAATGACAGCCTCTTCAACACTCCGATCCAGACTCAGGAGGCAAAGGGTATCATCATCGGATTTCAACTGATCCACGATGCTTCGCCCCAGAGCCTGTCGCACAAACTCCGTCAACATTTCGGCATCCTTGGTGAGCCCCCCGAAATCGGCAAGCGTTTCCATGATGGTCCTGAAATCGCGCACGGAAGTCCCTTCACGAAGGAGATTTTTTATGACCCGCAGTACGGTTCCGATGGAGAGGAGCGACGGCACCAGTTCCTCTACGACCTTCGGACAGGTAGTCGCCAGATTATCCATGAGCTGCTGCAACTCCTGACGTCCGATGAGTTCCTGTGCATATTTTTTGATTGTTTCGCTGATATGGGTCGCCACAACGGTGGTATTGTCCACAACCGTATACCCAAACAGCTGAGCCTGCTCCTTGTCGGCGCCCCTGATCCAGACGGCCGGAAGTCCGAACACCGGTTCCGTGGTGCGAGCCCCCTCGACTTCTCCGGTGGTAGCTCCCGAATCCATGGCAAGAAATTGGCCGGTCAACTCTCCCCCGCCAACCTTTGCCCCTTTGATGAGAATACTGTATTCGTAGGGACGCAGTTGCAGATTATCATGAATATGAATCGGCGGCACAATAAATCCCATTTTTTGGGCGAATTGGCGACGAATATTACGTATCCGGTCAAGAAGTTCTCCCTCTTGGGACTCATCCACCAACGGCACCAGAGCATAACCGACTTCCAATTCCAAAATTTCCAGCGGCTTGATGGAAGAAATCTGCTCCCCCCTATCGTCACCCTCAACGGCGCCGGCTTCAAGCTCTTCTTCGGCTCCGGCGGCGCCCCTTTCCTTCGCCATGCGACCGGCCAGATATGCTGAACCGGCAAGGAGCAGAAAGGCCACATGGGGTAATCCCGGCAACAGGCCGAAACAGAACAGTATTCCGGACAAGGTGTAACAAGCCCGGGGATAATACAGGAACTGGCCGCTTATTTCATTCCCAAAATTGTTTTCATCGGCGGAACGGGTAACGATAATCCCCCCCGCGGTGGAGATGATAATGGCGGGGATCTGAGCCATGAGCCCCTCACCCACGGTGAGGAGACTGTAGTTGGCCAGCGCCGTATCAAAGGGCATCCCCTGCTGCCAGACACCGATGACGAATCCGCCGATGAGGTTGACCAGCATGATGAGGATACCGGCCACCGCGTCACCGCGAACAAATTTACTGGCGCCGTCCATGGAGCCGTAAAATTCAGCTTCCCGGGAAATCTTCAACCGACGAGATTTGGCTTCCTTGTCGGTTATGGAACCGGCGGAAAGGTCGGCATCGATGGCCATCTGCTTGCCGGGCATTGCATCCAGGGTAAACCGGGCGGCAACCTCCGCCACGCGACCGGCCCCTTTGGTGATAACCACGAAGTTAATGATCACCAGGATGAGAAAGAGCACCGCGCCGACAACGTAGTTCCCTCCGACAACGAACTGACCAAACGCCATGATGACCGCGCCCGCCGCCTCCGGCCCCTCATTTCCGTGCAGAAGGATGAGCCGGGTAGAGGCGATATTGAGGGCCAGACGAAACAGGGTGGTCACCAGAAGAACGGATGGAAAAGAAGAAAAATCAAGTGGTTGGGTCGTATAGAGACAGATCAGCAGAATAGCCAGGGAAACAGTGACGTTAACGGCCAGAAAGCCGTCCAGCATGAATGCCGGAAGCGGGATAACCATGAGCGCCAGAACTCCGATGAGCGCCAGCGCCATGATGACATCAGAGTTTTTTTTGAACATCTGCGCATTAAAAGTCTGAGACTGGACCGCCTGATCTGCCATCGCGACTACTCCCGGACTAAAACATGATACCTATCTTTGCAGTGTCATCTGCAACCGTTGTGCCAGTTAACGCAACATAAAATAGCATAACGACAACGGATAGTTACACCGTTCAACCGGTGCGACCGAGACAGTAATTTGACATCCCCCCGCTGTTGTGAAAACAGGGGCCAAGGTTTTGACGTGCCGAAAAGAGGAGATGAGGAAACCGTTTACAGCGGTTTAGGAGAAGTAGTGAGGCAACCGGAGTATGTTTCGTTGTCAGGCAAGCTCCACCAGGAGCGCTTCTACTTGCTCAGCCGCGACGTCGAAAGCCAGTTCATCCAGAGTCGATGTCAAGGCATCCCCTTTTCCGGCCCAGACGGTTTCCTGGAGAAGCAGGGCGATCCGGGCGCCGATCTCCAACGCCTGGCAGTTTCTGTTCCGGATGAGTTCCGGCAATTCCCGCAGGAGCGACGCCAACACTGCACGGTCCGGCTCGCGGACTCCCCCGGCACTCCGCTCCCGGGGAAACAGCAGTACGATATCACCTTCCGCGGCCAGAACCACCGACAGGGCGTCGGCCAGCCCGGCAAGGGCGAAGGGAACATCGGAAAAACGCCCCTCTTTCAGCGCGGCATTCAACCGGTCCGCATGAAAAGAGACCTGCCGAGCCTCCAGGTTGCCGGCCACCCCCTTGAGAGTATGGGCCTGATTCTGAAGCCGAGCATAATCCCCCTCGGTGAACAGGGCCTGGAACTTTGCCATCGTACCCTGATGTTCACGGCAGAATCCCGCCACCAGTGTGCCGTAAAGATCCCGGTTCCCCCGTAAGCGCTTTACTCCCGCGACCGGATCGAACCCGGCTATGGTGGGAAGCTCTTGCCCGGCAACCTCCACCACCGCGCCCCGATCCGCCTCGGACTCTGCCGTCACCCAAGGAGTGTGTGGCGCAAGCCGGCCCATGAGCGTCCGATAAAGCTTCGTGTCCGAAATCGGCTTGGTCAGGTGGCCATCCATGCCGCTCAGCAGACAGCGCTCCAGCTCCTCCCGACCGGCATGAGCGGTCATGGCGATGATGGGAAGCCCGCCCGCCGGCCACTGTTCCCGTATCAGCCTGGTCGCCTCATAGCCATCCATCACCGGCATCTGAATATCCATGAGGACCAGATCGAACCGTGAGCCAGGCTCGCTCATGCAAACCGTGGCTTCTCGACCGTTATCCGCCAGGGAAACGATCATCCCCACCTGTTCCAGTAATTCCCGCGCCACCTGCTGGTTGATGGGGTGATCCTCGACGATGAGAACTCGACGCCCCTTCAAGGCCGCCGTGACCACCTCCGGATCCAGGGGGGGGGGCGACTGTTCCACCGGCAGGTCACTGTGACCAAGAAAAACGGTGACCGTGAAGACCGCGCCCTGACCCGGCTTGCTGGCAACCCGGATCTCCCCCCCCATCAGCTCCACCAGCCGCCGGGAGATGCTGAGCCCCAGACCGGTGCCGCCGTAGCGGCGTGTGGTGGAGTTATCTGCCTGATTGAAGGGCTTGAACAGACGTGTCATCTGCTCGTCGGTCATGCCGATACCGGTATCAGTGACCGTGAAGATCACCGGAACCGGCTCATCTTCCACCGTGGGCTCGCAGGTCACTTCCAGCGCTACGACTCCCTGGTGGGTAAATTTGACGGCGTTTCCCAGCAGGTTGATCAGGATCTGTTCCAGCCGGAAGGGATCGCCGGTCAGCTGAGTCGGAACCTCGGGTGCGACGCTGACCTGCAGCTCCAACCCCTTTTCCATGGACTTGACCCGGACGATACTCTGCACGGAGGCCAGGCAGGAGTTGAGGGAGAACGTGATGTTCTCCAGGGTCAGCTTGCCGGACTCCACCTTGGAGAGGTCCAGGAGATCGTTGATGAGATGCAGAAGCGTCCCTGCTGAAGAGTCGATCTTCTCCAGATAATCCCGCTGCTTTCCGGTCAGTTCGGTGAGAAGCGCCAGCCGCCCCAGGCCAATAATGGCGTTCATGGGGGTCCGGATCTCATGGCTCATGTTGGCCAGGAACTCGCTCTTGGCCCGATTGGCCGCCTCGGCCTGCAAACGGCTCTGCAGGAGAGCTTCGGCAAGCTCTTTCTGACCGGTGATGTCGGAGACACAACCGATATACCCGGTAATCCTGCCCGAACCGGTGGTCAGGGGAGACGCCACGCCTTGAACCCAGTGAATAGTACCCGAAGGTGTAATGAACCGGTATTCAAGGAAAAAGGGTCGGTTGTTCCGGATCGATTCGTCCCACTCGGCAAAGACCTTCTCCCGGTCTTCAGGGTGAATGGCCCGGGTCCAGCCGTCCCCCAGCGCCTGGACGTCGGTGAGACCGGCCAGGCGACACCAGCAGTTATTCACGTAGAGGCACATCCCTTCCGTGTCGGCCTGGTAGATCCCCACCGGGACATGGAGGGCAAGAGTGCGGAACAGCGCTTCGCTGCCGCGCAACGCCTCTTCCGCCTGCCGCTGTTCGGAGATGTCACGGGTGACTGACAGATGGACCACTGCCCCATGGTCCATCATGGGAACGGCGTGGGTTTCCAGCCAGCGCCTCCCCCCCCTGAGCCCCACCACTTCGTATTTCATCTGCATGGCTTCGCCGGCAATGACCCGCCGGTGCAGGTCGGCATAAGCCGCTTTGTATTCGGGTGCGATGACCCCGAGAATCGGAGTTCCCACAACCTGCTCCAGGGAGTCGGCTTCGATCATCGCCAAGCCGGCCGGGTTCATCTCCACCAATAGCCCCTGTCCATCCAAGATCTTGATGCATTCCGGCTCATTTTGGATAATGGCGCGCAATCGCGCCTCATTTTCGGTGAGCTTTACCTCGTCCTCTCTCCGTTGAGTGCTATCGTTGATGAAGCCGTGCCAGATGGTGGATCCGTCGGGTTCCCGCTCCGGCAGCGCGTTGCCGGAAAGCCAGCGCACCGTACCGTCGCTGAACCGCACACGGAATTCATGGAGCCACGGGATCAGCTCCTGGGCCGATTTCCGGATAGAGCCGATGATGCCGGCGCGATCATCGGGGTGATGCACGGCGAAAGCTCTGGACGGATCCTCGTAGAGCTCTTCCGGAGACAGCCGGTAGAGTTCACCTATGCCGTCACTGACATACGGAAAGGAGGTCGTGCCGTCCGGGTGTAAACGGTATTGGTAGACAGCCCCGGGTATCCGACCGGCGATTTTCTGAAGACGACTCAGCGCCTCTTCCCGGGCAGCCTCCAACTGCTTGCGCGCCGTGATATTGGTATGGGCGACCACCGCCCCCCCATCAGCTTGCTGCAACGGGTTCACGGTCAACATAAACCAGCGCTGCTCCGCGGAGACGTGACAAGGGTACTCCAGGGTAAACAGGGGGAGAGTTCCCTTGAGCACCGCCTTAATGCCGTCGTGAGCCTCCCTGGCCAGTTCATGAAAGGAGCCGCCGGGATGAGGGAGACAGGCATCCAGGTAGTTGACCCCATGCCACTCCTTCATGGTGAGAACTTTGCCGCCGTTGTTCGTCCCGAACTCCAGCCAGGAGCGGTTCACCCCGGTGATGGCCCCCTCCCGATCAATGACCGCGATCTGCTCCGTCAGAGAGTTGAGAATAGTCCGGTTGGAAAACTCCTTCTCGGTTAACCGGCGAGTCATCAACCCCGCCAGGGATAAGGCGCTGTTTTGTGTTCGTAACAGTACGAAGGTCAAGGCGGTAATGAGCAGGCTGAAGAGGATGCTGAAGGAGAGGATTTGCCACGGCTTGAAATAATTCAACTGATGTCCGAAGCCGGGAAGAGAGGTAAAGGTAAAGCGCCAGGGGAGTCCGTAAGCCTGGACCGTCACGGTGGTGGTGAAAGCGGGAACATATCCCGGGGGAAGCGACTTTTTCCCCGCGGCGAGGCTGTCAAACAGAAGATTATCGGCGTCGGATTGGGCGCCGACGTGAATTTCCATGGCCATATGTTCCGGTATCGTCCCCAGCGTTCCGTAAATGAAGTCGTTCATCCGTATGGGGCTGTAGACAAAACCGAAGAGGGCCGCGCGGCGCTGCGCCACCGTATCCCTGGCCATCCCCTGCTTGTAGACCGGGTGGTACATCAGCATGCCGCTCTGCTTGTCCTTGTCGGTTTCCTGTACCAGGACGATCCGGGCGGCGATGGTGGTGACCCCTTCGTCACGGGCCAGGGAGAGGGCGGCCCGCCGCTTCGGTTCCGTAAACATGTCATAACCGAAGGCCCGCTGATTGCGCCAAGTGAACGGCTCAAGAAAAACTATGGAACTGTATTCCGGCCGCTCTCCCTCGGGATGGATCAGGTATTCGGGAAAACCCTCCGCCCGGACGGCCCGGGTATGCGCTTCCTTCTCCGCCGGGGTCATCCATTTGGCAAAACCGATCCCCAGAATACCGGGATGGTTTTCATCCAGATGCAAGGAGGAGACGTAGTGGCGCCAGTCGGTGCGGGTAGTCCCGTTCCGGACGTTGAACAGGCCGGCGCTGCCGCTGAGAACCTGCTCGTGATCATACAACCGCTTGATGATGCGCGTGGAGATGTCGTTGCTTCGCTCGGCGAATATGGCATTGGCTCGTTCATGAAGATTGTCGTCAAAAATCCGCCAGAAACAGACAGCCATGACAAGGCAGATCGCCAGAACCAGATACGGGGAGATTCTGGCCAGCCGGGATAGTGGAACCACCTCCAATTCCGGTGACCGGGTTGTTTGCAAATTTTCGGTTATCATGTGCGCCCTCGGAGCGGGGAATAAATTTTACTGCCTGACCTTTCCCACATCACCTCAGGTGGCGCCGGAAACCAACTGAGTCAAACGATCGACTTCCTGAACAAGCCGGCGATTCCGCTCCAGAGCTTGTTCCAGGTCGGCCTGGAGTATTTTCAACTCACCACTTCTGCTGTTCAGCTCCAGGCGGGCCTGCCGGAGCTGCAGCGGGGTCGCCACCCGGGCCAGCAGCTCGCCGGAACGAAACGGTTTGGTCACATAATCCACTGCCCCCAGGTTGAAACCCTGAACAACATCCTCGGCATCAGCGCAACCGGTGATAAAAATCACCGGAATTTCCGCGGTCACGGCGTTTATCTTGAGCCGGCGACACACCTCATAGCCGTCCATCTCCGGCATGACGATGTCCAAAAGAATCAGGTCCGGCACAAATCTGACGGCCTGTTCCAGGGCGTCGTTTCCTGTTGTGGCGAAGATGACGCGATACCGCTCCCGCAACAGGTTGTGCAGTATCCGGATATTGGATGAAGCATCATCAACGACAAGCACCAGGGATTTCTCTACCGGTTCGGACATGGGTTCACCCCTCCTCCAAGGTAATGGCAAGATCTGAAGCCAGATACTGAAGCTCGGTGACCGCTCGTCGAAAATCAAGCTGATCCATGGCCTGTTCCAACTGCTCCACCCGGTCCGATTCACGGTGAGCCACCAACAGCTTGACCTGGTCGAACAACTCCACTGCCTGCATATCACGACACTCCAAGTTACGAAACAATTCGGTCAGCAGACCGGGCAACCGGCTGAGTTCCACCGGATGGATCTCAGGCTTCGGCGTTTCCGGGAACTCCCGCTCAAAACAAGCTACCCCGGTGAGGACCTCGGCCAAACAGTCAGCCAAGTGGGGCAAACAACGCTCCGCCTCGTCCGGTCGTCCTCCCTTGAGAGCCGCCTCCAGTTCGGCGGCGCCGGCGGAAAGTTTCAAGGCGGCGAGATTACCGGAGACCCCCTTCAGCGTGTGGGCAAGTAACAGCGCCTTATCCGGCTTGCCTGCCGCCAACTCCTTTTGAATCAGGGCGACGTCGTTACAATGTTCCCGCCCGAAGAGGATAACCAGTTCCTGATAACATTCCAGGGGAAGACCCAAGCGCAGCAGCGCCGTCGCGACATCCAACCCGGGGAAAACCGGCATGGCCATCGACTCAGGCACGGCGCAGACCTCTTCCATCGGAACCGTCTCCGCGGAGGTCATGACGGATACGGGCCGGAGCCACCTGATGAGCAGGCGATGGAGTTCCTGTATCTCGTACGGCTTGGCCAGATGATCGTTCATTCCCATGTCGAGACATTTTTGTCGCTCCGTCGGCAGGGCGTCGGCCGTCAAGGCAATGATCGGCAGAAGATCGGCAGGGTACCGCCGACGGATGAGCCCGGCGGCTTCATAGCCATCCATGACCGGCATCTGGAGATCCATGAAGATAATATCAAAGGGGATGGCCGCCTGGGTTACCGCCGTTACCGCCTCCTTTCCGTTGTCCGCCATGGTCACCAGGAGCCCCGCCTGGGTCAGGAGAATCCGGACGACCTCCTGGTTGATGGCGTTGTCTTCCGCAACGAGAACCCGGGAACCGGATATGGTTTGAAGATCGACCGTGACGGGCGAAAGCGGCGGCGCTGCCGCCACGGAATGACTTGCCGCGAAGAAACTCGCGGTAAAGATGAAGGTGCTGCCACTCCCCGGCTCCCCCTCCACCCGGATATGCCCCCCCATCAACTCCACCAGCCGCTTGCATATGTTCAGTCCCAGGCCGGTTCCACCATAACATCGGGTGGTGGAACTATCCGCCTGAATGAACGGCTCGAAAATTTTTTCCATCTGCTCGGGCGCCAGACCGATCCCGGTGTCTCTGACCTGAAACTGCAAGGTGATCGACTCCGGCACCCAAGAGTCAACCGGCGCCACGCTGAGCTTAATCTCACCCCGCGCCGTAAATTTCAGTGCATTCCCCAGCAGGTTGATCAGCACCTGCCCCAAACGGAACGGGTCGCCCCGCAACAGGTCGGGTGTCTCCGGGGCGCGAACGATAGTGAACGCCACCCCCTTGCGGCGCGCCTCCTCTGTAATGGAGTTTGCCGCCTGTTCCAGACACGCGGCCAGAGAAAAATCAACCAACTCCAGCGTCATCTGCCCCGACTCCACCCGGGAGACATCGAGAATGTCATCGATGATACGAAGGAGCCATCGGGCGGAGGAGTTGATCTTCTTGATAAAATCCAGCTGGCGGCTGTCCAGGGAGGTCTGCTGCAGGAGCTGCCCCAACCCCATGACGGCGTTCATGGGGGTCCGGATCTCATGGCTCATGTTGGCCAGGAACCTGCTCTTGGCGGCGTTTGCCGTCTCGGCGGCATCCTTGGCCAGCCGGAGGGCCACTTCGCTTCGCTGCCGTTCCACCACATTCCACAAGCCGTCCATGAACAGCTGAAGTTGCATGCAATCCTCTTCGGCATAGGGCTCCACTTTATTGCCGACTCCCACCACCGCCACAATCCGGCCATTTTGTTTGATGGGAATGCTCAGGAACCGGGTCAAGGAGATGTGCCCCTGGGGATACCCCTTTTTCAGTTCATGGGGAGCGGCGAAGTCATTGACCATGAGGGGTGCCCCTTGTCGGACCACTTCCCCCCAGAGCCCGGTCTGCTCCAGCATATACTCCGCTTGCGGATCCATGATCAAGCAGGCCGGCATGACCTCTCTGGACCAGGAGTAAAGGGTAAAGATCCGCTTCTCTTCATCATAGAGATAAATGTACCCGACAGTGCTGGCGGTAAGCTCCAAGGCCTTTTCCAGTCCGAAATCCAGCAGTTTCTGAAACGTGGACTCCCCCATGAGGTAGAGACTGATCTGAGCCTGCTGGCGAAGGAGGGTTATCTGTTCCCGCTCCTCAACCTGCTTCCTGGCGGTGACATCCCGAATCATCCAGATGGCCCCTTCGGCCGGATCTCCCGGTACAATTGCCTGTCCCGCCACCTCCGCCCAGAAAATATCACCATTTTTCTTGCGCAGCCGGAATTCCGCCAGGATCTGCTGACCGCGAAGGATCAGATGATGAGACCTGTCGCCGAATTCCCGGCTGCTCTCCGCGGAGAGATGAATGATCCGACTGGGCTTCCCCAGCAACTCCTGTGATGAGTAGCCGAACAGCTCGCATACACTGGGGTTCGTATCCAGAATCACCCGATTCGCATCCGTTACCAGAATCCCCACCGGGCTGCGATCTTTCAACGCCGCCAGCCAGGCGGCGGTCTTGCGCAATACCGCAGTCCGCTCCTGAACCTGTTCCTCCAGACCGGCCTGCAGAGAGGCCGTTTCACGGAACGAAGATCTCAGCGCCTGTTCCATATTGGCAAAGGTGGCGATGAGACCGGCTATTTCACAGACCCGGCGGGTGGGAATATTCACGGCCATATCCACTTCTTGCTTAATCAAGGAAGGAATTTCACCGGAGCGCTCCCGAAGCATTCGCAACGGCGCGGCAATCCAGTTACTCCACTTCCGGGCCAGAAGCGAAGTCACCGCCAGCAACCCCAGCATCAAGACCAATGAGTCGATGGCTTCACGGGTCAGGGTGTCGATCATGGGCGCCATGGCGACCTCGGCGATGAGCCTCCAGGATGAACCTCCGCCGAGGGGCAACTCCTTGACAACGAATGCCGTACGCCACTGCTGCATGAAACTGATGCCGGCGGGGCCCGTGGGGAGCCACTGGAAGACCCCGAAACCGAAAGTTTTGACGCTTCGCCCCTGGGGAAGATGATACGTATCCATGGGGCGATATCCCGACCGAGTGGAGGCAATAATCCTGTTGTTGCCATCAACGATGGTGAAATTACGGGGTCTGCCGCCGACCATGGAGTTCAGAATCCGTCTCAGACTGGCCATGTCCACCACTCCGCTACAAAAACCCCGAAATTCTCCGCCGATAACCACCGGCGCCGCCAAGGGGAGAATCGGAGCGATGGGAAAAACCCTCCCCATTACCATATCCGGAACCTGGCTTTTCAGACTCTGCCGCATCCTGGCCACGTAGGGGCGGCCACTGGAGTTGAACCCCAGGAGCGATTTTCCGTTATCCTGTAACGGTGAATAGGCGACGGAAACGGCGTTACGGTCAAAGATCCCCATCCGGAGAAACTGAGGGCTGTGCCGGTGCATGGTCTCCACGGCTTGCTGCAACTCCCGGGAGGTCGCCCGGTTGGGATCACCCACAATGACGGCAAGGGTCTCCAGATCCTTCAGATGTTCCGTAAGCCACCACTGGAGGGCGTCCCGCGTAGTCCCGAACGCATGAGTCACCTCCACTGCCAGATGCTCTTCTTGTGCCCGAAATATCTCCCGCTGACTCAGAACCAGGTTAAGCAGCGCCGGAAACAGGATCAGCCCCGTCGTGGTGGTAAAGATCACCTCCTGCAATGACGGCAACCGTTCAGGGTCAGCCTGCCTGAAACGAAATAACTGTTGAATCAGGGTGGCGGCAAAGGCATTCATGATGCCGTTGACCCCCTGCTTCAGCATGATGAGTTGCGTCGCCTGAGTCGGGACCCCCATGACCTTATGATATAAAAGCCAGACAAGAGGTGCGCCCAGAAAGAGCCAGTAGCAGAGATCGGAAAGGATGAGATTGCGGGACCCCCGGCGCAGTCGCCAGGCCACGAACAGGGCTTCACAGAAGAAGATAACGACAGCCCAGGGATGATGCCACAGGAAGAGCGTACAGGAAGCCGCGATCAATCCGGCGATGACACCGGCGCCGGCGCCGTAACGAAGCAGAGCCAGCATGACGAAGATGGAGCCGAAGAGGAAATCAACATTAAAGAAGAGTTCCAGCTTGCAGTAGTTGGCGACGAAGCCGAGAATCCCCAGGACAATTCCAGCCGGGAGAGCTCTTTTCATGACGCCTTGGAAGGAACAACTACCGGCCTGCAGCATGGGAACCTTATGTTACCTGTTATCATTACAGGTCAAACCGTCAGACCATGCTGAGCAGGAAAATCGGGGGCAATTTACAACACATTATTATAATTTGCAATGGTTAGTTGACATGCAGCCCACGGAAAATTACAAAAACCGAACCCGACAACGACAAGCATTCAACAATTCCGTACCGATAACATGCCGACCGCTTTACCTTCCTATATTTTCCCTTTCATACTGAAGACATACGCGAGGATTTCCGCAACGGCGCCGTACAGACTCTCCGGGATTTCATGTCCCTCCTTGACCTGCTCGTACAACTCCCGAGCGAGAAATCTGTTTTCCGCGATCATTACCTTGTGCTCCCGCGCGAGCTCCTTGATCCGCTGGGCAAGGTTATCTGTTCCCTTGGCAAGGACCATGGGCGCAGCCATCCGTTCCCGATCATATTTCAGAGCCACGGCGTAATGGGTAGGATTCGTTATGATGACATCGGCCAGAGGAATGAGTTTCTGCATGCGGCGACGCGCCTGGGCAAATTGGAGACTCCGTATTTTCCCTTTAATAAGCGGATCTCCTTCCGAATCCTTATGCTCCTGCTTGACCTCTTCCTTGGTCATCTTGATGTTCGAAGTAAAACGCCACCGGACATAAAATAGATCGAGAACGGCCAAAACGAACAGGACACCGCAACTATTGAGGATCAACCGAAAGGAGAGGCGGCTGACGTAGGAGAATACGTCGTCCAGATCCCGCTCTCCCAGAAACGTCAACGTCTCCGCCTCACCACGGATGATCCCATAGGCGATATACCCCACAATGGTGATTTTCAAGGATGATTTCACCATCTCCACCACGGCGTCCTTGTTGAAAAGCCGCTTGAAGCCGCTGAGTGGATTCATGTTTTCGAATTTTAGCGACATCTTCTCCCAGTTGAGCGACACATCTCCCTGGGCATAATGGAGGGCAACCCCCGATACCATGACGGTGATCAGAAAGGGACCAAGAACCAGCCCCATGATTCCAAAAAATTTAACCATGAGACCATAGACTCCTCCCTCGGTGACCTGGGAAGGCTCAAGATTGGCCAGTATCTCCCGACTGCTCTTTTCCAGAGTGGAAAGCATGTTACGACCGGTGATGAAGAGGATAATAATTCCCGCAAGGAGGGTTATGGTGGAATTAAGGTCGCGACTTCGGGGGGGGCCGCTTTCTTTCAGCGCATCATCACGCCGTTTACCGGTGGGTTCTTCTGTTTTTGAATGTTTGTCTTCATCCGCCATGGAATCAGGCTCCCAACAGTCGAAACAGGGTGGTTATCTGCTGTGATAGAGTGAGGAAGGCGTTTCCGAGGATATGGAAGAAGACCTTTACGGTAATCCCCAGAACGATGAATCCCAGACCGATATTCAGAGGAAAGCTCATCATGAAAATATTCATCTGGGGGAAAATACGCGCCATAACCCCCAGGGATACGGTGGCGGCCAACAGCGACGCCATCAGGGGGGCCGCCAGTTTGATGGCCAGGGTAAAAATCCCCCCCGTCGTCGCCACGACGAAGGTAAGCAATTCACCGCTTACATGCCACGCTCCCAGTGGAATCAACTGATAACTCTCCATGATGGCGCGCAGGAACAGATGGTGCATCCCCAGGGACATGAACAGGAGCGTCGCCAGCAAGTTCTCCAGCACGGATAATACGGAGACTTGCGTCCCCATGGTGGGATCGAACAGGGAAGCGGTGGTGAACCCCATCTGCATGCCGATGAATTGCCCGCAGAATTCCACCGCGGAAAAAATCACCTGAGACAACAGTCCCAAGGAGAGCCCGACAAGAACTTCCCTGGCCACGAGAAGACCCAGGGAAAGGACATCTTCCGGGACTGCCGTCAGGTAAACTCGAACGACCGGAAAAAATACCAGTGACATGGAAAAGATGAGAACAATCTTGATCCTGGTGGGAACTCCTTTGCCGCCGAAAAGAGGAATGGCCGAAAAGAGGCCTGCCATCCGCCCCAACACCAGGACAAACAGGGTAAACTCAGCCACATCGGCAAGATGAAACAGGGAAGACACGATCAGTGCCTCATATTAACAATCATTCCATAGATTTCCCGGGTGAAGTCGGACATGTAACTCATCATCCAGGGGAAGAAGACGATCATCGCCACCATGACCGCGACAATCTTGGGGACAAAGGCAAGGGTTGCTTCATTGATTGAGGTCACCGTCTGAAAAATACTCACCGCAAGCCCCACGACGAGACTGAAGATCAGAAGCGGCGCCGACAACATGAGTGTTACCTCGAAACTACGCCGCGCCAGTTGTACTATCAACTCAGGGGTCATGGGGAACTCCTTTTTATCCGAAACTCTTCACAAGAGAACCAATGACAAGTCCCCAACCGTCCACAAGGACAAAAAGAAGGATTTTGAAGGGGAGCGAGATCATGGCAGGCGGCAGCATCATCATCCCCATGGACATGAGTACCGAAGCGACCACCATGTCCAGCACCAGAAAGGGAATATAGATAAGAAAACCGATCTGAAAAGCCGTACGCAACTCACTGATAATGAATGCCGGAATAATGGTGAGGGTCGGGACATCTTCGGCATTCTTGGGACGAGCCTGCTTGGAAAGACTTATGAAAAGCGCCAGATCTTTCTCCCGCACCTGGGAAAGCATGAACTTCCTGATGGGAGCGATCCCCCGCTCAAGCGCCTGCTCCTGGGAGATGGTCTGCGCCTTGAACGGTTCCAATGCCTGGGTATTAACCTGCTGCCAGACAGGAGTCATGATAAAAAATGTAATAAACAACGAAAGGCCGATGATTATCTGGTTGGACGGCGCCTGTTGAGTCCCCATGGCGTTTCTCAGGAAAGAAAGAACCACGACGATGCGGGTGAACGAGGTGGTCATGATGAGCAGCGCCGGCGCCAGGGATAGAACCGTCATGAGGAACAGAATCTGGATCACGACCGCCGTTTCACCCGGCTTCGCGGACTTCCCCATCCCCAGGCTGCCGAGGGTGGGTAAAGCCAACGGTTCAGCAACCGCAATTCCGGCTACCAGAAGGATCATCCCCACAACCAGCAGTGCGACATTTTTTTTAGTCATCACCATCATCCTTGGCTCCGGGGGAAAGTCGACAGGAGTCGAGGAAACGTCACCTTACCCATCATTCCTTCCATCTTCGCCTGAAATTTCGTTCCGGACAACGGCGAACATTGCGCCAGATCCAACACCTCGGCATCTTCCACCATATCGATCTGCTTGATGAGGCTAAGACCATCGGCGCCATTGCTAAGGAGCAGGTACTCACCGGCTACTTCCACAAGAATCAGCGATTTCTTCGGAGACAGAGAGCGTGACTCCACTACCCGGATATAGCTCCTGAACCCCTGTTTTCCGGAAAACCCGGGAAGACTCCGTCGGGCCAGAAACGCCAGGAGATATACAGCCCCCACCACAATGGCCAGCGCGGAGAACATTTGCAGCATGCAGGTCAAAAAGCTGAACCCGCTGCCGCCGCCGGCGTCTCCCCAGGCGATGCCGGGGATGAGCCCCCCTGCCATGATCGCCGTGAAAAGCTTCATAATACCTTCTCCATCCTCTCGGTGGGACTGACGATATCCACTAAACGGACACCGAACTTCTCGTTGACCACCACAGCCTCGCCCCGGGCGACCAGTTTGGAGTTAACATAGATATCAAGAGGATCTCCGGCAAGCTTGGACAATTCGACAACGGATCCCTGATTCAGCTTCAGAACCTCTTTCACCAGCAGATTTGTCCGCCCCAGTTCAACGGTCAGCTGAAGAGGGATGTCCAGAATAAAGTTCAGCTTCTGCATCTCCAGTTCAAGTTCGGCGCCATCATGCTCATTCCGTTCACTCATAGTACTTCCTCCCTGGTGACATTACGTAGTATCTGAAGAGCCTTGTTTCCGCGATAAACACCAGGGGAGCCAAGAAACTTACTGACACCGCCGACTTTCATCACCATGGGACTCTGAACATCCTTGTTGAGCATGACGGTATCGCCGATTTCCAGATGGAGAAGCTCACGCAAGGTAATGTTGGCATGCCCCATCTCCACGTTGACCGCCATGGGCGCGTCACAGAGTTCAGTAGAAAGTTTGAATGTCCACTTGGGGTCACGGGTCTCCGTGTCTATCTGTCCGCCGTATTTAAGTTTTTCCTTGATGGGATCAACCGTCATATACGGGATCGCGAAGACCATGCTCCCCCGGGTATTTTCGATTTGAATTTCCAGTTCCATGGAAACCACGAGATATTCGGGCGGAACAATATTGACGAGACGCGGGTTCATTTCCAGGCGGAGCAGATTCATCTTGGCGTCATGCTGTAGATGCACCCAGGACTTTTCCATATCAAGGAGCGCATCCTTCATGATCTTCTGCATGATTCTCAATTCGATGGAGGTGTAGAGCCGGTTGTTTTCCATGATGCTGGGGGCGCCGGAACCGCCCAAGACACTATCGATAATGGCGTAGACGAGATTGTTGTCCATGGTCAACACCGAGGCGCCTTTAAGGGGATCGATTTTAAAGATCCCCATGCAGACCGGCGACGGCAGGGTCTTGAGAAAGTCGTCGAATTTATAGGGCCTTGCCCCTATTTTTTTAATTTCCACAATCTTTCTGAGTCGGTTGGACATGGAAACCCGATGATGACGGATGAAACTGTCATAAACGATATCCAGATTGGGCATCAGCCCTTTGTGAGCCGTGGTATTGAAGAGATCGTAGGGGACGACCCCCCCTCGTTCGCGCGCCAACTCCTTTTCGGGATCGATGCGCCCTTCTGAAACCGCAGCCAGCAGGGCTTCAATTTCATCTTTTGTCAGCAACTTATCCATCATAACCTACCCTCGATCGGAGCTTACTGTACCACAAAATCGGTAAAGAACACCTTGGTAACCTTGCCCCGGGGAAATATCCTGCAGGCAGAGCTCATTATTTCTTGTTTGAGGCGGGTTTTCCCCGCAACATCCTTCACTTCATCCAGGGTTTTGGACGTGAGAAGCATGAGAATCGCATCTTTCACCTGGGGCAGATAAGGGTCAAGTTCGGCCTTCACCTCCTTCCCCTCCGATTCCACCTCGAATTCCACCTTGAGCTTCAGGTAGCGGACATCCGAATTATCCCTGATATTGACGACAAAGGGCTCCATGGCGAAAATGGCGGCAGGTTCTTCATTTTTCTGGGCATGCTTCCCGGATTTCTTCCCCGCTGACGGATGCGACGACTCTCCATCGCTACTCTTGAGATAAAAAAAGACTCCGGCGCCGATGCACACCAAACTTACCACAAGAATCACCACGATCATCATGCTCTTCTTGTTGCCGGCTTCCGGTTTTTCTTCCGGTTCTTCTTCGTCTCTGGCCATTATTACTCCTCCGTCACAGAATCATTAACTTCACTGATATACATAGCAACTCCTGGCCAATAGTTCAAGTACTGTGCAACAGAAGTGCCGAAAGTCGCACGAGAGGCGCAAATGGCGTTACGTACTGTTTAACCACGTTTTTTCACACCAGGGAAAGAATTTTCGCCATTTTCATGAAGGATAAGATGACGGAATCATCGGAATAGGAACGTCAGGGTTTTGACAAAAGGCAAAAAAAATCCAGGGCAGCCATGAAGACCACCCCGGATTACGAGTTGCGTTAAAAAAACAAATGGTACTATCTCACCATCTGGATGGCATCGTTGGTCAGCTGATCATTAACGGTAATTGTTTTTGAGTTGGCGGAGTAAGCCCGCTGGGTGACAATCATATTAACCATCTCCGAAGCCATATCCACGTTACTGGACTCAAGGGAGTTGGCGACCATTTTTTCCGTGGGTGACAGGATACTTCCGGCGGCATTGGCATAGGAGGCAGGCACACCGGCGGAAGGGGTTGCGCCATAGGTGGAATCGCCATTCTTCTGCAGTTCCCCCGGCACAAGAACCCTGATCACGCCGATTTTACCGGTTCCGGCAGCCGTCATCGCCAAACCATTGGTGTCCAAGGCATGAATCGTGCCATCGGCGTCAATCGCGTTGATTTTACCGAATGTTCCCACCACACCTCCCGCGGGTGCGGCCCCAGGGGTCCATGTGGCAAAATTTATGGAAGAACCGGCGCTATCCAGAACGAACTTCCCGTCCGGGTTCACCAGATAATTCCCCGCGGCCACGACGGGAGGCCCGGCGGAGGCGGCAGTATTGCTGACGGCGAACGAACCTGCCTTGGTCAGCTTCGCGGAGGTATTAGTATTCACGTTGGCGACGACCGTGGTCGGATCGGTCGTCACCGCAAAAAAGAGATTATCTCCTTGCAGCGCCACGTCGGAGATATTGGATGTAGTCTGCAGGGAGCCGCCATAGAACTGGTTCTCAACCTTCTGAACCTGGGTGCCGAGGCCGACCTGGGAGTTGTTATGGCCGATACTCTGGGAAAGGAGATCGGAGAAGATGGTGCGAGCGTCTTTATAGCCGATAGTATTGACGTTGGAGATGTTGTTACTGATGACGCCCATGGCTTCACTCTGGGCTTTCATGCCGTTAACACCGGTAAACATTGCTGATGTAATACTCATGACATATCTCCTTGTGGCAGTTGGGTAGCGGGATACCTCTGTCGGTCGGTATCCCAGGGCTTCCTCATGGAGGTCCAGCCCGTTAAAGTTCAGGGTTTTGGGTTCTAGGTTCTAGGTTTTGGGTTCTAGGTTCTAGGTTCTAGGTTCTAGGTTCTAGGTTCTAGGTTCAAGTGCGTAAAATTCGTTTTCCATTATCAATTATCAATTGTCCATTATCAATTAATTAAATGACTGCGGCCGAATCGATGTTGGTAATGACGCTGCCGATCATGCTCTTCCGGTCCATTGCCGTGATGACCGTCCGGTTGGCAACACTGACTACAAATGCCGTATCTCCCTGCATGATGAGCGACTCCTTGCCACCTTTTTTCGCCACACTCTCCATGGCGCCGGCCAGATTTTTAAGGTCTGACCTGCTCAGTATAATTCCCCGAGACCGAAGCCTTTCCTGTGCATGCTGGGAAAACCTGATCTCTCGCGAAGGATTTCTTTCATCTAATATTCTACCAAAGAGTGACGTCCCAATCACCGAGACACCGCTTTGCGTACCAACCGGTGGCCAGTTCGGCTGAATTACGAGTGGTTCGGGATAAAAAACAGTGTCGATCACATCATATCACCCCCCTACACCTATGACGTTAGCCAGCGGCACATCGACCCCACCCGCCGTCAGAACCGGGTTACTCTGATCGGTTTTGATCCCGGAAACGACCGCTTTGATGAGTGGAGTACCGGTAGATGTGCTCCCATCCTTATTGACCCCGGAAACGGAAAACGAATAGTGTCCGGCAGCCGCTTGCGCCCCATTACTATCCAACCCATCCCACGCCATGCTCCCCTGACCAGTCGCCGCACTTCCACCTGTCAGCACCCGAACGACGGAACCGGAGTTATTCTGAATCGACACTTTAACCTGATCCGTCGGAGAGGCCAGACTGTAGTTAATTTGAGAGGTTCCACCGGCAGCCAGCTGAATATCCGAACCTTGGGCGGTAATCGTCTTGCCGATATACGAGACTGTGGATGAATTCGACTGACCGTTAAGCGCGGCAATGACGCTGGCCAGGTTAGTATTTGTATTGTACGCCTGCTCCACCTGGGTAAGCTGAGCCATCTGCGCCACCATGGCATTACTATCGGTAGGATTAAGCGGATCCTGATTTTGCAACTGCGTAACAAACAGCTTCATAAAATCATCTTTATTGAGACCGGTCGTTTTTTTCATGCTGGCGTCTGCGGCAGTCGTGTTCGTTGTAACGGCAGTTACCATCTCGTTCACCCCCTTCTGTTTTTCCTACAACACTACTTACTGAATCTCTTTGCATCAGTAGTGCCAGTTAGCCGATATCCGCAGATTTTATTTAAGGCACGTAACATGCTGATATTAAGTGCTTTTTCTGCCATCGATTTTCACAAGGCCTCATGAGCTGCTATTCTGTCGGAATTCTGAAACTGCGATTGTCATTCTCTTGACAAAACGACAAGTATCCATGACGCGGGGATCATCAAGCACGGACATTTACCAGTGATTCGTCTCCGTCTTCATCAGCTTTCGCCCCCTTGGATTCCGGCAAAGCGGTGAGTTCAGCCTGTCGGGCAAATTGCCGTGGGGCATTGTTCCGTTGCTCACCGGTATCTCCCGTGAAAGCCTGATTGGAACTGTTGCCGTTGGCGCCCGTGGAAACATCAAAGCGCTCCATGGTGAAATTTTGCTTCAACAGCGTCTCTTTAAGACCTTCCATGTTATTCATCAATGCTTCTCGCACCGAACGATTCTCGGAAATGACCTCAACTTTCAGCCGCTGCTGTTCCACCCGTACGTTGATGGTCAATTCGCCCAAATCTTCCGGGTTGAGCTTCAGCGAAATACTGCTCGTACCCTTACCGTCATGAATTGGTTCGGCGTGTTTCACCTGGGAAAAGATGCTCTCTTTAAGCGCGTTCCTAACTTCATCCGGACTGGACGGGGCTGACGTCGGCACAGTTTCGCGGCTCTCCACAACATGGGGAACAGCCATGTTGAAGGCTTGAACAGGTATCTGTTCTTTTCTCTTACTCTGAGAACCCGGCTGGTCTTTACCTTCCGAAGGCGAAGAATCTCCTGAAGAAGATTTCGCAAAGGTGACGTCCACCTTGGCGCTGGTCAGTTTTCCGTCATCGGCAGTCGCTCCCTGAGTGGGCGCCGTATTTCTGTCATCGTTATCAACAGCAATCCCTTTACGCGCTGTTTTTACGACGGACGCCACCGGCTTTAACTGAGCGACATTAATCTCCCCAATCGTGTTCTCTGCTTTCAAATTAACCTGTGCATTCTGAGGTTCATTAGCAAGCGCCATCTGCGGTCCATCCAGCAGATTGCCTTTTTCCTTCCCCGCAATTACGGCATCGGGCAGTGTCGTCCTGGCATCTGAGTTATCATATTTGACAGTAGCGCCGGAAACGGTCGTGGCGGCCGGAGCCTCAGAGATCACGGTCTCCGGTGCGACTGCCGCTGACGCTACCGATACCGGCGACGATGCTACCGGCTCGCTAACTGCCGCGATGGGCGCCGACGTCACTGCCTGTTGTGGCGCCGAGGCTACGACCCGCGGTTGAATCGCAGTCTCAACAGCGAAAGAAGCTACACTCCGGACAGGAGTGGCGCTCTCTTGCCGAGAAGCGGAAGGAGCCACCGTTGCGGTCGCCACATTGCCGACTACCGGAGCTTCAATGGTCACGGCTGCCGGTGCGACTGCTGCTGACACGACCGATACCGGAGACGATGCTACCGGCTCGCTGACTGCCGCGATGGGAGCCGACGTCACCGCCTGTTGTGGCGCCGAGGCTACGGCTTGCGGGCGAATCGCAGTCTCAACAGCGAAAGAAGCTACACTCCGGACAGGAGTAGCGCTCTCTTGCCGAGAAGCGGAAGGAGCCACCGTTGCGGTCGCCACATTGCCGACTACCGGAGCTTCAATGGTCACGGCTGCCGGTGCGACTGCTGCT
>CAIYUY010000337.1 GCA_903929485.1 uncultured Desulfuromonadales bacterium
CCATGTCTATCTGATCCCCCCCAAGAAAACCCTCACCATCTTTCAGGGTAAACTCCTCCTGAACGATCAGGATCACAGCAAGGGAATAAATCTTCCCATCGACATCTTTCTCCGCTCACTGGCCGAAGACCAGGGGGAAAAGGCGGTGGGAGTCATCCTTTCGGGCACCGGCAGCGACGGCACCCGAGGGGTGCGGGTGGTGAAAGAGTTGGGGGGGATGGTGATGGTGCAGGATGAGGAGTCAGCCAAGTTCGACGGGATGCCGCGCGCTGCCATCGCCACCGGACTGGCCGATTTCATCCTCTCGCCCGGCAAGATGCCGGTCCAGTTACTGGCCTATGTGAAGCACCCCTATGTGGTCAAGTCCGAGCGTTCCGAGACATTGCTCAATGACGAGGATGGCTTGACCCGGATCTTCTCCATGCTCCGCGAGCGGTGCAAGGTCGATTTCACCTACTACAAACCGAGTACGGTGACCCGCCGTCTGGAGCGGCGGATGTCCGTCAACCAGGTAGACGGCATCAAGGAGTACGTCGACTTTCTCAAAAACTACCCCGGCGAGGTGGACTCCCTTTATCGGGAGCTTCTCATCGGTGTCACCAGCTTTTTCCGGGATCAGGCTACCTTCGACTATTTGGCGGAACAGGTGCTGCCGGAAATTTTTTCCGCTCCCAACAGACGGGAGGCCCGCTTCTGGGTCGCCGCCTGCTCCACCGGCGAAGAGGCGTACTCCCTGGCGATCCTGATCCGCGAATGCCTTGAACAGTTGGAAATTTCCTGGGACGTCAAGATCTTCGCCACCGATATCGACCGCGAGGCTATCCACTTCGCCGCCACCGGTTCCTACCCGGAGAGTATCGCCGCGGACATCTCTCCCCGGCTCCTGGCAAAATATTTTTACAAACGGGATGAAAACTTCCAGATCACCCGGACCATTCGCGAGATGGTGGTCTTTGCCCAGCATAACCTGCTGAGAGACCCCCCTTTCACCAACATCGACATGATCAGCTGCCGCAACCTGCTCATCTACTTCCAGGTGATACTGCAACACAAGGTATTCGATTTTTTTAACTTTTCACTCAGGCCGGGGGGGAGCCTCTTTCTGGGAACCAGCGAGACCGTGGGCGATATGGGGGACTATTTCGAAACCGTGGAGCCGAAACTGAAATTCTATCGCTCCCGGGGACGATCCCGGCATATACCTGACGCAGCGCACCTCCTTGCGGTCACCGATACCCGGATGCGCGACGCCAAGGGGCAGTTCGGGCGCCCCCACCGGGCTCAGCGGAGCACCGAGGAGGATCGCATCCTGGAGCGGTTTCTCACGATGGTGACCGGCGACTATCTGCCGCTGACTCTCATCGTTAACGATCATCTGGAGCTCCTTCAGATCGTGGGGGACGTGGAGGGATACTTCAAGCTTCCCACGGGGAAGGTGGTGAACGATATCTCCAAGATGGCGGCCAAGGAGCTGGCCATCCCCCTGGTCACCGGCATCCAGAAGGTGCTCCGGAGTCAGCAGGAACTCCGCTTCTCCAACATCCGGTTGACCGGCGTCAACGGCGTCAGCTACGTCAATTTGCGCATAAAGCCGTTTCCCCGAAAAAAAGAGCAGGATATCCTTACGGCGATATTTATCGAACCGGTGAAACGGACGGAACCGGCGGATTCCGGTCAACCGGTTCTCACCTATGACCTCACCAAGGAGGCGGAGGAGCGGATGCGTGACCTGGAACATGAGCTTCAGTTCACCCGTGAGAACCTCCAGGCCACCATCGAAGAGCTGGAAACATCCAACGAGGAGTTGCAGGCCACCAACGAAGAGCTTCTTGCCAGCAACGAGGAGCTGCAATCCACCAATGAAGAGCTGCAATCCACCAACGAGGAGCTCTTTACCGTCAATGCGGAATACCAGGGGAAGGTCATCGAACTGACCGAGCTGCATAACGACGTGGAGAATCTTCTCAGCGCCACCCAGGTGGGGAACCTGCTCCTGGACGAAAACCTGGAGGTTCGGCGGTTTTCCAAGAAAATCACCGATATCTTCAAGATTCTCGACAGCGACATCGGCCGGCCCCTCACCCACATCCCTCATTATCTCAAGCTGGTTGACCCTCTTGAGACGGTTCGGGAAGTCCATGCCCATAACCGGACCATGGAACGGGAGGTCCAGACAAAGGATGGCCGCTGGTATCTCATGCGCGTGGTCCCCTACAAGATCGGGCCTCGCACGTTTTCCGGCGCGGTGCTCTCCTTCGTGGAGATCTCCGCCATGAGGGCTACCGAAGAACGGTTGCGCGACTCCAATCACTCGGCCCAGATGACCATTGATTCCATCAGTTCCAATATCTGCGTGCTGGACGAGAAAGGGATCATCATTTCGGTGAACAAGTCCTGGCGGGAGTTTCTCGCGGCCAACGAAGGATTGACGATCTCCGCCATGGAGGGAACCAACTATCTGAGTGTCTGCGAGAACGTGGAAGGGCCGGAACAGGGCACCGCCCGGGAATTTCTGAGTGGAATACGGGATGTCATGAAGGGTCTGCATGAGCAGTTCGAGATGGAATATCCGTGTGATTCCGTCTCGGAACAGCGTTGGTTCATGGGACGGGTGACCCCCTTTATCGGATCCGGGGCCAAATCCCGGGGGGTGGTAATCGTCCATGAAGATACCACCAGTCGCAAATTGGCCAGCATTGCCCTGCTGGAGAGTGAAGAGCGATTTCGTCGACTCTGCGCAACCGGTCACAAGGAGTAGCACCAGTGAATTCTCCACAACAGTACCAATGTCTGCGACAGCGGGCCGAGGCTATCCTTGATGAAAAATCAGCTACGGGATCAGCCCATTCGCCGGACAACATCCGCGCGCTCCTGCATGACCTTTCGGTGCACCAGATCGAACTGGAGATCCAGAACGAGGAGCTGCAACTTGCCCAACGGGAAGCCGAGCGGGTTAAGGATAGTTACGCCAAACTCTACAATAACGCGCCGGTTGGGTATATAACCCTGTCGGAGCATGGGCTTATCGTTCAGCATAACCGGACGTTCGCCCAGATGACCGGGTTGGATAGCAGAAAATTGCAGGGAGCTTCCCTGGCGAACCTTTTCCTGCCGGAAGATCGTGACATTTTTCTCGGTCGGTTTCGCGTTCTGTTCAAGAATCCCGTGGGGAAACAGATGGAACTCCGGATCCGCCGGGGGAACGACACTTTTTTCTGGGTCCGTCTGACGGCGCGGGGGGGGGATGATCTTCAATCCGTCTCCGGAGACGATGCGGCCACTGCCGTGCTCCTGGTTATCGTGGATGACATCACCCAGCGCAAGGAAGTGGAAGAGGCGTTACAGTGTCGTTCGACGTTTATCGCCACCATCATGGACACCGTTCCCTGCCCGCTCTATTACAAGGATACTCAGGGGCGTTATCTTGGTGGCAATCAGGCCTTTAGCGATTTCATCGGGCTCGCTCCAGCCTCATTCATCGGTAAAAACGCCTACGATGTGGCGCCCCCCGAACTGGCTGCCGCTTACGAGGATCATGATCGCCGGTTGATGAAAAATACCGGGAGCGACCGCTATGAATATCAACTCCCGCGGGCCGATCGTTCGTTACGCGACGTAATTTTCAACAAGGCCACTTTTTCTGACGGATCGGGCCGGGTGGCCGGAATCGTGGGGGCGATCACCGACATAACCGACATGAAACAGGAATCGGCGGAGCTCAGGCGGAGCCAGGCGGAACTGGAGCAGGCGCGGATGCTGGCCGAGTCGGCCAGCCAGGCCAAGAGCGCATTCCTGACCAACATGAGTCACGAAATTCGGACCCCCATGAACGCCATCATCGGTCTGGGGCAACTGGCTCTTCTCACCCAACTGAGCGCCAAGCAG
>CAIYUY010000338.1 GCA_903929485.1 uncultured Desulfuromonadales bacterium
AATCGGAGCAACGGCGTGATCTTTACGGTTGGGGAGATAGCCGCGATCACCGCCGGAACAATCCTGGGAGACGAGAGCGCCCAGGTGGCGGGAGTTTCCACCGATTCACGCACCATCGGCGTCGGGGAACTCTTCGTACCGCTGGTGGGTCCGCGCTTCGACGGTCACGCCTATCTCCCCCAAATGGGAGCCAAAGGGGTGAAGGTCATCCTCTGCTCATCCGCCTGGGTCGCCCATAATCAACCGCCGGCCGGGACCACCGCCGTGGTGGTAAGTGACACCCTGCACGCCTTGGGGGAACTGGCTGCCGCCCACCGCGCGAAACATTCTCTCACCGTGATTGCCATCACCGGCAGCAACGGCAAGACCACCACCAAGGAGATCCTGGCTTCAATCCTGGGACTCACCGGCCCCGGACTCAAGACCATCGGCAACCTGAACAACCTCATCGGCCTCCCTCTGATGCTGTTTCAGCTCAACTCCGACCATCGCTGGGCGATTCTGGAGATGGGGATGAGCGAGCCGGGTGAAATCCACCGACTCGCCCGGATCGCACGCCCCCAGGTGGGTATCGTCACCAACGTCTATCCGGCGCATCTGGAGAGCATGGGAAGCGTGGCGAATGTGGCGCGGGCCAAGGGTGAGCTCTTCCTCCAGCTTCCCGCGGAAGGTACGGCGATCTACAACACCGACGACCCGCTGGTGACCTCACTCCCCGTGCCGGCCGGTGTGATCCGCCGCTCCTTCGGCCTGAACGCGGGAGAAGTGACGGCCAAGGATGTCACGCCCCACGGTCTGGACGGAACGGATTTCACCCTCCGGCTGACAACGGGGGAGATACCTGTACGATTTAAGGGAATCGGCAGTCACCTCCTGGCCAATGCCCTGGCGGCTTCCGCCATCGCGGAGAGCCTGGGTGTTAAGGCCGAAACCATCCGGGACGGGCTGGAACTGTTCCGGCCGGTTGACCGGCGTTTCGTGGTGGAGCGACTGGGCGAACTTACCCTCATCGACGACAGCTACAACGCCAATCCCGCCTCCATGGAAGCGGCGCTGTCGACTCTGGCTGAGGTAAAAGGAGAAGGGCGACTCTTTGCCGCATTGGGAGAGATGCTGGAACTTGGACCCGATACGGAAACTCTACACGGAGAACTGGGGGAGAAGGCGGGGAAGGTAGCCTGGCGCCTCTACCTCAGGGGAGAGATGGCCGCCGCCGTGGCGGACGGCGCCCGGAGAGCGGGGCTTTCCCCGTCGGCTATCCACCTGGGAATGAGCCATGAAGAGATTGCCGCCCGGATTCTCCGCGAAGCAGAGGCCGGAGACCTGATCCTTGTCAAGGGGTCCCGCGGTATGGCCATGGAGCGGGTGGCGACCATCATCAGGGATTCATCCCACTGCCGAAAGGAGGCTTAGCGCCCCATGCTCTATCACCTGCTCTATCCGCTGGCTTCCAGCGTTAAACTATTCAATATTTTCAAGTACCTGACCTTCAGGACCATCTACGCCATGATCACGGCGCTTATCGTCACCTTTGTCCTGGGCCCCTGGGTCATCCGGAAACTTGAATCGCTCCAGGCGCGCCAGATCATCAGGACCGATGGCCCCGAGTCGCACCTGAAAAAACAGGGAACTCCCACCATGGGAGGGGTAATAATCCTGGCGGGGATCGTCATCCCCACGCTCCTCTGGGCTGATCTGGCCAACACTTATGTCTGGCTGACCCTCTTCATCATCGTGGGGTACGGGCTCATTGGATTCATCGACGACTACAAGAAGGTGGTGGAAAAAAATCCCAAGGGTCTTTCTCCCCGCCAGAAGATGTTCTGGCAGATGCTCCTGGGGGCGATCTTCGGGATCATTCTCTTCAGCATGCCCGGTTTTTCCAAGGAGCTCTATTTTCCTTTTTTCAAGAACCTTCATCCTGACCTCTGGATTTTTTACATCCCCTTCGTCATGCTGGTGGTGGTGGGGGCCAGTAACGCCGTAAATCTCACCGATGGTCTCGACGGTCTCGCCATCGGGCCGGTCTCCATCAATGCCGCCACTTATCTTCTCTTCACCTATATCGCCGGCAATATCAAACTCGCCACCTACCTTCAGATCCCCTATGTGGTGGGGGCCGGCGAACTGGCGGTGGTCTGCGGCGCCCTGGTCGGCTCCGGCATCGGATTTCTCTGGTATAATTCCTACCCCGCCGAGGTCTTCATGGGAGATGTCGGCTCATTATCCCTGGGTGGGGGGCTGGGGGCTCTTGCGGTCATCACCAAGCAGGAGATCCTCCTGGTCATTGTGGGGGGGGTCTTCGTGGTGGAGGCGCTCTCGGTTATCTTTCAGGTGGGCTCCTACAAATACCGGGGGAAGCGGATCTTCCGGATGGCGCCCATCCATCACCATTTCGAGCTGAAAGGGGTGGCGGAGCCGAAGATCATCGTCCGGTTCTGGATCATCACCCTCATCCTGGCGCTGGTGGCGATTTCCACCTTGAAGATGCGGTAGAAAAGATGCTCCAACCTACACAGGAAATGTTATGAATCGCAACGAAGCCATTCACCGTCTGGCAGCAGTCAAACCGAACCTGGTGAAACAGTTCGGTGTCGCTCGTATTGCCCTTTTCGGTTCCACCGTGCGAGATAGCGCCCGCCAGGATAGTGATCTGGACGTATTGGTTTCCTTCGAGGGGCCTGCGACATCCGCCAGGTATTTCGGAGTTCAATTCTATCTTGAGGATCTCTTTGGTTGCCCGGTTGACTTGGTGACGGAGAAGGCTTTGCGCCAGGAACTGCGGCCATATATCGAGCGTGAGGCGGTTTATGTCTGATCGTGA
>CAIYUY010000339.1 GCA_903929485.1 uncultured Desulfuromonadales bacterium
TCACCCTGGGGACGCTCACCGTCTGGGTGCAATCGTGGTGCCTGGGGGACCAGCTCCACCGACGGCTTCACCTCGGTCAGGATCTTCGCCGACGTGGCCGACATGGGAGAGCATCACCGTGGCGGGGTTCATCCTCCTGGGAAGATTTATTTTCATATCGGCAAGGAGGTTGCCGTAAAAGGTTGCCGTGGGAGGTTGCTGTAGGAGGTTGCTGTAGAGGGGTAGCGGATACACGGGAGGTTGCTGTAGAGGTTGCCACATTCGAAAGATACAAAAAAAGGACCTAAGCAAATCGCCTAAGTCCTTGTTTTTGTTGGTGCGCCTGGAGCGATTCGAACGCCCGACCTACGGATTCGTAGTCCGTTGCTCTATCCAGCTGAGCTACAAGCGCAAATAAAACTGTTCCCTGAAAGGATGATGACTATACTACATGACTTTTTCAATGTAAACTAGTTTTTTCGAGAGAAATCTCTTTTGGACTCTTTTTTACGGGAAGTTTGACAAATCCTTGTTTCTATTAGACAATGATCTCAATCCTTAACTTAAAATCGGAATACGGGAACATCAAATCATGCTGCATCTCACCAATCTTACCAAGGAATTCGCCGGCAGGCCGCTCTTTACCGATATCACCTGGCACCTGAAAAAGGGGGAACGGGTGGGACTCGTGGGGGACAACGGCGCAGGCAAGTCCACCCTCATGCGGATCATCGCCGGATCGGTGGAGTCGTCGTCGGGAGCTATTCAGTTCGCCAGGGGCGCCACGGCCGGCTATCTTCCCCAGGAAGGACTCACCACTCGTGGGCGGACTCTCTTCAACGAGGCCCTCTCGGCGCTGGAGGGATTGCAAGCCATCGAGAAAGAGCTGACGGAGCTGACCGGACGACTGACGGAGAGCCTCGCCGACGATCCGGAGCATGACGCGCTTTTGGACAGGTTCGGCCATCTTCAGGAAGAGTTTCGCCTCAGGGGGGGATTCACCATGGAGGCGGAAGTGGGAACCGTCCTCCGGGGGCTGGGCTTTCTCCCCTCTGACTGGGAACGGGATTGCGGCCAGTTCTCCGGCGGCTGGCAGATGCGGATCGCCCTGGCCAAGCTCCTGCTGAAGAGACCCAATGTCCTTCTCCTGGATGAGCCGACCAATCACCTGGACATCGAGGCCCGCAACTGGTTGGAGGAGTATCTCTGCTCCTACCCCTATTCGGTAATCCTCGTCTCCCATGACCGATTCTTTCTCGACTGCGTCTGCTCACGGATCACCGAGGTCTGGAATCACACCCTCAGCGACTACCACTGCACCTATAGCCGTTATCTGACCTTGCGGGAAGAGCGGATCTCGGCCCTTCGAGAGGCTAAACGCCGCCAGGACGAGGAGGTGGCGGCCATGGAGGATTTCATTCGGCGCTTCCGCTATAACGCCAACAAGGCGTCCCTGGTGCAATCCCGGATCAAGCAGCTGGATAAGGTGGAGCGGATCGTGATTCCGCCGGAACGGAAACGGATCAGGTTCAACTTTCCCGAAGCTCCCAAGAGCGGCCGGATCGTCATGGAGTTGCGGAAGCTGACCCGCTCCTACGGCCCCAAGACCGTCCTGGATGGGATCGATTTCACGGCGGAAAAGGGAGAGCGGATCGCCCTGGTGGGACATAACGGCGCCGGGAAGTCGACTCTCATGCGGGTGCTGGCGGGGGGGGATTTTCAGGGGGGCGAGCGGATCGTGGGGCCCAATGTGGCCATGGACTATTTCGCCCAGGATCAGGCGGATGTCCTCACCGGTGATCGCTCGGTCTACGACGAGATCCTGGCCGATTCACCCTATGATTCGGTTCCCAAGCTGCGGGATATTCTCGGTGCGTTTCTCTTCTCCGGTGACGATATTCATAAACAGGTGGGGGTTCTCTCCGGCGGCGAGAAAAATCGGTTGGCCCTGGCAAAGATGCTGCTCCGACCATCCAACCTCCTCCTCATGGACGAACCCACCAACCATCTGGATCTGAACAGCAAGGAGGTGCTGCTGGATGCCCTCCGTTCCTTCGGTGGCACCGTGATCTTCGTCTCCCACGACCGCTACTTCATCGATCACCTGGCCACCCGGGTGGTTGAGGTGGAGGGAGGGTGCATTGCGTCGTACCAGGGGGATTACGAGTACTTTCTTGCCCGGAAAAAGGGGGAAGAGGCGGTTCCCGATACTTCGCGCAAGGGGGAGGTTTCAAAGGGCGAGGCGTCAAAGAGCGAGGCGTCAAAGGGCGAGGCGTGCCTCGCCCCTACGTTACCGGCTCCGCTGCCGCCGCTGGCCAAGGATGAACGGCTCAGAAAGCGTGAAGAGGAAAAGCTCCGACTGAAAGAAGAGGGGAGTCGGAAAAAACTGCTGACGGAGCTGGAAAAAGAGATCGGGCAGTTGGAGGCGAAGCTTTCCGGGTTGGAGACGGAGATGGCTGCTCCTTCCTTCTTTGCCGACCCGGAGCGGTCTCGTCAGGGAGGGGAGCAGCACCTTCAACTTACGGAACAGATCGCGCAACTATACCATCAATGGGAGGACTGTCATGCCAGGTAGCGCACATATCACTATCCCCGAGATTCTGCCGGCCTTTGTCCTCAAGGATCTGGTCGTCTTCCCCTACATGGTCTTTCCACTCTACCTGAAGCGGGAGGAGCGTCTCCCCTTCGAAAAGGCGTTCCAGTTTGACTCGCTCATCACCCTCTTCACCCGAAAGGATGACTCGTCCGAGGATGATCGCGGTTTTCACGAGATCGGCACCGTCTGCAAGGTGAGCCAGATCGTCATGCTTCCCGATGAGGGGGCCAAGGTGATGCTGGAAGGACAGCTCCGGGTCCGCTTGAAGAGCGTGATTCAGGAGAGCCCCTTTCTCCTTGCCCGGGTGGAGCCGGTGCGGGAGTTCTTCGAGAAGACCATGGTTTCCGACGCCCTCATTCACAGCCTCAACGGTCTCCTCAAGATCGCCCTCTCCTACGGCCGCCCCCTCCCCGATGATGTCATGAAGATGATAGACTTCATTGATAGCCCGGCCCACCTTTCCGACCTGGTGGCTCTGTACGTACCGCTCTCCACCGATGAGCGACAGCAACTTCTGGAGACCGTGGACCCGTTGGAACGGCTGAAAAAGGTCTATATCCATCTGACCACCGAGGTGAAGCGGCTTCAGGTCAAGGGGGAGGTTACCCAGGAGGTGAACCGGCGGGTGGAGAAGACTCAGAAGGAGTATCTTCTCAGGGAGCAGATGAAGCATATCAAGGAGGAACTGGGGGAGGAAGAGGTCAAGGGGGCGGACCTGGCGGAGCTGAAGAAGAAACTGGACGAGGCCGGGATGCCCGATGAGGTCAAGAAGGTGGCGGATAAGGAGCTGAAACGGCTGGAGCGGATCAACCCCATGTCGCCGGAGCATACCGTGGCCCGAACCTATCTGGATTACCTGGCGGGGATGCCGTGGCAGACCTCAACGCCGGACAACAAGGATATCAATCTGGCCGAGACGGTGCTGGACGAAGATCATTACAACCTCATCAAGGTGAAGGAACGGATTCTGGAATACCTGGCGGTCCGTTCCCTCAAGGAAGATATGAAGGGACCGATCCTCTGCTTCGTCGGCCCCCCCGGCGTGGGGAAGACGAGCCTGGGACGTTCCATCGCCCGGGCGCTGGGGCGTAAATTTATCCGGGTCTCCTTCGGCGGGATGAGGGATGAAGCGGAGATCCGGGGGCACCGGCGGACCTACATCGGGGCCATGCCCGGTCGGATCATTCAGGAGATCTCCCGCTGTGGCAGCCGTAACCCGGTCTTCATGCTGGACGAGGTGGACAAAATCGGCCTGGACTTCCGGGGTGATCCGGCCAGCGCCCTCCTGGAGGTGCTTGACCCGGAGCAGAATTTTACCTTTACCGATCACTATCTGGACGTCCCTTTCGATCTCTCCAACGTCATGTTCATCACCACCGCCAATCAGATCGACCCGATTCCCGCCCCCTTGCGGGACCGGATGGAGGTTATAACCCTCTCCGGCTATACCGACGAAGAGAAGGAGCAGATCGCTTTCCGCTATCTTATCCAGCGGGAGACCACGGAAAATGGTCTTGCCAAGGACCCTCCCACCTTTACGAAAGAGGCGATTCATCGGATCATCCGGGATTATACCCGGGAGGCGGGGGTGAGAAACCTCCAGCGGAATATCGCCGGGGTCTGCCGCAAACTGGCCAAGGAGATCACTCAGGGGAAGCCTCTCCGCGAGGAGGTGACTCCGGAGATTGTGGCGGAGTTCCTGGGGCATCGGAAATTCTTCGACGAGATCAGCGCCGGCCGGGACCGGGTGGGAGTGGTCACCGGGCTCGCCTGGACCGAAGCGGGGGGGGATATAATCTTCATCGAGGCGACTCGGATGGTCGGCAAGGGGGAGCTGATTCTCACCGGTTCCCTGGGAGACGTGATGAAAGAGTCGGCCCGGACCGCGCTCTCCTTCGTCCGGGCTAATGCCGCGGATTTTAACATCGATGCAGGGATCTTTGCGGCCAACGACCTGCACATTCATGTCCCGGCCGGGAGCATCCCCAAGGACGGCCCCTCCGCCGGGGTGGCCATGATGACCGCTATCGTATCGCTTCTGTCGGGAAGGATCGCCCGGCGGAGCGTGGCCATGACCGGCGAGATCAGCCTCACCGGTCGGGTTCTTCCCATCGGCGGGCTCAAGGAGAAGGTCCTGGCTGCCCGACGGGCCGGTATCCGGACGGTTCTTGTCCCGGAACGGAATCGCCCCGATCTTGATGATGTGCCCGAGCATGTCCGCCAGGAGATGACGTTTGTTTTTCTGGAAGACGCCCGTGACGCTCTCATTCACATTCTGGATGGAGGGGCTCTCGCGTGATTGCAGCGGCGCTCACAGGCCATATCAAGAGTGTCTTTCTGGAGGTTCAGGAGTTTTTCTTCCTTGCAGCCAAGGCGCTGAAGCGGCTCTTTACCTCCCCTTTTTACTACCGGGAATTCGCCCTGCAACTGGACCGGATCGGCGTCGGTTCCCTTTTCATCATCATCCTCACCGGCACCTTCACCGGCATGGTCATGGCGTTGCAGTTTCTGGCACAGTTGAAACCCTTCGCCGCTACCAGTTACGTGGGGGGGATGGTGGCGGTGACCATGGTGAAGGAGTTGGGGCCGGTTCTCTCGGCCCTCATGGTGGCGGGAAGAGTGGGGTCGGCCATTACCGCCGAGTTGGGGACCATGGTGGTGACGGAGCAGATCGACGCCATGGCGGTGGAGGGAACCGACGTTATTCGGCGATTGGTGACCCCGCGCCTGGCCGCCATCCTGGTCTCCCTGCCGCTGTTGACCGTGATCACCGATACGGTGTCGCTTCTGGGTGGTTACCTCATCGCGGGGGGGTACGACATCAAACCGGCCATGTACCTCGCCTCCGTGACCCAGTTCATGTGTTTCATCGACTATCTGGAGGGGTTGTTGAAACCGCTGGTCTTCGGCTTCATTATCGCCATGATGGGGTGTTACGTGGGGCTCAATACCTCCGGCGGGGCTGCCGGAGTTGGGGATGCGGCCAAGCGGACCGTTGTTCTCTCCTCGGTGCTGATCCTTGTCACCGACTTCTTCCTTGCCAAACTCATCGTTACTTTCAGGTAAGCCACCCGCTCATTCCTCTTGCCGCCAACCGAAAAAAAGTGTATCCATACCCATCTAATCTGAACTCCGGGAGCGTTTTATATATGGGAATTCTTGCCAACTCCGTCAGTATCTGCCATTTCGAGGTCAAGGGGGAATACCCCGCCAGCGATCTCTTCACCTGGGTGGGGGAATGTCTGGCTCGCCACGGCTTCCAAAGCATCGAACAGTCGGCCGAGGAGAGTTCTCTCGGGTGGGTCCATCTGGATGATCATCAGGCGTCCGCCTTCGACACCGACTCCGCGTTTCGGCGCGACCACTATCTGACCTTTACCCTCCGTCGGGACATCCGCCGTCTCCCCGGGGCGCTGGTCAAAGCCCATCTGGCCGAAGCGGAGGCCGCCTTTCTTGCGGCCAATCCCAACTTCCGCCGGATTGCAAAACCGAAACGGGAAGAGTTAAAGGAGATGGTGCAGCTTTCCCTCTTCGCGCGGACTCTGCCGTCACCCGCCACCTTCGATCTCCTCTGGGACAGTCGCAACGGTCTCGTCACTTTCACCAGTCTGAGCCCCAAGGTCATCGAGCTCCTGGAGGAGCTCTTCAAAAAGAGCTTTCCCGGTCTTCGGCTGGTGGTGGTTCATCCCTTCGCCCGGGCGGAAGGGGTTCTGGACGAGGCGGGACGGGAGGCGTTGCAGATTGCGAACCAGGCGGGGAGCGACGCCGTTCTGGATCTCATCACCGGTAACAGCTGGCTGGGAACCGATTACTTTCTTTGGCTTATGTATCGGACCATGAACGATTCGGGAGAGTACCGGATCTGCCGGCCCGGACCGGCCAATGAGGGTGAACCGTTTGTCGCCTACCTCAATGATCGGCTGGTGCTCCGGGGAGGGGGTGACGAGGGGGTGCAAAAGATCACCGTGGCCGGACCCCAGGATCATTTCAGCGAGGCTTTCACCGCCTTGAAGACCGGTAAGCAGATCATCGAGGCGACTCTCTATCTGGAAAAGGATGATGAACGGTGGAAGACCACCCTCAAGGGGGAGATTTTTCACTTCGGCGCCTTTCGGGCGCCGCCGGTGAAGATCGAAAAGGATGACGGAGGCGACCCCCAATCTGAACGGGAGGCGGTCTTTTTCGAGAGGATGTTCCTGTTGGAGACGGGGTTGCAGCTCTTCGACAGCCTCTACGCCACCTTTCTGGCCGATCGACTGGGCGCCGGATGGAGCGATACCCTACGCACGATTCAGCAGTGGCTGGAGGCGGAAGCGCCGGAATAAAGCAGCAGCAATTTAACAGAATGTACCGGATAAAACCATAACCGGTAGAGTCTTCGGTACTCGGAATTTATTGATATACCGTTTTTAATGTATGGGCAAGGCAAACGTCTCATCGGCTGTGCCCTTGTCGCCACGGAGATCAAAGGCGGGCGAAGCAGATGAAGCTTGCTTCGCCCCTACGCCATAAATGATGCCCCCGCAAATTCTATCATTGCGAGCAAGCGAAGCAATCCGGTATCTCTCTATCATCATGAAACTACGGAGATTGCTTCGCGGCTTCGCTTCTCGCAATGACGTCTTAAAAGAGAATTTGCGAGGGGATCAATCCTAGGTGATTCGCTGCAAAGAAGATACCCTGATAATTCCAAAAGATGTCATTTACGAGCGATAGCGAAGAATCTGCTTCTGTTTAAAAAGCAGAGCCTTCGCGTTGCTCGGGATGACAGACGGTTGGTATGTTTTTTGTAACAAATCACCCTAGTGACGGCCAAATCTTGTCTATCCTGTACATCCTCTGTTAATTCAGCTCTGTTTTCCTTCGTCTTTCCGCGGTTTACCTGGAGTATTTTAGGGCTTTGTCATGGGAAAGCCGGAACAAGTCGGTCGTAACTCTTTCTCCCCTGCTCCTGGGCGGCCCGCCCCGGATCTTTTCTCCGCGTCGAGTCGTTTCCTCCTCGGGTTGTTCCGGATGGTGGGTCTGTTGCTCCGGGATTTTCGTAACGATCACTGTCTGCTCCACGCTTCGTCCCTGGCCTTCTCAACCATCCTCGCCATTGTCCCGTTCTTCGCCCTGACCTTTGCTCTTCTCAAGGGGCTGGGAGTTCCCGACCGTCTGGAACCGCTGCTGCTGGCGCAGGTTACGGCCGGCTCTCAGGAAATGGCCGGTCGGATGCTCTCCTTTATCGGCAACACCAATATGGGTTCCCTGGGGGCCATCGGTCTGATTGCCCTCATCATCACGGTGCTTTTCCTGTTGGGAAGCGTGGAGGAGTCCTTCAACGCAATCTGGGGGGTGCGGGAGGATCGGCCGCTCCCTCGAAAGCTCTGTGATTATCTCAGCGTCCTGACTGTTGTCCCGATTCTTATTCTGGCGGCCGTCGGCGTCACAACTTTTTTGGAAAACAAGAGCATCGTCGGGTGGTTCATGACCAGGGAGTACCTCGGCGAGCTCTTCCTGGGTTTTTTGCAACTTGTCCCCTATGTGAGCATCTGGCTTGCCTTTACCGCCCTCTATCTCTTTGTCCCCAATACCAGGGTTCGCTTCGTCTCGGCTCTCATGGGAGGGGTCTTTGCCGGTACGGTCTGGCAGATTGCCCAGTGGGGGTATTTACATTTTCAACTGGGAGTAGGACGCTATAACGCCATCTACGGTACGTTTTCGTTCCTTCCCATCTTTATGATGTGGCTCTTCACCAGTTGGCTCATCGTGTTGTTCGGGGTCGAACTGGTGTATGCCCATCAGAACCGGAGAACTCTGCAGCTGGAGTGCCACGGGAAAGAGTTGAGTCCCGCCGCCCGGGTGGAATTGGCGCTTACGCTTCTTGTGGAGTGCGTCGTCTTTTTTCGGCGAGGTACGCCACTCTCCGCGGAACAACTCTCCACGGAGCTGGCTCTTCCCTTGCGTCAGGTGAAGCAAACCTTGGAAGAGTTGGAGCGTTGCGGATTTCTCGCTCGCCTTGCCGGTAACGCCCCGCGCTGGCACCCGGCATGGGAACCATCCGTGATGTCGGTGAGTGATCTCCTGACGGCCTTGAGTAGTGTTGGCGGCGGATGTCTTGTCCCGGAAGCCAGTCGGTGCGAAGAGCTTGTCAGAAGGGTGCTGGCGCGTGCGATGTCGGGATCGGAAGCCGCCCTGGAAGGGGTCACCATGGGGGTTCTCGCCGACTTGCTGGAGAAAAAAAATGAAATAGAAGGTGGTGAGGAGCTGCAATAGTTCTGTTGTCGTTTCATTATATAAACTACGGGATATATTTTGGATTTACAGGTAAGTGATTCACAAGTAATTATTAATATTGGTATTTTTTCTTCATTTGCTTTTTTTGTGAGGCTTTTTGGCTAAAAATTATCGCTTTTACCGGCAAGATAGTGGTACTGTCCCGTTATGGGAGTGAAATGCGGACAAAGTGAGTCGGTAGAGAGTTGCTCATGGTAAAAGTGGCCAAGGTCGTAGGGATATATTTCCTTTTGAGTCTCATCCCGCCGGCAGGGAGCGCCATCGCGGAAACAACCGGGATAGTTGCGGGGAAAGCGGTAATTTCCGCGGATAAAGCGACCCTGGGGGCGCTCTCCGCCGCACGCCGGAAAGTCGCCGGCAAGGAGATGGAGTCCGTAAACAGGAGGGTGCTTTCCCGCAGTAGCAATTTTTCCACACAAAATGAACAGGCGGTAGTTACCGCCAAGGCTAAACCAAAAACAGCGAAAGTAATCTTCGCACTGATTTGCGCCGCACTGTTGTCCGTATTGATTTTCAGCCTGACCTCCGCCAGTTACTATAGTACGAGATTCTGCTCAGTCTGTAGTTATAGCGGAGAGATGTCTCCGGTGACTCTCTCGAAAAAACCGTTTTTTAATAAAATTCTTCTCCTGGTAGTTAAGGTTGTTCCGGAAGTCCTTTATTTTTATGCTGAAAAGGGACGCTTCAAATGCCCGAAGTGCCATCGTGTCAATACACATATATCTCTTAAAAAAAATCCCCAAGAGCTGGAGCGATCTCGGAGCGGGAAGAACTCGAAACGGCGTCGCCTACGCAAAAAACAGCGGGAGGAGTAATTTTCTCATGAAAGTTCAGGGTAACCGTTTTTGAAAGAGAATCCGTGCGGTGGGGGTGGCGTTGTCGGGAAATTCGTCATATTCGAGAATGGTCCCCGGCTCCCGGTTGAAGAGGCGCCGGAGTTCGCCGGGTTGGAGAAGATACCGTCTGGTGTGGATTCCCGGAAGTTTCGGACTGTCCAGGATGGTTTCCAGGAGAATCAGGCCGTCCTGGTTCAGGGCCGTGACCTCCTTGGGTATGAGTTCCCGCAAAAGGAAGTTGAGGTTGATGATAAGATCGTACTGCCGAACAATATCGTACCCTTCCAGGTCAACAGCGCTGAAATTAACCGAAACCCCCTCGTCTCGCATCCGGCGCCTCCCCTTTTTTAACCCTTCATCGGAGATGTCAACCGCAGTCACCTGAAAGCCGTTGTGAGCCAGGAAGATGCTGTTGCGTCCCTCGCCGCAGGCGATGTCCAGCGCCCGGCTTCCCGGGCAGAGGGTCTTGATCTGCTCTATCCGTTCCGTTAAAAACCGGGAAGGGAGTAATCCCATCAGGTACTCTTCGCCGCTGTAGCGCTGGTTCCATTTTATCCGGTCAGCTTCCATGGGGGCTCCTGTTGACTGCATTGATATATAACCGAGTGTGAAAGGAGTCCCGCAAATGCGCGCCATGCTGTTCCAGGGGGTAGGAAAACCTCTCATAATGAAAGATCTGCCAATCCCGACTCCGGAACCGAACCAGATACTGCTCCGGGTTCACGCCTGCGGTATCTGCCGCACCGACCTCCATATTATCGATGGCGAACTGCGGGAGCCGAGGCTGCCGCTGGTGCTCGGCCACCAGATTGTGGGGCGGGTCGCGGGTATCGGCGCGGGAGTGGACGGTTTCCGGGAGGGAGAACGGGTCGGTATTCCCTGGCTGGGGGGGAGTTGCGGTGTCTGCGTCCATTGTCGCGGTGACCGGGAGAACCTCTGCTCAACTCCGCGGTTTACCGGGTACCAAGTTCATGGCGGATTTGCCGAGTACGCCGTGGCCGACCGTCGGTTCTGTTTTCCTATTCCGGAAGGATATCCCGATCTTCAGGCTGCTCCGCTTCTTTGCGCCGGACTCATCGGCTACCGCTCTCTGGTCATGGCCGGGGAGGGGAAACGGCTGGGGATCTACGGTTTCGGTGCGGCGGCCCACATCGTGACCCAGGTGGCCCGGTGGCAGGGGCGCAAGATCTACGCCTTCACCAGGGAGGGGGACTTTGATGGTCAACGGTTCGCCCGGGAGATGGGGGCGGTCTGGGCCGGCAACGCCGGGGAACCGCCACCTGCGGAACTGGATGCGGCCATCATCTTTGCCCCGGCGGGGGAACTGGTGCCGCTGGCGCTTCGGGCGGTGGGGAGAGGGGGGACCGTGGTCTGCGGCGGCATCCATATGAGTGATATCCCAACCTTTCCCTACGAACTCCTCTGGGGCGAACGAATCCTGCGCTCCGTGGCGAACCTTACCCGGCGGGATGGGACGGAGTTTTTGGACCTGGCTCCGCGGATACCGATTCGGACCGAGGTGCGGAGTTTCCCCCTGGAGGAGGCCAACGAGGCTTTGGAGCTCCTGCGTCGGGGAGCGATTCGAGGCGCCGGGGTGCTGCTGATTCATGATGACACCAAAGGAGCTTGAGATGCCGGTTATGGAGCAGGAGCGGAGGAAAATATTGAAAAAGAGATTCATCGTGGGTGGTGTTTCCGTGGGGACTCTCCTGAGTGTCGGCTATCTGATTCTCACTCTGACCGGCCGTTCACTTTCCGGGGGGGTGGCCCCGCCAGACCCCATGGGGATCAGATGCGTTAACGTTTTTCTTATATTGGCTGCCTGTGTGCTCCAGGGGAGTATCCTGGGAAGAGTCGCGGGATTTTTGACGCGAAGAAAGGGGTAGATCACGTCACACCTGTTTGAGCCGTTAACTCCGAGGAGCGTAACGCTCCGCAATCGAATTTATCTTCATCCGGGGTGAAGGGAAGGATGACCGTAAAGGTGGAACCCTTGCCGATTTCACTTTCCACCAGAAGAGATCCGTCATGGTTTTTGACGATCTCGTAAGAAATACTGAGTCCCATGCCGATCCCTTGCCCCACATCCCTGGTGGTGAAAAAAGGATTGAAGATCCTGTCGCGGATCCCCTCCGGGATTCCCCCGCCGGTATCGCTTACCGAGGCGTAGACGAAGGAGTCATCATGCCAGGTGCGGAGCGTGATCTCTCCCGGCGCGATGATGGCTTGGCCTGCGTTGATGAGCAGGTTCAGGAAAAGCTGGTTTAATTGGCCGGGATGGGAGAGGATGCGCGGGACAGATTCGTACTCTCTTCGGAAGGTCGCGACCGATTCCAGCTGAGAATGGGCGATGGTCAGGGCGCTTTCCAGGCAGGAGGTCATATCAGTCAGCTCATACTCCGGGACATCCACCCGGGAAAAACTCTTCAGGTCCTGGACGATCCTTGTTACCCGCTCCGCTCCTTCCAGCGATTCGGCGATCAGGTCGACTCCGTCGGCCAGGATCTGTTCCGTGCTGAGGGAGCTCTTGCGCACCCCGCCGGTATCCCGCATGGACGATCCGTTCGCCTGTTCATTGTCCAGGCTCAGTTGGTCGAAATACCGGGAAAGGATGCTCAAATTACTGCTGATAAACGCCATGGGGGTGTTAATTTCGTGGGCCACGCCGGCGGCTAATTGCCCTATGGATGCCATTTTTTCATGCTGCACCAGCGCCTGATCTTTTATTCGGCTCTGTTTGACCTCGCCGGCCACCCGCTCCTCCAGCGCCTGGTTCAGCGCTTCCAGCTCTCGCTGATGGTGCAGCAGTGACAGCTGGGCTTCTCTTCGCTCGGTAACCTCCTGACGCAGTTGTTCCGCCTGCTTCTTCACGGCGGACTCGCTCTGCTTGCGCCGGGTGATGTCGATGAACGATACCACGGCGCCGATAACTCGTCCGTCCTTGTACTTGGGCATGGACCAGCATTCCACGGGGAAACTCTCTCCGTTGCGTCTCCGGAACTGCGTGTCGTCAAGATGGCGCCCGGCGTTGGTCTCGATGACCCTGGAGATGGGACACTCCTGCCAGTGATACTCTGTCCCGTCGGAGTGGGAATGATGGGCCAGATTGTGCATGTTTCTACCCAGCAGTTCCTCCTCGGCGCCGTATCCCAGAAGCAGGAGAGTCGCCGGGTTACAGAAGGTGCAGCAGCCGTTGGTATCGATTCCATAAATGGCCTCTCCCGCGGTATTCAGGATCAGGCGTATTGTTTCTTCGCTTTCGCCCAGCTCTTTTGTCATTCCCCTGGCCAGCACCAGCGCCCGGTCGCGGGTTGTCTGTAGAGTGTACGTGATGGTTGCCAGCAGGAGGCTGACCAGAATACCGGCTCCCAGGGCCGCTCGTGAAGTGACCCGGTGAAATTCGTGGGTAAAGGAGGGAAGAGTCTTGAAGGTGATCGTCCAGGTTCGGCCATACTCTTCAATTTTTTGAGTAGAGGACAAGTCCGGTTGGTAGCCGCCGGGGAGGGATAGTTTCTCACTGGCCAGGGAGCTGAACATGAGTTTATCCGCTCGTGATGTCTCCCCGTCGAAGATTTCAAAGGCGATTTCCGTGGGTAATGAGCCCAGGGTTCCGTAGATGAACTCCTTCACCTTGATAGGGCTGAAGACGAACCCCTTGAGTGCTGTCTGGCGCTGCTCCATGCTAAGGAGCGGCGCTCCTTGACGGTAAACCGGCAGATACATCACCATTCCCTGCTGATTCTGTTGCTCGGTCTCCTGATCAAAGGTGATCCCGCTGGCAAGGGTGGTTAGCCCCTTGGTCCGAGCCCGCTCCATGGCTCTTCGCCTGATCGGTTCGGAGTACATGTCGTAGCCGATGGCGAGTCGATTTAACCCGATGAAAGGCTCAAGGTAGGTGATGGCGCTGTAGAACAGGCGTTCTCCTTCGGGGCGGATCCGGTATTCCGGGAATCCCTCGGCGCGAATCTCCCTGACATGGGATTGCTTTTCCTTGGGATTCAGCCACGCGGCATAGCCTACACTGACGATGCCGGGATGAATCCGGTTGAATTGCTGAGTGGAGACGTATCGGTGCCACTGGTCGCGGGTGGCGTTGTCGTTGGTGTTGAACAGGCCGACCCCCCCCCTGAGCACTTGCTCATGGTCGCGCAATACTTCATTGATCAGGAAGACGATATCCTTGGTTTTGTCCTTGAAGTCGTGTTGGGCTTCCTGTTTAAAACCGTTATCCAGCATGCGCCACATGGCGAAGGTGGTTGCCAAGCTGATGGCCAGCACCAGGAACGGGAGCAGTTTGAACAAGATTGTGCTTGATGCGATCCGAGGGGGGGCGTTTCTCTGTTCTTCTGCATCCATGGCTAGAGGTTCCTCATTGCCCAACGAACTAAGTTTAAAGCGGATGGTGGCGGACGATAGTGTCCGCTCAGTTTCTTCACTTGCGGGAGGGGGACAGCTCAAATCAAAGCGTTAAATTTCATATCGCTGCAAAAAATGTGCCAAATATGACGGATGGGGAGTGTCCAAGGAATCCGACTTCGCGGGCGAATTGTCGGATGTTTTGGGTGTTGATCATGGCTAAATGGCGGCTTGCTTCCAGCGGAGGCCGTTAAATGGCGTATCTGATCGGATGTTCACCCCGTGAAATCGGAGATTCTTCTTGTCACGGCGGATCGATCCTGTGGTAAATAGCTTTTCGGGTTGCTTAAGCGTCTTGCTCTCCTTCCGGCCAGGGCGCGAAAAAATGAAATATCTTTGTCGCATAAGGATATATGTGCTATAAGTATGAATAAACGTGGAAAAAGTCGCTACAACATTCATATGTAAGGACTGAACTTGCAAGCATTACCCGTGGGAAGATGGATGAAGTTGATACGACATGCGCTTCGGTTTCTGGGCGGCATGGGAGTGGCTCTCTTCCTGCTCGCAGCGTGCAGCGGCAAGGAAGATAAAACGATAACGATAAACGCTCACGGGCAAGGAACTGCAAAGCAGACAACCGTCGTGGAGTCACCCCTCTCCATGGGGAAATGGCGGGCGGTTGTCATCGGTGTTACCGACAAGCAGACCGGCAAGGAGTTGGAGTACGAGATTCCCATCGGCACTCGGAGGGCTCTCCCCAATTCCGGTATCTCCGTTGAGGTGGAAAATTTCCTGCCTCACTTCATCATGCAGGGGACTGTTCTTACTTCCCAGTCCAACGAGGCGAAGAATCCGGCGGCGCGCATCAAGGTTTTCGAAGAAAAGAGAGAGATTTACAAAGGGTGGCTCTTCGCGCTCTTCCCCACCACGCACGCCTTTCAGCATCCCCGCTACGGTTTCACTCTCAAGGGGTGTATCCCTGTAAAATAATATTCTTTTCTCACAAAAAACAAAAAGCCGGTCCGGGAACGTAATAAGTCCGGAACGGCTTTTTTGTTGGCTCCCGCACTCTTCCCGACACCGAATCCCCTGTTTTTTCTGTTGGGTCTTCTCCAGCCTCCGGCCATATGGCGGAACCGTGGCCGTTAAAGCACTGTTTTCCGTTATATTTCAGCCAATTATACCGTTACATTTCGATGCATTTCGATGCATTTCGATGCAATTGAGTATCCGGCGCCCCAGTCGCGGGACAGGATTATTAAGTTTAATTTCGTCTTAGACCCTGGGGGGCGTTACCAAGCGCTCCCAGGTGGGCGAGAGCCGTTGAAATGTAGACGCTTTCGGGGATCGTCCTGTTTTGTCGCCCTGTCGTGGTCCGGGTGACATCGGTGGGGGACGGCACGGCTGCTGCACTTTGCGGGAAACACCGGAACTCTTGATCATCTTCCGTGAACAAGAGTTCCGGCGTTTCAGCGCCAAGGCGACGGCTCCGTCCTGGTCTGATTTTTTCGGAGCCATGCAGGTAATCGGAGGTTTTAAATGTATCGTGCTGTTTTCAAGGTTGTGTTCGTTGCGCTGTCACTGTCATTGGCTGTCTCATCCCTCGCTTCGGCGTCCGTCGTCACGGAGTATTTCGCCTATTCCGGAGCGCAATTCGGCAA